>JAGUZU010000122.1 GCA_020060625.1 Anaerolineales bacterium | reverse complement strand
GGAACTGATCGTGCCGGTGGCGCTGGAGCAGGGCTCCAAATTCGCCATCCGTGAAGGCGGTCTGACCGTCGGCGCGGGCGTCGTCACCAAGATCATCGAGTAATCACTTTGTCATTCTGAGCGAAGCGAAGAATCTCGAAGCGCTACGGTGACAGGAAAATTTTGAAAGTAAGGTAGTAAAATGGCTTCCAAGAAGAAGGATGTTCGCCCGGTAATCACGCTGCAATGCAACGATTGCAAGGAGCGAAATTACACCACCGAGAAGAATCGCCGCAACGATCCGAATCGGCTGGAGTTCAAGAAGTACTGCTCGCGCTGCAGAAAGCACACAGTACACCGCGAAACGAAGTAGTTACTTAGTTGGGTAGTTGGATAGTTAAGTAGTTGAACTACGAAACTATAAGACTAAAAAACTACCCAACTAAACCTAGGCCAGTGGCTCAATTGGCAGAGCACTCGTCTCCAAAACGAGCGGTTGTGGGTTCAAGTCCTACCTGGCCTGCCTAAGGCAACGCCGCGGCTCGCGGCGTTTTAGCCGTAAAATACAAATGAAGGAGTATTATCTTGGCTGAGAAGGCAAAGAAAGTCAGGAAGAGCGAAAACGCAATCCAGCGTTACTTCCGCGAGACCTCGGGCGAACTTCGCAAGGTCTCTTGGCCTACCTGGCCCGAAGCAAAACGCCTGACATTGCTCGTGCTCCTGGTGATGGTCGTGATGGGAATTTTCCTCGCAGGCGTGGATTACCTCGCCGGCGAGGTGCTGGGCATTGTGCTCGGCTTGTAGTGACGAATTGAGGATCTAATGGATTTACCGGAACCGCAAGAGCAGTTTGAACAGGAACCGAACGAGGAACGAGCCGAGGAGCAGAACGCTCCTGCGGAGGATGTCGCTTCTCCATCGGACCCGGCGTCTGCTCCTGCTTCCGAGCCGCAGATTCCCTCCGACTTGCCTCCCATCGAGACGGAAGTTGAAGGTCCGGCGTGGTTTGTGATCCATTGTTATTCCGGTTACGAGAACAAGGTTCGCCACAATCTGGAACAGCGCATCGAAACGATGGGCATGAAGGATAAGATCTTTGACGTGGTCATTCCCACGCAGGAGGAGATCGAGGTCAAGGATGGGAAACGTCGCACTGTGGAGCGCCACATCTTCCCAGGCTATGTGCTGGTGAACTTGATCCTCTCGGAAGATTCATGGTATGTGGTGCGCAATACCCCCGGGGTGACAGGCTTCGTCGGCATGGGGAACAACCCCACACCGCTCCGACCTGAGGAAGTCGCCCAGATCGTCAAACGCATGGAAGCGGAAGCGCCCACCGTCAAGGTGACCTTCAAGCAGGGCGAACGCGTCCGCATCATCGATGGACCGTTCAACGATTTCCGCGGCGTGGTTTCCGAGATTGATATGGAGCGGAGCAAGGTCCGCGTGATGGTAAGTTTCTTCGGACGCGAAACGCCTGTGGAATTGGACTTTTTGCAGGTAGAGAAGTCTTAAGAGCGTAAGTAATAACAAAATGGACAGTAGCAGGCTCAAGTCCGGGCCTGATGCGGTGGGAGTGGCGACAAGTCGCCACGCCAAAACCACATAGGAGTAAAAAATGGCAAAGAAGTTAAAAGCAGTCGTTCGTCTTCAGCTCGAGGCTGGCAAGGCAAATCCCGCGCCTCCGGTCGGTCCCGCGCTGGCAAGCCATGGCATCAACATCATGGCGTTCTGTAAGGAATACAATGCCCGCACGTCGAATCGCCCGGGCGAAGTGATTCCCGCGGATATTACCATTTACACTGATGGATCTTTTACGTTCGTGCTTCGCACATCGCCCGCTGCGGTGTTGCTGCGCAAAGCGGCAAAGATCGAAAAAGGCTCCGGCGTTCCGAACAAGGACAAGGTCGGAAAAGTGACGCGCGCCCAGATCAAGGAAATCGCCGAGTTGAAAATGAAAGACCTCAATGCGATCAGCCTTGAAGGCGCGATGAAGCAGATCGAAGGCACAGCCCGCTCGATGGGCATCACAGTGACGGATTAATTTTGTGGGAGTGGCGCCCCGGCGCCACGCTTGTACCACGGAGGATAAAATGGCTAAACACGGAAAGAAATACCTGGCGGCGCTCGCCAAATTCGACCCTGAGAAGGTGTACTCCGCCCGCGAGGCGGTTGCGATTGCAAAGGAAACCTCGATTACGAAATTCGATGCAACCGTTGAAGTTCACATGCGAACCACTCTCGATTCGCGTCAGGCAGACCAGCAATTGCGCGATGTTGTTGTGCTTCCCAACGGTCTTGGCAAGACCGTGCGCGTGCTGGTCTTTGCGCAGGGTGAAGGTGCTGCTGCGGCTCGTTCCGCCGGCGCGGATTTCGTTGCCGATGACGACGAATCGCTGAAGAAGATCGAAGGCGGCATGCTTGATTTCGACGTTGCCATTTCGACGCCGGATGCGATGGGCAAGGTTGGTCGCCTGGGACGTGTGCTGGGTCCTCGCGGACTTATGCCGAACCCGAAGGCTGGAACGGTGGTTGCCGCCCAGGACATGGAGCGCGCCATCAAGGAAGCCAAGGCTGGACGTGTGGAGTTCCGTCTCGACAAGACCAACAATATTCATGTCTCCATTGGGAAGGCATCCTTTGATGCCGATAAATTGTACGAGAATTATGTGACGCTGATGGATGCGATGAACAAAGCCCGCCCTTCGGGCGCGAAAGGCAATTTCGTCAAACGCATTACCATCGCCACCACCATGGGTCCGGGCGTGAAGACCGACCCCAACGAACACATGCAAGGAGCCGGGTAGCGATACTCGATAATTCCTGAAAAACCACTTCGCCGATGAAGGTGGGTGTGGCGCTCCAGGCGCCACTTAATTTCCTGCTCAGGTGAAGACTGAAAGCAAAATCCCCTCCCGGGACTGCAAAAGTCTTTGCCTGCGTAAGTGGCAAAGACTTTTTATATGAAAGGAGGTGAATACCATTGGCAATTTCAAAGCAACGCAAGGAGGAAACGCTGACCCAGTACGCAGACTGGATCAAGCGCAGTGAAGCGATCATCCTTGTGGAATACACCGGCGCGACCATGAAGACTTTGGACACGATCCGCGCGAAAGTCCGCGATTCAGGCGGTGAATTCCACATCATCAAGAATACGCTTGCCCGCCGCGTCTTTGCGCAAAGCGGCTTCGAAGTCCCCCAGGATTATCTGCTGAAATCCACAGCGATCTCGTTCGCGTTTTCCGACCCTGCATCCACAGCGAAAGCATTGACCGAAGCAACAAAAGGCAATGAGTTCGTGAAGGTTAAGGGCGGCTTGATGGGCGGTAAAACCATGAACGCTGCGCAGGTCAAGGCGCTTTCCGATCTGCCCCCGCTGCCTGTCGTCCGCGCGCAACTTTTGGGCGTGCTTCAATCTCCCGCCGGGAAACTGGTCCGTACCATTGCGGAACCTGCCCGCGGTCTTGCGGCTGTCGTCAAAGCCTTTTCGGAGAAGGCTCCCGCCGCGGCATAACGTGCTTACAAGGCGGGCTCGACCCGCAAATCAAACTCAAAATTATCTAGCAAGGAGTGCTAACAATGTCTGAAAAGCTCGAAAAATTCGTGGAAGAACTTTCCACCCTTTCCGTCCTTGAGGCGGCTGAACTCGTGAAGATGCTCGAAGAGAAGTGGGGCGTCTCCGCCGCCGCGCCTGTGGCGGTTGCCGCGGCTGGCGGTGCGGCTGGCGCGGCTGCCGAGCCTGTCGAAGAGAAGACCGAATTCGATGTGGTCATCAAGGATGCCGGCGCGAAGAAAATCGACGTCATCAAGGTTATCCGTCAGTTGACCTCGCTCGGTCTCGGCGAAGCCAAGACCCTGGCTGAAACCGCCGGTTCCAAGGTGCTTTCTGCCGTCGGCAAGGATGCGGCGATAGACGCCAAGAAGAAGCTGGAAGAAGCTGGCGCGAACGTCGTCGTCGAGTAATTCCCGGCAACATCAAAAAGAGACCATTCCGCGGAATGGTCTCTTTTTGATTCATGAAGATGCGGCTGATCGCCGCATCCTTCTTGATTTTACCGGATGCGTCATGCCATGTAGCGATCCACTTTGCGGATGACCATCACCACTTTGCCTTTGATCTCCAGCGGCTCGCTTTTTTTGACGAGGATGGGCTTCATGGTCGGGTTGGCGGGTTGGAGGCGGTAGCCGTCCTTTTCCTTGTAGAAATATTTGAGGGTCGTCTCGTTCTTGTCCGAAAGCCAGACTGCCACCATCTCACCATTGCGGGCTTCCTGGGCGGGCTTGAGGATGACGATGTCGCCGTCGTTGATCATGGCGTCGATCATCGAGTCTCCCTGCACCTGAAGGGCGAACAAATCCCTGCCTTTTTCCCTGGCGGGCATCAGTGACGTGGCAATTTCCACGGAGTCGTCTGCGGTGAATGAGTTGAAATCTGAAGGAGGGATCGGGATGGGTTCACCAGCCTGAATAACGCCAAGCACGGGGACGCGCATCATATCGCCGAAGGGGGAGGCGTTGGTGAGGCGCATTCCGCGCGAGATTTTGCGGTCACGCTCGATGTGCCCGGCTTTTTCGAGTTGATCCAGATAATAATTCACAACCGAAGTGGACGAGATGTCACAATGTTCCCCGATCTCGCGGATGGAGGGGGGGTGCTTGTGTTCGCGCTGGTAGGACTCGATGAACTCCAAAATCTTTTGGTGGCGTTCCCCAAGCCCCTTGCTTTTTCTTACCATCATCATTTCAGCCTCCTGAGCGTTATTCGCTCATTTGTGCTAGGAATGATACTCGAACGCCTGTTCTGTGTCAAGGATTTAATGATGGGAATTTTTGTATCCGGTTTCGGGTGAATGAATCTGTCAGGTTTGGAGGAGCAGGCTTTCGGTCTGAAAAGAGGCGGTTCTTGTCGTCATGGAGGGACGGGCCCCTAAATCAGGATTATTAATGAGAAAGTGCAGAATTTCAATAAACTAATTGATTTTATTTATTTTACTATTGACAAAATTCAAGAAATAACTATAATTTAAGAAGAAATCAGGAAGATCGTATCAAAATAATTGATTTTTACTTATGAATCTCGAAGGAGGCTCCCATGAATGACCTGTTTCCGGAAAAACTTGTTGAAATGCGTCGCAAGCAGATTCAGGAGGAAATTGATTCCATTCGGCTCGGCGAACAGTCCCTGCGCGGGAAAAGTCTCCTGAGTAAATTTCTCGTCTCACTTGGCGCGTGGATGGTCGCCCGGGGCGAGCGGCTTCGCGCGCAACATTCTTCCATGACGCAAACCCGCGGAGCCAGGCACATCGAAAAGGCAGCCTGATGTTCAGGTACACGCTCGAAAAGATTTCGAAGATTTATCACGAATACCCGCGCACTTTCTGGACGGTGGTGGCTATTACCTTCATTGACAGGCTTGGCGGCGCGCTGATCTTTCCGTTTTTTGCGCTCTACCTGACCAGCAAATTCGGCGTTGGCATGACCGATGTCGGCATCCTGTTTGCCGCTTTTGCCCTTTCGGGGTTTGCAGGCTCCGCCATCGGCGGCGCGCTCACAGACCGTTTCGGGCGTAAGTTCATCATCATCTTTGGGTTGATCGCTTCGTCGTTCAGCATGGTGGCAATGGGGCTTGTCAATTCCTATCAATACTTCTTTGTGCTGGCATTCTTTGTCGGGATTCTGGGGGATGTGGCGGGTCCCGCCCATCAGGCAATGGTTGCCGATATTCTTCCGAAGGAAAAGCGGGCGGACGGCTACGGGATTCTGCGCATTGCCTTCAACCTCTCTGTGGTGATCGGTCCTGCAATCGGGGGACTGCTCGCGGCTCGCTCCTACTTATTGCTGTTTCTGTCCGATGCGGCTATTTCCCTGCTGACGGTTTTTCTCGTCGCCCTCTTCCTGCCGGAGACAAAACCCGAGGCTCATCCAGATGCGCCCGAAGAGTCAGTCGGCAGCACGTTTGCGGGCTATGGCAAAGTCTTCCGTGACGGGGCGTTCATGTTGTATCTGGGCGCTGTGATGCTGGGAGTCTTTACCTACATGAACATGAACACCTCATTGGGAGTTTACCTGCGCAACGAACACGGCGTCATCGAGGCGGGTTATGGCTACCTGCTCAGTTTGAACGCGGCGATGGTCGTATTGATGCAGTTCCCGATCACGCGGCGAATCGAGAAATATCCGCCCATGCTGATGATGGCGTTCGGGACGTTCTTCTACGTGATCGGTTTTTCGATGTACGGATATGTTTCGACCTATGCCTGGTTCGTGACCGCGATGGTCATCATCACCATCGGCGAAATGGTTGTTTCGCCTGTCTCGCAGGCGTTGGTGGCGGGTTTTGCCCCCGAAGATATGCGCGGACGGTACATGGCTGTCTCCGGCTTTTCGTGGGGAATTCCCTTTGCAATTGGACCCTATCTCGCCGGGCTGATAATTGACGGTCCCAAACCTCATTTACTCTGGTATGCGGCGGGATTTGTTGGTATCCTTTCGACCATTGGGTTCCTTGCCCTGCACCGGATGCGCGAAGTTAAAACGCGTTCACTGCCCAAAGCGGCATTATCTTGAAATTGGAGAATGATCATGAGACCTGCACCCACTCGCTGCCCTGTTTGCCAATCTGAATTATCCGTCACGCGCCTGCACTGCGGGAATTGTGACACGACCATCGAAGGGAATTTCCTTTCCGGGCATTTTGCGAACCTGACGCCCGAACAATTGGATTTTGTCTTTACCTTTGTTCGCTGTGAAGGCAAGATCAACCGCATGGAGCAGGAGCTGGGG
The DNA here is from genome assembly GCA_020060625.1 of Anaerolineales bacterium. Taxonomy (GTDB): domain Bacteria; phylum Chloroflexota; class Anaerolineae; order Anaerolineales; family Villigracilaceae; genus Villigracilis. The sequence continues at coordinate 17,218 of JAGUZU010000122.1, read as the reverse complement.
CTTTCCTATCCGACCATTCGCAACCGCCTGCATGAAGTGATTCGCGCGCTGGGGTATGAGCCGGGCAAGGATGAGCCTGTGGAGGTCACGCAGGAACAGCGAAACAAGATATTGGAAGATTTAAGCGCGGGCGTTATCACTGCCGAGGAAGCCACGCGCCTGCTGCGCGGTGAAGAGGAGTAAGCCATGTCCAAGACGATTTCAGCGGGGCGCACCCCCAGAATTCACATTGAAGCCGTCGGCGGGGACCTCAGCCTGGTGGGTTGGGAATCCGACGAGATTTTGGTCAAAGGCGATGATGAGGAAATGCGCGTCAGCCAGGATGGTGAGGAAGTGAAAATCTCCTCCGGCGACGACCTTTCGATCCGCGTGCCGAAGACCGCCTCCATTTCCATCTCGAAGATCGAAGGCGATGCGGCAATTCGGGGAATTATGGGCGGCATTGCATTGAATGAAATTGCCGGAGACCTTTCGATCCGCGATGTGGAACACGTTGCGATTGACATGGTTCACTCGGACTTAAGCCTGCGCGGCGCGAAGGGAAATGTTGTCGTCAAGAATGTGCAGGCGGATGTTTCCATTCGTGATGTGGACGGAAATGTTGGGCTCGAATCCATTGTGGATGACCTTGCCCTGCGCGACGTGCGCGGAAACGTCAGCGCCAATGTGGGCGAAGACGTGGTCTTGTATATCAACCCGCAGTCGGGAAATTCCTATTCCATCACAGCGGGCGATGACATTCTGTTGGTGATGCCGCCGAAGGCAAATGCCACGTTGACGCTGAATGCGGATTCAATTGATATGGATTGGAAAGGCGTGGACAACGACGAGGACGCCACGTCCCGGGTGATTACACTGGGCGATGGTTCTGCGACGGTTATGCTGAACGCCGGCGGCGATATCCGCGTTTCAAACCAGGCGGATGCGGGCGAATCGGCGGAGGAATTCGGAAATTTTGCGGGAATCGGGCTCGATTGGTCCGGTTTTGGCGAGCGAATTTCCAAGCAGGTGGAACGCGCCGCGCGCCGCGCCGAAGAGGCGGGACGGCGGACAGAGGAGCGGCTCAGGCGGCGTATCAAACCCAAGGTCAATTTTGGAGTTGGCAGGTGGAACTGGGACCTTTCCCCGCAGGGTGTGCCTATCCCGCCGAAACCGCCTGTCTCGGAAGAGGAGCGGATGTCCATACTGAAGATGCTGCAGGAGAAGAAGATCACGGCGGAGGAAGCGGATAAACTGCTTTCTGCCCTGGAAGGAGATGTGTGATGTCTGCCGAGGAACGCAGGAAGATTTTACAACTTGTTGCCGATGGAAAGATTAGCGCGGAGGAAGCCGCCAACCTGATGCGGACCTTGGAAGAATCCGCCGAGGGCGTGGTGGAAGTCGTCGAAGCGGGAGCAGGCGCGGGCGGAGAGCGAAGCGACGCACCGGAGTTCGAGGAAGTCCGCAGGCGGGCAATGCGCTGGGCGGTGATCCCACTGGCGGCAGGCGTCTTTGTGACGGTGTTGAGCGCGTGGGGCATGTTCGCCATCCAGCAGAGTGCGGGCTTGAATTTCTGGTTCTATTGCCTGACCCTGCCGTTGTTCCTTGGGATTCTTTTGATCGCGCTTGGCGCGGGCGGCGGGAATTCGCGTTGGCTTTATGTGAACGTGGATCGCAGCCGGGCGCACGACGGACCGAAAAATATTACAATTGCGCTTCCGCTTCCGCTCGGACTTGTGAGCTGGTTCCTCAAAAATTTCGGCAGCCGCATCGGCGGGTTGAAGCGTGCGAAAGTGGACGATGTCCTTCACGCGATTGCGATGACGAAATCCATCCGCGAGCCGTTGATTGTAAACGTGGATGAAAGCGAGACGGGCGAACGCGTGCAAGTATTCATCGGTTAGGAGGCTGACATGGCGAACAGTGAAGAACGAATGAAGATTTTGAAAATGATCGAGGAGGGGAAGATCAGCGCGGATGACGCCTCGAAACTGCTGGCGGCGTTGAGCGATACGCGGCGGGGGGTTCCTCCTCCCCCGCGCCCGCCCGGCGCGCCGGGATCGCCGCGCTGGCTGCGAATCCGCGTGACGGATACCCGCACGGGACGCTCGAAGGCGTCGGTTCAAATTCCGCTTGCGCTGGTGGATGCGGGGATGAAGATTGGCGCGCATTTCGCTCCCGAAGTGCAGGGCGTGGACATGACCAACGTGATGGACGCGCTCCGCATGGGTGTGACGGGCAAGATCATTGATGTGACCGACGAGGAAGACGGCGAACACGTTGAGATTTTCGTCGAGTAGTTGTGTGATTCGATCAAGGGCTGTCCCAAAAGACAGCCCTTTTTGATATAAAACCGGTCTTAACGGCACAGATACAACGTCATTTGGTTGTTCCCGCCTCCACCCGGACCGTCCAACTGATTCCGTCCATCGGGCTGGTTGCCTGCATTGATATCACTGAAGTCAAGCACGACCCCGCAGGATGATTTCAGCCAATTGGATATAGCCTGCTTGTTTCCACGGTCCCCACCGTATAAAACGTAACGCAGTTCGCCGTTTGACACCATCTCCGCCATATCCTCCGCGCTGACCACGTCATCCTGCCCGCCGAAACCGCCCATGTACAACACGGGTCGCCCTGTGGCAAGGACGAGGCTTGCGCCTTGCTGTGATGAAGGAACCGCCACAAGATATTTGACACCCTGCGTGTTTGCCTGCAAATACTCCACTAATTCTTGATTTGTGTTCGATCCGGCTCCATCATCCGGCTGACGCGCGCGGTCGGGTCCCTGCTGTTGGTTGCTTCCCGCGTAGGCGGTTGGCAGGTTTTGATCCGCGTTGGATGCGGTTGTCATCACCGTCCAATAGGCAGGGATGACCAGCATCGCCGCCAGCGCCAGAAGATATCCAACCCGCCTCGAAATGGACATGAGCATGATCCCCACTCCAAGCAGGATACCCGTCCCGAGCATCCACCATGAGAGGTCGCCGTATTGCGCCGAAGCGAAGACCTGGAAGCCGAGCGTGACCAGAACGGCGGCGACCAACAACACGACTGCCCAGTTCCGATTCCCGTCCCAGTTCCACAGTTGGGAAAATCCGATTCCCACCATAGCTCCGAGCGCGGGAGCCAGCATGATGGCATAGTAGGCATGGAAAATTCCCGAGATCATGCTGAAGAACACCACACAAGTCAGCAGCCAGCCGCCCCAGAGGACGAGCGCTTTGTGAATGCCCGATTCGATGGGAAGCCGAATCTGCGCGCCGAATGCCGCCAGCAAAATGCCGATCAACGCGAAAGGCAGCAGCCAGGACATCTGCTTTGACAGCGGCTGTGTGAAGAAACGGAAGACACCGGGCGAGCCTGTCTCATTGCTGAAGGGTGTGCCGCCTTGGGCATTGGGCGTCCCGGGTTGGATCCCCGGATTTTGCGCGTTGGGCAGTCCCTGCGGCGCGCAAGCCAGTTGACTTGCATTTGGCGGCGTGACGCACGTCCCGTTGATGGTGTTTCCATTCGGCAGGCTGAAGGAACAGGCGTCGCCCAATGTTGAGCCTGCGCACGCTTCCAGCGCCTGCGGCGGCGGACCTTGGCGAGGTCCCTGCTGAGGCGGAGAGGAAGGATCGAGGGGCTGACCAGTTTGCGGCGCGGAGGGAGGCGTCCTTCCGGTTCGGTTGCTTTCAAGCCGCGAGACTCCGTTGTGTCCGAAGATCAATCCCATTACGGTATTGTTTCCGCTCGAGCCGATGTAGGGACGCTGGTCTGCGGGGGTCAAATCCACGACGATTGCCCACGAAAGGGAAACGGCAATGAGCAGGACGGTGGCAATGCCGAGATTGACGATCTTGCGAAGCCAGCCTTCCTTTGAACCGAAAAAGTACAACGCATAGAAAGCGGGGAGCGGCAGGAAGGCTTGCATCATTTTGATGTTGAAGCCGAGACCGACAATGAATGCGCCGACCAAAACCCAGCGTAGTTTGCCCGTTTCTGTTGCATGGATGAATGCCCACGCCGCAAGCAGCAGGAAGAAGACCAACATGCCGTCCATGGTGTTGTTGCGGTTGGTGGCAACATACACGGGCGTCAACGCCATCACCAGCGCGGCGACAAGACCGGCGAGTTCACCCATGTATTTTTTGATAAGAAAGTAAAGCACGGGAATGCCGAATACGCCCGCCAGAATGTTTGGAAGCGTGACGCTGAATCCGCTGACGCCGAGGAAGTAAGCGAAGACGGCTTGAATCCACAAGCCGAGCGGCGGTTTATCCACTGTCACGGAGCCGCCCGGTTCCGCCGCTACGAAGAAGAAATTGCTCCACGATTTGAGCATGGACTCCACTGCGGCGGTGTAATAGGCGTTTGCGTCGCCGATGGAATCAATGTTGATAAGATGCAGCGCGAGCGAAAGAGCCATGATGGCAATCAGGAGCAGCGTCGCGGCGGTAACGCCGGGCAGGATTTTCCTGTTTGGGATCGAAGGTTGAGTGGGTTGGGTTGAGAGAGTTGTCATAATTCTCCTTTGCGATGATCCCAAGTGTATAGTTTCGCGGGGAAAACCGGGAGTGAAGCGGGTCATTATTCGGGTTGAGGAGGCATGAAAATTTTCATTTACACCCATGACACCAATCATGGGGGAGGCGGGGAAAATATGACGCGAAGCACGATGCCCGAAACGCCCTCCGTGATAAGATTTGAGCATGTCTCATCCCAATGACTCTGCCCGCATCCTGCGCATCGCCGCCTGGATCTGGATCGGCTACCTGCTGGCAATGCTCGCCATGGATATTTTTCTCTACATGCCGCAATTGCAAAGGCTGATGGTACGGACAGTCCCGCTCCCACAGCAGCCTTTGAATCCGATCAATCCCCCATTGAGACCGCCAAATCTGTTCCCCGTGCTTTTGTATTACACCGTCAGTCTTTCAGTTGCCGCGCTTTTCTTCGCTTTTGCGCATTGGGACTGGGTGCAACAGCAAATGGGTAAATTCCATTACCCGTTTTTGCTGTTTACCATTGCAGTCACCCCCATCCTCGTCAACGCGCTGATCGTGCCGCGCTTTCCGCCCGGTCCGCTTGCCAATGCGGAGGGGATGGCGCTTCGTCAACTGCCTGTGTTGTTCGTGGCGCTGGCGTTGGCGGCGTGGGAATACCGTCTCCAGCATGTCATCCTGTTTAGCATCGTGACAGCCGTTTTCGAACTCTCGCTCATCTTCCTGAACGCTTTTGAATATCAAAGCCTGTTCGTCTTCGTTTTCATTGCCATCATCCGCACCATCAGCTTCATTGCGCTGGGAATTTTCATCAGCCTGCTTGTGACGCGCCTGCGCGAACAGCGCGAGTCGCTTCGGGAGGCGAATGCCAATCTCGCGCATTATGCGTCCACGCTGGAACAACTCACGGTGAGTCGCGAGCGAAACCGTCTCGCGCGGGAACTCCACGACACGCTTGCTCATTCATTGACCGCGCTGTCCGTCTCGCTGGAAACCGTCAAAGCCTATTTCGATATTGACCGTGAAAAGAGCCGCGAATTGCTCGAGACTTCGCTCGATACCACACGTAAGGGCGTGAATGAAACCCGCCGCGCGCTCAAATCCCTGCGCTCATCGGATTTGGAAGACATGGGACTCGGACTCGCCATCCAGCGCGCCGCTGAATCTGCCGCCGCCCGCCTCGGACTCAAACTCGAACTTGATCTGCCAAACCCCATGCCTTCCCTCAGCCCGGACGTTGAGCAGGCGATCCATCGCATCGTACAGGAAGCGGTGGAGAACATTGCCCGGCACTCGCAAGCCACCAAACTGAGCATACGCATGGAAAGCAAGGATCGCATCGTTTTGACCGTCGAAGATGACGGCGTTGGCTTCGATGCAAAATCGAAAGAGCCGACAGGTCACTTTGGTCTGGTCGGTATGCGTGAACGCGCCGAACTTGCGGGCGGGAAATTAAAGATCGAAAGCGAAAAAGGAAAAGGCACGCGGGTTGTGCTGACGATATAATTCCCGGAGAGACAGCCATGAAAATACTTCTCTGCGACGACCAGGCAGTCATCCGCGACGGACTTGAAATGCTCCTCAATCTTGAAAAGGACTTTCAAGTTGTCGGCTCCGCGCAGGACGGCGCGGAAGCCGTGGAACTCGCCGAACAAAAACGCCCCGACCTGATCCTGATGGATTTGAAAATGCCGGGCGTGAACGGCATCGAAGCCACGCGCCGCATCCGCGCGAAATTCCCGGAAATAAAAATTCTCGTCCTCACAACCTACGACGAAGACGAATGGGTCTTCGACGCCATCCGCGCCGGAGCCTCCGGCTATCTCCTCAAGGACACGCCGCGCCAGAAGATCGTCGAAGCCATTCGCGGCACGATGGAAGGAAAATCCTTTGTTGACCCCGCTGTCGCAGGCAAAATGATGGCTCAAATTTCCAGCAATCAGAAACAACCGGTTTCCGTTCTCGCCGAAAAACTCACCGAGCGCGAACTGGATGTGCTTCGGCTCATCGCCAAAGGATTCAATAACGCCGACATCGCAGCGCAGTTACACCTCTCCGAAGGGACGGTCAGGAACCACGTCAGCGCCATTCTCGAAAAACTAGGCGTCTCCGACCGGACGCAGGCGGCAGTCATCGCCATTCAACACGGCATGTAGCATTAAATGAAAAGATCACACGGATTGGTCTACCCGCGCGATCTTTTCTCTACCGCACATTTTCAATTTTCACCGTCAGGTATGCCGGGTTTCAAGGGCTTCCTTGCGTCCTTCGCGGTTCAGGTGTGCTGCAGTACATTCTCCTTTATTGTTTCGGTTTTCTCGTGAACAACTTCCACAGCAGCCAGACGATCACAACCGGCGGGGCGAAGATCGGTACGACCACAATGAATATCCAGATCAAAAGGTCCACGATGCCTTGATAGGCGCGGGTCACCGATTTCTTTGCGTTGTCGAAAGTCTCGCCCGGATCCCAGGGATTTGGTTCAGGCGTGGGCGTGGGGACGATCTCCGGCAATTCCGGCTCGAAGTTGATCGTGATCGTGGAGTAGGAGGAACGATCCTGCAAATAATTGATGCGTCCCTTGATCTCCTCGATCTGGCGTTCGATCTCGGCAAGTTCGGCGTTGATGCGCAGGGCTTCATCCACTGTTTTGGCGTCGTCGAGGAAGGACTTGATGCGTTCGCGCGTCGCTTCGAGGTTGACCAGCTGCGACTGCAAATCCACGTATTGATCGGTCACATCTTCGCCGGAGGCGGTCTCGTCCAGCACTTGCACGGAAATTCCGCGCAGGCGGCTGAGCGCGCGCTCGAACTGCATGACCGGCACGCCAATCGTGATCGTGGCATATTTGTAATTCTTCCCGTCGTAATACATCTGATACCAAACCCGCGAACTGACGATGTATCCGCCCGTGTCGCCCACGATCTGCGTGGCTCGGTCAATTGCCTGGTCGGTATCCTCCACCAGCAATTTGATCTCGGCTGATTTGATGATGAGATGCGTGCTGTTGGCAACTGACGCCTCCACCCCCGTATCGTACACGGGACCGACAGGCAACCCGGGCGCGGAGTCCGCGCTTTCCTGTTTGGCAATGCCTCCCTCTTCCATTTCGGCGGCGGGTTCGGGCGCGATGAACATCTCCATTGATTCGGAAGGCGCTTCCGATGCAGGCGCAGCCGCGCCTCCGCAGGCGCTGAGGATCAACGCGCCCAACAGGACAAACAAGACAAATACAGCGAAACGTGATTTCATGACATTCTCCTTTACTTTTTTTTCGGCGTTGTTTGATAGACGAATCCAAAAAAGAAAAGTTCCCCCGGAAAATAATCCGCTTCACCCTAAATTTGAGCCTGCCTCTGTTTTCTGTAATCAATGAATCACGAAAAGGTTGTCATGCTGAACGAAGTGAAGCATCTCTGGAAGCCGTTCAAAAGACGGGAGGGATTCTTCGCTCCGCTCAGAATGACATTTCGAGATCTACTGGTAATTGATTCTTCCCCCTACGCCTTTTTATCGTAGATGACGACGGGTTCTTCAGCCCAGCCATGCTCCTGCGAACGCGCCACCAATTCCGCCAGTTCATGCGGCAGGACGTTGTTGCCCGCAACCTCTTCGAGCGGCATCCAAATGGGGCGATATGTTCCATGCGCAGGATCGAACTCCCCGTATTCCTCACCCGTCCCGGAGCCAAATTCCCCGCCGGTCTTTTCGACGAGAAAATAAACTTGAAGTTTCCCATCGAAATGCACATCTGCAACCTTGCGGACGATGCGGACTTGTATCCCCAACTCCTCTTCCATTTCACGGACAGCAGCCTGCTCATGCGTCTCGCCTTCGTCCACGCCGCCGCCGGGGAACGTGAAATAATGCAATCCCGCGCGGTGACGTTCCATCAGCGCAAGCCTGCCGTCTTCGATCAGGATGCACCCCGCGCGGACTCTCATTGTTCCCCCTCGAGAATTTTGCGCGTCTGCGCCACGTCCTCGTGGATTTTTTCGATCAGCGCATCCACCGAATCGAATTTCAATTCGTCCCGCAGGCGGGACACGAACTCAAGCCGAAGTTCTTCGCCGTAAATATCGCGGTCGAAATCGAGCAGATAGGCTTCGAGACTGGGCGTTTTTCTTTCAGGCGTGAAGGTGGGGTTGAAGCCGACGTTCGTTGCCGCCATGAACCGTTCGTTTCCAAGCGTCGCCCAGCAGGCGTAAATCCCGTTGGCGGGAATCACTTTTTCAGTTGGATAATCAATATTCGCGGTGGGGAAGTTGATCTTCTTCCCGCGCCCCGCGCCGCGAATGACCTCTCCGCCCATGCGATAGCGATAGCCGAGCAGGTTGGCGGCTTCGATGACGTTTCCGGTGGAGACGAGTTTGCGGATTTCGGTGGACGAGATCACGCCGCTTTCATCGCTGACGGCTGGCACTATTTCGACGGCGTATCCCAGTTCCGAGCCGATCTCTGCCAGGCGTGCCGCGTTGCCTTCGCGCCCCTTGCCCAGGGCGAAGTCGTAGCCGATGAGCAGGCGGCTGAGTCCGAGATTCTGCTTGAGCGTGGACATGTATTGATGGGCAGTGGCAGTTGAGAGGTCCCGCGTGAAGCGTTGTGTGATGACGGCATCCACGCCGAGCGAGTCAAATAATTCCGCGCGTTCATCGGGCGTGGTCAGGCAGTGAATCTCCCTGCCTGTCAGCACGCTGGCGGGGTGCGGGTGAAAGGTCACGACGACGGCGGGGGCGTCGTTTGCGCGCGCCTCGCGGACGAGTTTTTCGACGATGGCGCGATGCCCGCGATGGACGCCGTCGAATACGCCGATGGTCGCCCAGGCGTTTTGCAGGGATGCTTCTTCAATGGAATGATATTGTGGCATGATATGAAAAAAGCCGCCGGAGCGGCGGCAGTTGTGTCATTGCGAGCGGCGCAAGGCGCCGCTCGCAATGACATGAAAGTTAATCCGAAGTGAAGAAGACCTTCTTCGGCTGCCATTCGGGCGAGCCGTCTTCGCCGGTGACGAGTTCCATCAGGGCAACGAGTTCGCCCTGGGTGCTGACGCCGCGCACTTTCGGGTTGACGGTGTCGGCTTCCTTTGCCTTGACGCGGTGACCGTGCCGCACGCCTTCGACTTCGTCGGGGTTGAGTTCGACGGCGGGCCAGTCGGCGAGGGTTTCGGCGGCGGGGATGAGGTATTGATACCAGTTCCCGGCGGTGAAGGCTTCCTGTAATTTTCGCAGGGGTACCGAGTCGCGCAGGGTGAATCGTCCGCTTTTGGTGCGGCGCAAACCGACGAGATACGCGCCGCAGCCGAGTTTCTCGCCGAGGTCGTTCGCCAGCGAGCGCACGTAGGTGCCGGATGAGCAGTGTACGTCAATGACAACTTCGGGCGGAGTCCACTCCAGCACTTCGAGGTGATGGACGGTGATGGTGCGCGGTTCGAGTTCCACTTCCTCGCCCTTGCGCGCCATTTCGTAGGCTTTGCGTCCCTGCACTTTGACGGCGGAGTAGGGCGGGGGGGTTTGCTCGATCTCGCCGACGAAGGTTTTGAGCGCCTCTTCGAATTCGGCTTCGGTGATGTTCGAAGGGTCCTTGGTGGGGGTGAATTTTCCTTCGGCATCGAAGGTGTCGGTGGTGCCGCCGAGGCGGATGATGGCTTGGTAGCGTTTATCCGACGCGGAGACGTATTCACTGAGACGGACGGCGGGCCCAACAAGGATGACGAGCACGCCCGAGGCGCGCGGGTCGAGCGTGCCGGTATGACCCGCCCGGCGCAAGCCAGTGCCGTTCCTGATGGCTTGAACCACGTCGTGCGAGGTCATTCCAACCGGTTTGTCCACTACAAGCGCGCCGGAAATGGCATTTTTTACGTCTTGACTGTTCATCAATTTATTCCTCCTGAGCTCTTTTCTAATTATGACATACTTGGCTGAATATTTATATAAGACATTCGTGTTAAAAGCCGCGCCTGTTCTTACAAATTTAGTAGTTCGCGCGTCTTTTTGAGGGCTTCCGCCTTGATTTCGCTCAAACTTCCCTCGATATCTGCTCCTGCGGCGGCGGCATGACCTCCGCCTTTGAAATGTTTGGCAATCGGAGAGACATCCACGCCCGGCTCCAATGCGCGCCAGGATATTTTGACGTGGTTGTTCGCCTGCTCGACGAATACAATGCCGACCTTGTTCCCGTCTATGGCGGAGATCATGTTGATCAGGTCCGCGTCGTCGTTTCCGCTGTAGCCTGTGGATTTGCGATCCGCGAGCGTGAGCGTTCCCCAGACGATTCCGTTCTTGCTTTCGAGACTGGAGAGCCCCGCGCCCCAATACTTGGCGGCCGGGAAGGATTTTCGCACAAGCGAGTGCATGTAGATTTCCGGCATGTCCACGCCTTTTTCCATCAGGTCAGCGGCTTGCCGCAGCGCTTCGGGCGTTGTGTTGGACGTGCGGAAGCCGAGCGTGTCGGTCAGGATGCCCGTCAACAGGGCGGCGGCAACGGGCTTGGTGATGGTCAGACCCCATTCGGGGAGATGATTGGCGAGGATCGCGGCCGTGGCAACTTCCTCCGCTTCGATGAGGTTGAGTTTGCCAAATTTTTCGTTGGTAACGTGATGGTCAATATTGATGTCCGGTTGACCGAAATTCTCGAAAACTTTCCCCACGCGCCGCAGATCGGCGCAGTCCACGGTGATAAAGGTATCGTGTTCGCCGCCTGGTTCCTTTTTGACGAGGTCGCTGCCTTCCAAATATTTGAAGGAGGACGGCACGCCGTCTGCGAGAATCATTTCGACGGATTTGCCTGCGTCCTGCAGAGCCAGCCCCAAACCGAGCAGCGAGCCGATGGCGTCGCCATCCGGGCGGACGTGCGAAGCGATGACGATCTTCTTCGCTTCGGCAAGCCGATTTCTTATCTCCCCTGTAATCTGTTTGTCCACTACTTATTAACCTCCATGGTTCCTCGCCCATCCCTCGAGGAGGTGTTTATTTTTTTTCTCTTAACCCAGCCAGCATCTTTTCGATGTGATCTGCATTTTCCGGGGTCGGGTCCCAGTGGAATCGAAGTTTTGGGAAGGCGCGCAGTTCGATGCGCGAGGCGAGAGTCCGCCTGAGGAAGCCCGAAGCCGATTCGAGACCGGACAGGACGTCGGCGGAGCGTGAGGCGCCTTCCACGGCTGAGACGTACACGTCCGCAAAGGCAAGTTCCCTATCCACCTTTACGTCGGTGACGAAAATTTGTTGCAGGCGCGGATCGCTTATCTCGCGGATCAACATGAGCGAGAGTTCCTCTTTCATCCGGTCTGCAATGCGTTGTAATCGAATTCCTGATGGCATAAATCACTGGGGCGGAGTTTGTCCCCGCCCCTTGTCAGTTTACTCCACGATGTAGCATACCAGCATGTCGCTTGGCTGGATGTCGTTGAAATTCTTGAAGCCCACGCCGCACTCGAACCCTGTGCGGATTTCCTTCACGTCGTCCTTTTCATGACGCAGGGAGGAGAGATCGCCTTCATAGACGATGTCTGTGCCGCGATACAGGCGGACTTTTGCGCCGCGCTTCAATATGCCGTCTGTGACCTTGCATCCTGCAACCCTGCCAAACTTGGAAGCGGAGAAGACCTGCAAGACCTGCGCGCGTCCGAGAGTCTTTTCCACGAGCTTGGGTTCGAGCATGCCTTTGAGGGCTTTTTCGATATCCTCGGTCATGCGGTAGATGATCTCGTACAGACGAACGTCCACGCCTTCTTTTTCCGCCATGCGGCGGGCGTCCACATCAGCCTGCACGTTAAAGCCAATGATAATCGCTTTCGACGCGGATGCAAGCATGACGTCGTTGTTACCGATGTTGCCGGTTTCGGCATGGAGGATATTCAAACCGATCTCGCCTTCACCAAGTTTGTTCAACTCCGTGACGATCGGGTCGAGTGAACCCTGCACGTCGGCTTTGACGATGAGATTGAGTTCCTTCGCCTCGCCCGCCTGCACGTTTGCGAACAGGTCTTCGAGCGAGACTTTCTTCCGCGCCTGCGCCTGGGTCTTGGCGGTTTCGAGGCGTTCCGCAACGATGGCGCGCGCCTCTTTTTCCGTCTTCACGACCTGGAACAACTCCCCGGCAACGGGGACGTCGTTCAAGCCCATCACTGCCACCGGCGTGGACGGTCCAGCCTTCTTGATCGCCTTGCCTTTGAAATCGGTGATCGCGCGCAGTTTCCCATGGGCAGTGCCTGCCACGACGACGTCGCCAGCCTGCAAGGTTCCATTCTGGATGAGCAGGGTTGCGATCACGCCTTTGGATTTATCCAACTCCGCTTCGATGACCGTGCCGATCACGGTTCCAGCCGGGTTGGCTTTGATCTCATTGCTGTCTGCCACCAGCAAAACGCCTTCGAGCAGATCGTCGATGCCTTGCTTTTGCGTCGCAGAAACCGGCACAACCATGGTGCTTCCGCCCCAGTCGTCCGGCACGAGTTCGAGTTCCGCCAGCTGCTGTTTGACCCGGTCCGGGTTGGCGTTTGGCTTGTCTACTTTGTTCAGCGCCACAATCAGCGGAACGCGCGCCGCCTTGGCGTGCGCGATGGCTTCCCTCGTCTGCGGCATCACGCCGTCATCCGCCGCAACCACGAGAATCACGATATCCGCGCCCTGCGCGCCGCGCGCGCGCATCTGCGTGAACGCGGCGTGACCAGGCGTATCGAGGAACGTGATCAAACGTCCCTTCATTTCGACTTGATAAGCGCCAATATGCTGGGTGATGCCGCCAGCCTCCCCGGCGGCTACATCTGTGGAGCGGATCGCATCCAACAGGCTGGTCTTGCCGTGGTCTACATGCCCCAAAATGGTGATGACAGGCGGGCGCGGAGTCAACTGCTTGCTGTCTTCCCCGGCAATCATCTGACGCCAGAGCGGAACTTCGCCGGTCTCTTCCTTCCCCGCTGCCTCCTCCACGATTTCAGGAACCGCTTCGAACCCGTATTCAGCCACCACAATCGCGGCGGTATCGAAATCCACCGTCTGGTTGATGGTCGCCATAACGCCGTTTGTCATCAATTTTTTGATCAGATCAATCGGGCTTTTCTCGATCTTCAGAGCCAGGTCTCGCACCACGATACTGGCGGGCAGTTCAAGTTTATTTCCGTTACTGCTCATAAGCCACCTCCTTTTAGTCTTGTAAATTCGATTCCATCAGGGCAGCCTGTGAGCGAAGGGTTAATCGTTCACATGGCTTAACTGCTGGTCTCTGCTTCAGGCGGCAGAGTGTTCATAAATTCTTCCAACCGGGCGCGGTCATCGGGGTTCAACTCCGTTTTCAAGGCGTGAGCCAGCGCGCCCTTCAACCCGCGTGTCCAGCACGAACGCGAGTCATGCAGGTAGGCTCCCCTTCCGGCTTGCTTCCCGGTCGGGTCCACCTGCACCCCCGCCGCTGTGCGAACGATGCGTATCATCTGCCTCTTCGGCAGGACTTCACGGCATCCCACGCACGTGCGCTGGGGAACATGCTTTACACGTTGGACAGGTTTCTTCGCCACTTTTCAATTAATTCCCTCCCCCAAGGGAGGAGGGATTCTTTTACCAATCCTCGCCGCCGCCGTCGTCGTCCTCGCCGCGTTTGTGCTTCTTGCGGCTTACGACTTCGCCAAGTTCCTCGTCGAACTCCAACGCCACGCTTTTCTTCTTGCCTTTCTTGTCTTTCTTTTTGTCGTCGGATTCATTATCTGGATTGACTTCGGCTTGGAACATTTCCGGCTTCATCTGGAACAACTCATCCAGCGAGACGCCGTCCTTTGCGTGTTCATCTTCCTCTTCTTCGACGACTTTCTTCGCTTCTTTCTTCCTTTCAGCCTGTTTCTCCACTTCCGGCGTCGCCTCCACCGGGAGGACTTCCGCCGCAACCTCTTCCACCGCGGCGACAGGCTCTTCTTCCTTCACAGCCTCCGGCTCAGGCTCAGGGAAGGACAACGCCGCCAGCGATTCCTCGATATTCTGGATCGCCTTCGCGCCAATTCCCGCAAGTCCCAGCACTTTATTAGGCTCGGATTTCAAGTCGAACATGAGTTGACCCACCGTTTCATATCCTGCTTCGGTGAGAATGTTGAAGATATGTTCCTTGACGCCAGCCTGGTCGAGCGGCATGGCGAATGCCGCTTCTGGAATCTCCGCGCGGAGGGACGCAATGCGTTCGTCCGCTTCGCGCGCCGCCTCTTCCTTAACCTGGATCATGCGGCGCTCCACCCGGTCCATGAACTGACCGAGCGAAGTGTATTCTTCCGGCGTGATCGGGCGGTCTTCCGCCTTCTTGGCAAGGATTTCCTGAATTTGCGGAACCATTTCCACAGCCGCGGGCAGCATGGCGGAAAGTTCCGCATCGCCCTGAAGTTTGGCGAGCGAATCGGTTGCGGCTTCGGTCAAAGACTTGATGTCGATGCGCCAGCCGGTCAGCTTGGCGGCGAGGCGGGCGTTTTGTCCGTCGCGCCCAATGGCGAGACTCAACTGGTCTTCGCCGACCACCACGGTGGCAGTGCGCGCGCCTTCCTCGTCGGAAAGATACACGCCAGCCACGCGCGCAGGGCTGATGGCTTTGGTGATGTAAACAGCGGGGTCTTGATCCCATTGAATGATGTCAATCTTCTCGTCGTGCAATTCCTTGACGATGGCTTGAATGCGCACGCCCTTGATGCCCACGCATGCGCCGACAGGATCAATGCCCGGCTGGGTGGCGGAGACTGCCACTTTTGCGCGCGCGCCGGGTTCGCGTGAAATTGCGCGGATCTCGACAATGCCGTGATAGATTTCGGGGACTTCGTTTTCGAGCAGACGGCGCAGGAAGTTGCGATGCGCGCGCGACAGAATGATCTGCGGACCGCGCGTGCCGTCCTTCACTTCCATCACCACCGCGCGGACGCGGTCATGCAGCTTCAGGCGTTCGCCCGGTATCTTCTGGTTGTTGGGCATCAGACCTTCGGCCTTCATATCCAATCCGATGGTAATGCCCTGCGCATTGACCGCCTGCACCAAACCGGAGACGATCTCGCCTTCCTGGCGCTGGAAATATTCCATCTGGTTCGAGCGTTCCGCCTCACGGATGCGCTGCTGGATCACCTGACGCGCGGTCTGCGCCGCCACACGCCCGAAATCGGCGGGGGTGCTTTCCACCACCACCATGTCGCCGGGCTGGGCTTCGGGGTTGACCTTGCGCGCCTCATCCAACAGGACTTCAGTGCGCTCATCCACCATGCTGTCTTCGACCACTTCCTTCTCGGCATATACCATCACCGCCCCCGTTTCCGGGTCCAGTTTGGCTTCCACGTGCTGGGCGGTGGATGCGCCCACAGCCCGCCGATAGGCGGAGACCATCGCCGACTCGATCGCGGCGACGACTACATCCTTGGCGAGCTGTTTTTCCTCGATCACTTCATTGAATGCCAGCGCGAAATCACTTTTTGCCATGCGTACCTTACTCCATACTCCTTGTATAAGCGAAGAAGTGGGGGCTACCCACTTCTCGGCATCTTCTCTATTGGGTTGTCCGTTCGCGCGAAATTCTAGCATAAAGGTGGAAAGGACGCAAGAGGTATAATCGCCGCCATGACTCAACGAGACTTCTCCAAAGCCGCATTGCGCGGTGAACCGTCCTATGTTTGGCGCGCTGGACAGCAACGCCGCCTCGACATGATCGTCAAATTTGCCGGGGAACGCATCCGTGGAAAGGCGCTTGAAAACGGTTGTGGCGTGGGGATGTATGTGGAAAAAATGGCAGGTCTCGGCGCGGATGTGATCGGTCTCGAATACGACTTCGAGCGGGCGCGCGATGCGTTATCCGTTTCCAAAAAGATATTCAACGCCGCCGGGGAATTCCTCCCGCTTCCTTCTTCGACGTTTGACCTGATCCTCAGCCATGAAGTGATCGAACACGTACAGAATGACCGCTCCGCGATTGCCGAAATGGTTCGCGTGCTAAAAGTGGGTGGGCGCGCCGTCATCTTTTGCCCCAACCGCGGATACCCCGTCGAAACTCACGGAATCTTTTGGAATGGTAAATATTATTTTGGCAACAAACCGTTCGTGAACTACCTGCCGCGCATCTGGCGTGACAAGCTCGCTCCGCATGTGCGGGTTTATTCTCGCCGTGATATGGAAAAGCTGTTCGAGGGTTTGCCCGTCAAATTCATCGAGCGCACTATCATCTTTGGCGCGTACGACAATATAATTGCCCGAACCGGCGTCTTTGGAAAAATCATCCGCGCTGTGCTGCAATTAATGGAAGCCACACCGTTGAAGATATTAGGCTTGTCCCATTTTTGGGTGGTGGAGAAAATATAAATCAATCTTTCCGCTCTTTGTTTGAAATTGGAGGAAATTATGAAACGCAGAACTGCACTCCTTATTTTGTGCATCGTGGTTGTAAATGCCTGTTCACCCGCCCCGCAGGTGACAGCCACTTTGGAAGCCACCTCGACGCCTCCGCCGACAATGACGGACACGCCTGTGTCCGCGCCGACGTTGACAGAAACTCCCGTCGAGACCCCGCATATCGAAGACTTTATCAAGATTACCTCCAGTTTCCCCATTGAGATCGAGGGGAGCGAGAGTACCCCTAAAATAGTCGGGAAGTTTGACGTGGATGAAGCATTATGTTTTGGCTGTGAGATCAAGATGCCGGAAGCGTTAGCAAAGGAGATACTGGGCGGGTATATGGCGCGGTTTATGCACCGCTTTGGGGCAGAAGGGCAGGAGGGGCAGCCGAGTGATGAGCAGATAGCGGCGGCACTTATG
>JAGUZU010000057.1 GCA_020060625.1 Anaerolineales bacterium | reverse complement strand
CGTGATCGCCGCTGTCAGCGTGGTCTTGCCGTGGTCGATGTGACCCATCGTCCCCACGTTCAGATGCGGCTTGCTCCTGTCAAATTTTTCCTTCGCCATAATGAAACTCCTTGAATTATAAAAACAGTTAAGCTTTCAAAATTTCTTCTGCCACAGACTGCGCTACCGGCGCGTAGTGGTCAAATTCCATACTAAATACGCCGCGTCCCTGGGTGGCGGAGCGCAATTGGGTGGCATACCCAAACATTTCCGCAAGGGGGACCATGGCGCGAATAGCCTGCGCATTGCCAGGGCGGACATCCATGCCTTGAATCAAACCACGGCGGCTGTTCAATTGCCCCATAACATCTCCGAGGTATTCTTCAGGAACGACGACTTCCACTTTCATCATCGGCTCAAGCAGGATTGGATTCCCTTTTTGAACGCCTTCCTTGAAGCCTATGGAAGCGGCGAGTTTGAATGCCATTTCGCTTGAGTCAACTTCGTGGAACGAACCATCAAACAGTTTGATCTTTAGGTCTACAACAGGGTAGCCGGCGAGTACGCCGCTTTCCGCAGCCTCCCGAAAGCCTTTTTCGACGGGTCCAATGTATTCCTTCGGAATGGCGCCGCCAACGATCTTGTTCTCGAAAACAATGCCGGAGCCGCGCTCCCCCGGCTCAAGAGAGAATACGACATGTCCGTACTGCCCCTTGCCGCCGGATTGTTTCGCATACTTATAATTGACTTCTTTGACGGGCTTGGTAATCGACTCGCGATAAGCCACGCGCGGCGTACCGATATTGGCTTGAACTTTGAATTCACGCAGAAGACGGTCAACGATAATATCAAGGTGAAGTTCGCCCATTCCACGAATGACAGTCTGCCCCGTGTTTTCATCGGAATTAACGCGGAAAGTCGGATCTTCTTCGGCAAGTTTACGAAGCGCCTCGCCCATCTTTTCCTGGTCGCTGGAACTCTTCGGCTCGATCGCAATGGAAATGACAGGTTCAGGGAAAGAAATGCTTTCCAGCACAAGGGCTTTCGTATCACAAAGGGTATCGCCTGTGAAACTTTCCTTGAAGCCAAGAACGGCACCGATGTCACCGGCACGGATTTCGGTAACGTCTTCGCGGTGATCGGCATGCATACGGATCAAACGACCAATGCGTTCCTTCTTGCCTTTGATGCTGTTTTGTACTGTCTGTCCCTGGCTCAACACGCCGGAGTAAATACGGACGTATGCCAGGCGCCCCACATAGGGATCGGTGACGATCTTAAACACCAAAGCGCTCAAAGGCGCATCATCCTGTGCGGGAAGTTCGAATTCGTTTTCAGGGTTTCCAGGCTCGGACACCATGATCGAGGGAATGTCGGCGGGAGAAGGCAGGTAATCCAAAACAGCATCCAGCAATACTTGGACGCCTTTATTCTTTAATGAGGAGCCGCAAAATACGGGGGTCGCTTTATTTGCGATCACACCCTTCCGCAATGCGGCTTTTAATTCATCGATGCTTATTTCCTGGGCTTCGAGGAATTTCATCGTCAAGTCATCATCCAACTCGGCAATTTTTTCCACCATTTTTGCGCGGGCTTCCTCAACCTGCGTCTGGAGATCGGCTGGGACATCCGTGATCTTTGGTTCCTTGCCGAGGTCGTCCTCCCAAATAATCGCTTTCCGGGTAAGAAGGTCGATCACTCCCCTGAATCCCGATTCGAAGCCGACCGGTATTTGCATCGGAATTGGGTTCGCGCCAAGCCGGTCGATAATCGTTTCGATTGTCCGTTCATAGGAAGCGCCAACGCGGTCCATCTTGTTGACAAAACAAATGCGCGGGACGCCATAGCGATCCGCCTGGCGCCACACAGTTTCAGACTGGGGCTCCACGCCTTGAACAGCGTCAAAGACGACGACGCCTCCATCCAACACGCGCAGGGAGCGCTGCACCTCGGCGGTAAAGTCAATATGACCGGGAGTGTCGATGATGTTGATCTGATAGCCCTTCCATTCCGCGGAGACAGCCGCCGAAACAATGGTAATACCCCGTTCCCGTTCCTGGACCATCCAGTCGGTAACAGTCGTACCATCGTCAACCGAACCGATGCGGTGCGTCCTGCCTGTGTAGAACATGATCCGCTCAGTGGTTGTCGTTTTCCCGGCGTCGATGTGGGCAATAATGCCTATATTTCGGTATTTCTCCAATGGATGGACACGAGCCATTCTAAAACTACCTGCTTCCTTTTTATCTGTCGAATTTCAAAAATTAAATACGGTAATGGGAGAAAGCGCGATTGGCTTCCGCCATTTTATGAGTTTCATCACGTTTGCGAATCGAGGCGCCGGTTTCATTGAAAGCGTCGATCAGTTCGGACGCAAGTTTGTCCGAAAAAGACTTGCCGGAGCGGTCTCGCGCTGCGGCGAGAATCCACCGGATCGCCAAAGTGGTGCGGCGTTCCGACGAAACTTCCATGGGGACCTGATACGTGGCTCCGCCTACACGCCTCGGGCGGACTTCCATTGCAGGTCCGACATTCTTGAGCGCGCCGTCAAAAACCTCGATGGGGTTCTTTTCGGTGCGTTCCTTGATCATATCCATCGCATCATAGATCAAGCGGGTAGATACGCTCTTCTTTCCATTTTTCAGAACATGCTGGATCATGGTTTGCACCGTGATGCTGTTAAAACGGATATCGGGAAGCAGTTCCCGTTTTTCTGGTTTGGCTCTACGCATGCTTAACTACTCCATCAATTAACTACTTGGGACGCTTCGCGCCGTACTTTGAACGGCCCTGCTTACGATCGGCAACTCCGGTGGTGTCGAGAGATCCGCGCACAATGTGGTAACGGACGCCCGGCAGGTCTTTCACACGCCCGCCGCGCACCAGGACGACCGAGTGTTCCTGCAACTGGTGACCTTCGCCCGGAATGTACGCCGTCACCTCGATGCCGTTGCTCAACCTCACACGCGCGATCTTGCGCAACGCGGAATTTGGTTTCTTGGGCGTCATGGTACGGACAACGGTGCAAACGCCGCGTTTTTGCGGCGCGCCCTTATCCTGACGGAACCGGCGTTGTTTGTAACTGTTCAATGTGTACTGCAAAGCGGGCGCTTTGCTTTTTACATGCTTGTTTTTGCGGCCCTTGCGGACCATTTGGTTTACTGTCGGCACGATTCGCCTCCGATCTAAAAAATCCTGTCAAAAATTCAATTGAATATTCGCAAAAAACGAGGCCATCAATAACGTCCACATGATGGCCTCATTTGTAGCTGCCAATTGTGTCGTCGAGCGGGAGAGACAGCCGCTCTATCTTTCCTGACAACGGCGCATTATTTTATCACGCCGCATTGGTCAAGTCAATAGGAAATCCTACTTTTTCCTGATCTGATTCTCTCCCAAACTCAACAAACCGGTATCGTGTCTTGGGGGATGCGTCTTCTCTTCGTCCTTGCCAAACTTGACCACGTCACCGCTTTCATTGATCGCTTCCACAGCGAGACCAAGCGATTGCAGTTCCTTCACAAGCACCCGGAACGAGGCGGGAATGCTCGGTTCCTCGATCGGTTCGTTCTTGACAATCGCCTCGTAGGTATTGACACGTCCCTGAACATCATCCGATTTGACAGTGAGCATTTCCTGGAGAGTATGAGCGGCGCCATACGCTTCAAGCGCCCACACTTCCATTTCACCAAAACGCTGACCACCGAACTGCGCCTTACCACCCAGCGGCTGCTGTGTGACCAGGCTGTACGGACCCGTGGAACGCGCGTGAACCTTGTCCTCGACCAGGTGGTGCAATTTAAGAATGGTCATAACGCCGACCGTCACAGGCTGATCGTAGGCAAGTCCTGTTTTACCGTCACGCAGAGACTGCTTGCCCAATGTCGGTAGCGGAACACCTTTTTCTTTCGCCAGTTCCTGGGCTGTTTCGTATACTTTATCTTCGGCAACCCGGCGTGTAATACCATTGATCTCAAGCCACAAACGCAGACAGGCAATGATCGTCTTCTCGTCCACTTCGGGATCGCGATTGGCAATATTTCCGTCTTCGAGAAGGATCTCATCGGGGTCGGAATAGCCTTTTTCGCGCAACCATTCCCGGGCAGTGGCACGACGCGCATACGCCGGGTCGTTCAGGCTGTAGACGTCGTATCGGCGTTTGTCCAGCCATTGTTCAAGGTAGAGGCGGCGGACTTCGTCATCGTCTTCGATGGATTCGGGATCATATTCCTGTTCCTTAACCCATTCCCAGGCGCGTTCCGCCGCTTCCTTCCACGCCTGATCGATGATCCACGCTCTTGCGAGCTCAGCTTCGATTTGTTCTTCGCTGGCGCCATCGAACACGGGTGTCAGCGCGCGGAAGCCCATTCGCTTCGCCGCCCAGCCCAAATGGACTTCAAGCACCTGGCCGATATTCATACGCCCAGGCACACCGAGCGGATTCAAAATGATGTCAACAGGCGTGCCATCCTCAAGGAACGGCATATCTTCAATGGGAACAACCTTGGAAACCACGCCCTTGTTTCCATGACGCCCAGCCATTTTATCGCCCGCAGTAATCTTTCTGCGCTGCGCAACAGAAACCCGCACCATCATGTCAACACCGGCGGAAAGATCGGAGTTTTCTTCGCGGGTAAATACCTTCACATCGACGACCTTGCCGCGCTCACCATGAGGCATACGCAGCGAAGTGTCCTTCACGTCGCGGGACTTTTCACCAAAGATCGCGCGCAGCAGACGCTCCTCGGGAGTGAGTTCCTTTTCACCCTTCGGCGTAATCTTTCCGACAAGAATATCGTTTGGACCGACTTCCGCGCCGATGCGAATGATTCCGTTTTCGTCGAGGTCTTTTATCGCATCATCGCCGACGTTGGGAATGTCGCGTGTAATCTCTTCCGGTCCGAGTTTGGTATCGCGCGCTTCGACTTCATGCTTTTCGATATGCACTGAGGTAAAGCGGTCGTCCTGCACGAGACGTTCGGAAAGCAGGATCGCATCTTCAAAGTTGCCGCCTTCCCATGAAAGGAAAGTGACAACCACGTTCTGCCCAAGCGCAAGCTGTCCGCTGTCCGTTGAAGACGAGTCTGCAATGATATCGCCCGCCTTGATTAACTGCCCCTTGACGACGGATGGACGCTGGTCAATGCATGTGCTTTGATTGGATCGCTGATATTTGCGGAGTTGGTAGACGCGGTTCCCGCTTCGCTTCTCTTTGACCGTTATGCTTGATCCTGTCACCGAGACGACTTCCCCGTCCGCCTCAGCCACCACGACCTGACCCGAATCCAACGCGGCATGACCTTCCATACCGGTGGAAACAAGTGGAATTTCCGGGCGCACCAGGGGAACCGCCTGCGCCATCATGTTCGAACCCATGAGCGCGCGGTTGGCATCGTCATGTTCGAGAAACGGGATCAACGCCGCGCTGATGCCCACTACCTGATGCGGCGCAACATCCATGAAATCCACGCTCTCCGAATTCGAGAACAAAAAACCGGAGTGATAACGGCAGGAAATGCGCTCCCGCAAAAACTCCTTGTTTTCCGTTAATGCTGCGTTCGCCTGCGCGATGGTGTACTTATCCTCCGCATCGGCGGATAGATAAACAACTTCATCCGAAACAAAGGGAACAACGGCTATTTCAGTGTCAAGTTTCGAAAGTTTTTTCAGCGCCTTGCTGTCGATCAAAGTGCCGGATTTGAAAAGCGCTTCTTCTGACTTCGAATCACGGACATCTTCCCGCAGCGTCCTGCCTTCCAACCGCTCATCATCTGAAGGAAGAGAGCGATACACCCTGCGATACGGGGTTTCGATGAAGCCGTATTCGTTCACCCGCGCAAAGGAAGCCAACCGACCGATAAGACCGATATTCGGACCTTCGGGCGTTTCAATGGGACAGATGCGTCCGTAATGCGAATGATGCACATCGCGGACATCGAAACCGGCGCGCTCGCGGCGCAAACCGCCCGGTCCAAGTGCAGACAAGGTGCGTTTGTGACGCAACTCCGCCAGGGGGTTGGTCTGATCCATGAACTGCGAAAGCTGCGATGAACCGAAGAACTCCCGCAAGGCAGCCACCACAGGACGGATGTTGACCAATGTAACGGGTGAAAGCTGCTCCTGGTCGCGGATGGACATGCGCTCCTTGATGACACGTTCCATGCGTCGGAGTCCGATTCGCAACTTGTTCTGGATCAACTCACCCACCGTCTTGACGCGTCGGTTCCCGAGATGGTCAATATCGTCCGGGCGTTCCTTTCCATTATTGATTTGAATCATGCGGCGGATCAACCGGATAATATCGCTTTTGGAAACCGTGCGATGCGGGATCGGGATATTCAAATCCAGCTTTTGATTTAGTTTGTAGCGACCGACGCGTTCAAGGTCATAATGACGCTGGTCAAACAGTTGTTCTTCAAGGAACTGACGGGCGTTTTCCAGCGTTGCAGGGTCGCCGGGGCGCATCTTTTTGAAGAACTCGATCAGAGCCGCTTCGGCAATGGTGTGATTGGTCAAATCCCAATCAGGCTCCTGTTTGATGGTGGATGCGATGAACAGACGGTCGGGGTTGTTATCCACATCCTGAAAAATGGACAGGATTTCTTCATCTGTGCCATGCTTGATCGGGGAATCCTTGATCCCGTCGCTGACAGCGGCAAGAGCGCGCAAAAACACGGTGATTGGAACCGTGCGCTTGCGGTTAAACTTCAAAATAATGTAGTCCGACTTGCGTGTTTCGAATTCCATCCATGCGCCGCGATCGGGAATGAGTTTCGCCATGGCAAGAAAACGCCCCGTCGCGCGGTCTGCCGGAGCCTCAAAGTACACGCCCGGAGAACGGATGAGCTGCGATACTACGACGCGTTCCGTACCATTAACAATGAAAGTCCCCTTGTCGGTCATTTCGGGAAAATCGCCAAGGAAAATATCCTGCTTAATTGGCTCCGGGACATCGGGACCTGCAAGAAGCACCGACACGTACAGCGGGCTGGCATACGTCAAGTCCCGCTCCACGCACTCCTCGATTGTGTGTTTGGGGTCGCCAAACCAGTATTTCAGTCCCCATTGCTGGGATTCCGCCCCTCTGCTGGGAAAGAACAATTTCATTCCCTTGTTATACGACTCAATCGGCGAAATCTCATGGAAGAGATCGCCCAAGCCGTCTTTCTTCAATCTTTCGAATGAATCAAGTTGAACTTCAATTAAGTTGGGAAGGTCGAGCTTTACCGAGATACGCGCGTAACTTTTATGTGGCAAAGAAGATGCCATTCTTCTCTCCTGAACGATAACGTTGACTGGGCTGTTGTTTATGGAAACAATTTAAACTGTCCACATGGACAGCGACCTGACATTATATCGAAGCGCATATAAAAAGTCAAGAAATTTTCGGCGTTTTTCAGGATTTCCTCCGTTCAATTTTGAGCCATCAGAAACGCCGAACCGGCTTATTGTATCCTCCTCTCTGATACGTCGGACGCTCCCAATGGCTCAATCTTACACCAAAAATCGGCAAATCAACTCACGTAATCACACCAGCCTTCATATTTTGCGATCTTCCCGCGGATCGCATCGTGATACACGTTCTGAATCTCGCGCGTCACCTTGCCAGACCTGCCATCGCCAATTTTACGAAAGTCAATCTCGCTCAAACCGATCACCTCCGCTGCCGTGCCGCAGACAAAGACCTCATCGGCATTGTAGAGTTGATCGCGCGCGATGGGCATCTCCGACACGCTGTATCCCAAATCCTTCGCAATCGTATAAACCGAATGGCGCGTGATCCCCTCCAGCACAGGCGCGGTGGACGGCGTGAATATCTTGCCGCGCCGCACCACAAACAGGTTTTCGCCCGTGCATTCGGCGATGTAGCCCTGCGGGTCGAGCATGATCGCCTCCTCAAATCCCAGCCGCACTGACTCGGTCTTGGCAAGGATGCTGTTGACGTAATTCCCTGCGATCTTCGCCTTGGTCATCATCACGTTGGGATGGTGGCGCGTGAACGACGAGATATTCGCGCGGATGCCCTTCGCCAGCGCCTCCTCACCCAGGTAATTTGCCCATTCCCAGACGGCGATCATCAGGGCGGGCTTGCCGGCGTCCACGTTCAAATTCCACGCCCCAGCCGTCAGGTACAGCAGGGGGCGGATGTAACATTCGTCGAAGCCGTTCGCCTTCACGGTTTCCTTGATCGCTTTTGAAACGTCGTCCGCCGTGTAGGGCAAATCACGAAACCCGAAGATCTCCGCCGATTTGAGCAGGCGTTCCGAATGTTCCTGCAAACGAAAGACCGCGGGACCCTTGTCCGTTTTATACGCGCGGATGCCCTCGAAGACCGCCGCGCCGTAATGCAGCGCCGCCGTCAACATGTGGACGGTGGCTTTTTCGTACTCCACCAGTTTTCCATCCGACCAGATATATTTCGACTCCATGCCCATCACTCAACTCTCCTCTATTCTTTTGATAATTTCATCCGTCATCTGACGGGTGGTTAACTTGCCGCCGAGGTCTGCCGTGCGCGCGCCGCCGGTGACGGTCTGCTCGACTGCGCTTTCGATGGAGCAGGCTTCGGATTCTAACTTAAATGAATGACGCAGCATCATCGCCGCCGAAAGGATCGTTCCGATCGGATTTGCGACTCCCCTGCCCGCGATGTCAGGAGCGGATCCGTGGATCGGTTCGTACAGTCCCATTCGCGCTTCGCCATCGGACCTCGAGCCTGCCTCGCCCAAACCAGCCGACGGCAGCATCCCCATAGACCCTGCCAACACGGACGCCTCGTCCGTGAGGATGTCGCCGAACATGTTTTCGGTGACGACCACGTCAAACGAAGCGGGAGCAGTGATCAGTTTCATCGAGGCGGTATCCACCAGCGTATGCTCAAGTTCGATGTCAGGATTCTCCGTCCCGATGGAAGAAGCGGTCTGCCGCCATAATCGGGAGGATTCCAAGACATTGGCTTTGTCAACGGAGGTCACTTTTTTCCTTCGTCCGCGCGCAAGATCGAAGGCAAGTTCCATCACGCGCCGAATTTCATAATCGAAATATTCGAGCGTATCCACCGCGCGTTCGCAGCCGTCCTTCATCTCGCGCATCTTGGGTTGACCAAAATACAGCCCGCCCGTCAACTCGCGCACGACGAGGATATCCACGCCTCCAAGTCGTTCAGGCTTGAGCGGAGAGGCGTCCACCAGCGCAGGATGCACTTTGACAGGGCGGAGATTTGCAAACACGCCGAGTCCTTTTCGCAACGCCAGCAATCCGCGCTCGGGTCTATCCTTTGCATTCGGGTCGTCCCATTTCGGTCCGCCGACGGCGCCGAGCAGAACCGCATCCGAAGACTGACAATCGGCAAGGGTCTCATCGGTGAGCGACGAACCATATTTATCAATGGAACAGCCACCCATCAGGCGCTCTTGAAAATCGAAGGTGTGATCGTATTTGCGAGCTATTGTTTCCAGCGCGCGTACTGCTTCGGCAATCACTTCGGGACCGATGCCGTCGCCGGGGAGGAGGGTGATTTTGAAGTTCATGTATGTTCCTTAATATATGTCGTTGCGAGGAGGGTTGAGACGCGACAACGTCGAAATCCCGACGAAGCAATCTCCCAATTATTTAGAGGTTGCTTCGGGCGAAGAACAAGAGCGCCCTCGCAACGACATGTTTTTCTAATGCGCCACCACCAACCCATACTCCACCGAATCTGCGAGGGCGCGCCAACTTGCCTCGATGATATTCGTGCTGGCGCCGACGGTGCTCCAGCGGGAGGTGTTGTTGCGCGTGTCTATCAATACGCGGGTGATGGCTTCGGTGCCGTGATCCGAATCCAAAATGCGGACTTTGTAATCGGACAGGTGGAAGTTTTTGATCTGCGGATAATAGCCAGACAACGCTTTGCGCAAGGCATTATCCAGCGCGTTGACGGGACCGTTGCCTTCGGCGGCGGTGTGCAGCACTTCACCCTGCACGCGGACTTTGACCGTCGCCTCCGCGAAGATACCGCGCTTGTCGCGATGCTCCACGTTGACGAAGAAATCTATTAATTCAAAGGGCGGCTTGTAACCGTATTCCTGCCGCTTCAGCATCATGGCGACGGAGGCTTCGGCGGCTTCAAAGGAAAAGCCGCGCGATTCGAGTTCCTTGATCTCATTGAGGACGGGGACGACTTCATTCCCTTCCACTTCCACGCCGTGTTCTTCGGCTTTGCTGAGCAGGTTGCCGCGCCCCGACAAATCCGAAACGACCACGCGCATCTGGTTGCCGACCCGTTCAGGCTCCACGTGTTGATAGGACTGCGCGCTCCGCCTCATCGCCGCCACGTGGACACCGCCCTTGTGCGCGAAAGCGGACTTGCCCACGAACGGCAAATGCTCGTCTGGCGTGACGTTCGCCACTTCCACGACGAAATGGGAGAGATCGTATAAATGCTGAATATTTCCCTTTGGCAGGCATTGATAGCCCATCTTGAGTTCGAGATTCGCCATCACCGAGCAAAGGTTGACGTTGCCGCAGCGCTCCCCCACCCCGTTGATGGTCCCCTGTACCTGGATCGCGCCTTCGCGCACAGCGACAAGCGAATTGACCACCGCGCATTCGGAATCATTGTGCGTGTGAATCCCAAGCGGATGCTGAATCTCCGACTTCAATTCGCCGAAGATGCGTTTGATCTCCCACGGGAATGTCCCGCCGTTGGTGTCGCACAGCACAACCGTCTCCGCGCCGCCGCGGATGGCGGCACGCAGCGTTTCGAGCGCGTAGGACGAATCCGCTTTGTAGCCGTCGAAGAAATGTTCGGCATCGTAGATGACACGTTTGCCGTTCGCTTTGAGATAGGCAACGGACTGTTCGATGATTCGCAAGTTATCTTCGTAGGTGGTTTGCAGCACTTCGGTGACGTGCAGGGTCCACGTCTTGCCGAAGATGGTACAAACGGGCGTGTGCGAATCGAGCAGGGCTTTGATGTTGGCGTCGTCCTCGGGTCCGCCTTTGACGCGGCAGGTGGAGCCGAATGCGGCGATGAGCGCGTTCTTCCATTGCATGTCGCGGGCGCGCTCGAAGAATTCCACGTCTTTCGGATTGGAGCCGGGCCAGCCGCCTTCGATGAACGCGACGCCGAGTTCATCCAGCTTTTGCGCGATGCGGACTTTGTCATTCGCCGACAGGTTGAAACCTTCGGATTGTGTCCCGTCGCGCAGGGTGGTGTCGTAGATTTGGATAAGGGGTAATGTCATGGTGTCGCCTGTTACAAGCAGCGGGTGACGAGTTACAAGTTACGAGATACGAGTTGCTTGTATACCTGTGTACCTGTATACCTGTATACCTGTATACCTGTATACCTGTGTACTTATCTACTGTGCCGCACGACTCTCAAAATTTGCAATTTCCTTCTCGAAGCCAAGAATGTAGCCGAGTTCGTCCACGCCGTTGAGCAGGCAGGCTTTGTTGAACGGGTCGATGGGGAAGGGGAACGAGCCTCCGGGGAAGGAAACGGTTTGGGTGGCAAGATCAACTGTCAGTTCGGCACGAGGCGCTTCTTCCACCAGATCGAAGAGCATCTTGTGAGTCGCGTCATCCACGATGACGGGGATCAATCCATTCTTCAAAGAGTTGTTGCGGAAGATGTCTGCGAACGAGGTGGAGATGACGGCGCGGATGCCCCACGCGGTGAGCGCCCAGGGAGCGTGTTCGCGACTCGAACCGCACCCGAAGTTGTCACCCGCGAGGAGAATTTGCGCGCCCTTTGACTCGGGCTTGTTGATGATGAAATCTGCTTTTGGAGATTTATCGTCGTTGTAGCGCCAGTGGAAGAAGAGCGCGTCGGCGAGACCGTGCTTGTCGGTGACTTTGAGAAATTGCGCGGGGATGATCTGGTCCGTGTCGATGTCGTTGACGGGGAGAGGAATTGCGCGGGAGGTGAGGGTTGTGAAAGTTGCCATAGTTGATTTCCTGTTGCGTGGTGCGTGTTTCGTGTTGCATGTTGCGTAGAACACTCAAACGGAACACGCTACATGTTACAAAAGTGTCCTCGGGTCGGTGACTTTGCCGTTGATGGCAGTTGCAGCAGCTGTAATGGGACTCGCAAGGAATGTACGGGAACCTTTGCCTTGGCGACCTTCAAAGTTGCGGTTGCTTGTTGAAACTGCATACTGACCAGGGGACAACTGGTCCGAGTTCATTGCGATACACATTGAGCATCCCGCTTCGCGCCATTCTGCGCCTGCTTCTTTGAAGACCTTATCCAAGCCTTCCTGCTCGGCTTGCTTCTTCACATCCTGCGAGCCGGGGACAACCATGAGGCGAAGTCCATCGGCAACCTTGCGACCCTTCAAATTTTCAGCGGCGAGGCGCAGATCGGAGATGCGCGAGTTGGTGCAGGAGCCGATGAAGACCACATCCACTTTTTGACCGAGCAGGGATTGACCTGGCTGGAGTCCCATGTAGGTCATGGCTTTTTCGAAGGCGGCTTTTTGCGAGGCTTCACTAAAGGCGTCCACCGTCGGGATATGGTCGGTGATTCTCATGCCCATGCCGGGATTCGTGCCA
The DNA here is from genome assembly GCA_020060625.1 of Anaerolineales bacterium. Lineage (GTDB taxonomy): Bacteria > Chloroflexota > Anaerolineae > Anaerolineales > Villigracilaceae > Villigracilis. The sequence continues at coordinate 58,745 of JAGUZU010000057.1, read as the reverse complement.
TAGGTGATCATCGGTTCGAGGTCGGCGGCATCGAGCGTAATGGATTTATCGTAGACCGCGCCTTCGTCGGTGGGAAGCGCGCGCCACCTGGCGACGGCTTTATCCCATCCTTCACCTTTGGGAGCGAATTCACGTCCGTGCAAATATTCGAAAGTCGTGTCGTCGGGGGCGATCATGCCGGCGCGCGCCCCGCCTTCAATGGACATGTTGCAGATGGTCATGCGTTCTTCCATTGTGAGGGAGCGAATCGCTTCGCCCGTGTACTCGAAAACGTGTCCCGTCCCGCCGCCGACGCCGATCTTTGCTATCAAGGCAAGGATGGCGTCTTTGGCGGAAACGCCGCGACCAAGTTTGCCGTCCATGCGGACTTCGCAGGTTTTGGGTTTCTTCTGCAAGAGACATTGCGTGGCGAGGACGTGCTCCACTTCGCTGGTGCCGATGCCGAATGCGAGAGCGCCAAACGCACCGTGCGTAGCGGTGTGACTGTCGCCGCAGACGATGGTCATGCCTGGCTGGGTGCGCCCCAGTTCGGGACCGATGACATGCACAATGCCGCGATGGGGACTCGTCATGCCGTGCAAAGTGATTCCGAATTCGGCGGCATTGGCTTCCATCTGCTTGATCTGCGCGGCTGCCATTGCATCTGCAATCGGGACATCGGGCGGGGTTGTTGGAATGGAATGATCCATCGTCGCCAAAGTTTTATCGGGGCGGCGGACCTTCAATCCGCGCTGGCGTAGACCCGTGAAGGCTTGCGGCGAGGTCACTTCATGGACGAGGTGCAGGTCAATGTAGAGAACCGCAGGCGCGCCGTCTTGTTGGGTGACGACGTGGGAGTCCCAGATTTTTTGGAAGAGTGTTTTTGGCATAAAATTTCCTATTAGATATGTCATTGCGAGGAGTGGCGTGAATCGCGCCACGACGAAGCAATCTCTCATGATGGGAGATTGCTTCGGGCGGAAGAGCGCCGCCCTCGCAATGACATGATTAGCTTTCAGCGGAGTCGTCAGATTCGGCGGCAGGATCAACTGTCGGCGCGGGAAGAAGCGCGCTCAAGTCCCAGCCAGTTGGGATGGTTTGCGGTTCGGGGAAGGGATTATGGTCTTCGGGTTGAGTGGTCATTTCTTTTCTCCTATTTTTTGTGCATATGTTCCCTCATCCCCAACCCTTCTCCCAAAGGGAGAAGGGAGTCCCCTCCCCCTTCGGGGGAGGGCTAGGGTGAGGGCTACCCCAACATCACACCAAAATCATTCACCGCATATTCGCGGCTTTCCGTCTGCGCGATGATGAGTTTGTTCAAGGCGTTGATGTACGCCTTGGCGCTGGCGACGATGATGTCGGTATCCGCGCCGTGACCGCCGTAGACGCGCGGATACTCCACTTCGCTTTGCGCGTCCATCGTGGTGTGACCGTTCCTCCCCTGAATTCGCACGGTCACTTCGCCGAGCGCGTCTATCCCTTCGGTGATGGCGTGGATGTTGAATTCCAGCAGCGTACATGGCGCATTGACGATGGCGTTGATGGCTTTGTACGTCGCATCCACGGGTCCCGTGCCCATTGCCGCGTGCGTGTGGACGACTCCGTCGGGTCCGCGCAAACGGACGGTGGCGGTGGGCATACCCATCGTCCCGCATGTGACCTGCAAGCCGTTCAACAGATACACGTCGCGCGGTTTATAAAATTCATCGGCAATGACGGCTTCGAGGTCGAGATCGGTGATGAATTTCTTGCGATCCGCCAGTTCCTTGAAACGCGCAAAGGCTTGATCGAGTTCGACATCATCCAGCGAGTGACCGAGTTCCGCCAGCCGCGCGCGAAGCGCATGACGACCCGAGTGTTTGCCCAAAACCAATTTGGTCTGGTTCACCCCCACATCTTCAGGACGCATGATCTCGTAGGTGGTCTGGTGTTTCAACATGCCGTCCTGATGAATGCCCGCTTCGTGCGCGAACGCGTTCGATCCGACGATGGCTTTGTTTGGCTGGACGACGATGCCCGTGTAATTGCTGACCAGTTTGGAAATGCGCGAGAGTTGGCGCGTGTCAATTCCAGTATCCAGCCCGAAGACGGGATGACGCGTCTTCAACGCCATCACCACTTCCTCCAGCGAAGTATTCCCCGCGCGTTCGCCGATGCCGTTGATCGTTACTTCCGCCTGCCTCGCGCCCGCGCGGATGCCCGCCAGCGTGTTCGCGGTCGCCATGCCCAAATCATCGTGGCAATGCACCGACACCGTAATGCCTTCGCGCATCCCAGGCGTGTTTTCGACGATGCCCTTGATCAATTTATAAAATTCATCGGGCGTTGTATACCCCACCGTATCGGGAATGTTCAACGTCGTCGCGCCTGATTTGATCGCCTCGCCCAGCACGACATACAAAAATTCGGGATCGGAACGTCCCGCATCTTCGGGCGAGAACTCCACGTCGTCGCACAGCGATTTCGCATACGCGACCATTTCAGAAACGCGCTGAACCACCTCCTCTGGGTCCATCTTCAACTTGTGCTTCATGTGAATCGCAGACGTGGCAAGGAAAGTATGGATGCGCGGATGTTTCGCGCCTTGCACCGCCTCCCACGCCTTGTCAATATCGGATTTATTCGCCCGCGCCAACCCTGCGATGACGGGAATCTTCGCCTCCGACTCCGCCCCGGCTTGGTTGCCCACTTCGAGCGCGATCCTGCGGACGGCTTCCAGGTCGTCCGGCGATGCGGCTGGGAATCCCGCTTCGATGACGTCCACGCCGAGGCGGGCGAGATTGTGCGCCACTTCCAGTTTCTCCGCCGAAGTCATCGTCGCGCCGGGAGATTGCTCGCCGTCTCTTAATGTTGTATCGAAAATCCTAACGTAGTTATTGTTTGTCATACGGTCTTCCTTTCGGTGTGAAAGTAAACACGTATACAAGTAGACACGTTCCATTGTTTACCTGTGTACCTGTTTACCTGTGTACCTGCCTACCTGTCTACCTGCCTACTTCCCCCAATTCTCCGGCCGCAGCGATCTCACCGCCGCGCCCGCCTGCCACATTTCCGAATCACGGAAAGCAGCGAGTTCCTTTTCGAGTTGTTCGCGGTAATCGGCGCGGCTGTTGGCTTCGAGCGTGATGCGCGCTTCCTCCCCGCTGAGCACGGATGCGTACAATTCGTCGAACACAGGCGCAACCGCATCGCGGAAACGCGGATGCCAGTCCAACGCGCCGCGCTGGGCGGTAGTGGAACAGTTGGCATACATGAAATCCATGCCGTTCTCGCCGACGAGTCGGATCAACGACTGCGTAAGTTCTTCGACGGTTTCATTGAAGGCTTCAGAGGGGGAATGTCCGTGCTTGCGAAGGACGTTGTACTGCGCCTCCATCACGCCCGATAACGCGCCGATCAAAACGCCGCGCTCGCCCGTCAGGTCGCTCAACACTTCGTTCTTGAACGTCGTTGGGAACAGGTAGCCTGCGCCGATGGCAATGCCAAGGGCGATTGTGCGTTCGCCGGCTTTGCCCGTGAAATCCTGATGAACCGCGTAGCTGGCGTTGATTCCGCTCCCGGCAAGGAAGTTCCGCCTCACGCTGGTACCCGACCCCTTTGGCGCAACCAACGCCACGTCTACATGAGGAGGCGGGACAACGCCCGTGTCGTCCTTGAACGTGACGGAAAACCCGTGCGAGAAATACAGCATGTCGCCTTCGTTCAAACATTCCACGATCTTCGACCACTGCGAACGCTGACCCGCATCCGAAAGCAGGTACTGAACCACCGAACCGCGCTCGGCTGCCTCTTCGATGGAGAAAAGCGTTTCGCCGGGAACCCAGCCATCTTCCACTGCCTTGTCCCAATTCTTCGTCCCTTCGCGCTGACCGACGATGACCTTGATGCCGTTGTCGCGCATGTTCAGCGCCTGCGCGGGTCCCTGCACGCCGTAGCCCAACACCGCCACCACTTCGTCCTTCAACACTTCACGCGCCTTCTCGAGCGGAAACTCCTCGCGCGTAACGACTTCCTCTTCCACACCGCCGAAATTGATCTTTGCCATGATTTATGTTCTCCTCTGTTATGTAATGTATGGGTGGGTAGACATGTAAACACGTAAACATGTAGACACGTAGACATGTACGCCTGTATACCTGTATACCTGTATACCTGTCTACTTCTACGGCGTCATCGCCACCAATTCAGTCACATCGTCATAGCGGCTCCCGTTCACGCCGGGGACGCGCCGCACACCGTCGTTGACTCCGCGCGTCATCGAGACCTGCCCCGTGCGCACCATCTCCACGATCCCCAGCGGGCGCAGCAACTCGATCATGCCTTCGATCTTGTCCTCCGTGCCGGTGATCTCCACGATGACCGAATCCGCCGCCACATCCACGATGCGGGCGCGGAAGATATCCGCCAGCCCGTTGACCTCGGCGCGTTTGTCGGGACCGACCTTTACCTTGATCAGAGCCAGGTCGCGGGTCACCGAAGGTTGATGCGTCACGTCCTGCACGTCAATCACGTTGACCAGTTTGTAGAGATTCGCCTCGATCTTGTGCGCGTCCATCTCGCCGTTGGGACAATCCACCACGACCGTCATGCGCGAGACTTCGGGATGTTCCGTCCGCCCGACCGCCAGCGATTCGATGTTGAAATTGCGCCGCCGGAACAACGAAGCCACCCGGTTCAACACGCCGGGTTTGTTTTCCACTAATGCGATGAATGTGTAATTCATGTTTGCTCCTTTATGTCGTTGCGAGGAGGGTGTTCTTCCCGACAGCCTGCCCTGAGCCTGTCGAAGGGAAGCAACCTCCTGTTACCATGAGATTGCTTCGGGCGAAGAGCAAGAGCGCCCTCGCAATGACATTATGCTTTCACAGGTCTCTGCATCATCTGGTCCAACGCCGCGCCCGCGGGAACCATCGGGTACACCCCATCCTCGCGCTCGACCTTGAACTCCAGCACGACGGGTCCTTTTGTATTGCGCGCCCATTGAATGGCTGCGTCCACTTCTTCGCGTTTGGTCACCCGCCTGGCAGGGACTCCGTGCGCCTCGGCAAGTTTCACAAAATCAGGCGTGAGCATGTTCACGGCGGAATATCGCTTCTCGAAGAAGAACTCCTGCCACTGGCGCACCATGCCGAGGAAGTTGTTATTCATGATGGCAACCTTCACGTTGGCGCCCTCTTGTACGGCGGTGGTCAATTCTGCGGCGGTCATTTGGAATCCGCCATCGCCCGCGATTGCCCAAATTTCCTGGTCTTTCGCGGCGAACCACGCGCCGATTGCCGAGGGGAGACCAAAGCCCATCGTCCCCGCGCCGCCCGAAGACAGCCAGCGGTTCGGTTTATCCAGTTGATAATATTGCGCCGTCCACATCTGGTGCTGTCCCACGTCGGTGGTGACAATCGCGCCGCCGCCCGTCGCCTTCCAAATATCGGCGATTAAATGCGCCACATACAATTTGCCATCTTCTTCCCAATTCATGATGGAACGCACGTCGGCTTCGGTTTTCCAGCCGTTGATTTCCTTCTTCCACTCCTCGTGATCGTATTCGTCCACCATCGGGATCAAGTCGGTCAGCACGGTGTTCAAATCGCCGACCAGCGGCACATCCACCGCCACGTTCTTGTGGATTTCGGATGGGTCAATCTCGATGTGAATTTTCTTCGCCCGCGGCGCGTAGGTTTTCAACGTGCCAGTCACGCGGTCATCGAAGCGCATCCCAAAAGCAAGAATCAGGTCTGAATTTTGAATCGCCAGGTTCGTATGCACTTCGCCGTGCATGCCCATCATGCCAAGACTCAACTCATGCGAAGCGGGAAACGCGCCGAGTCCCAGTAAGGTGCTGGCAACCGGCGTTTGCGTCTTCACCGCAAACTGCATCAACGCCTCTTCCGCCTTCGACATCAAAACCCCATGTCCGCACAGGATGACTGGCTTCTGCGCCTTCTCGATCAACTTCACCGCTTCGTCAAGCAGGTTCTTCGGCGCATGGTCAACGGGCTGGTAGCCGGGCAGTTTCACCTCTTCGGGATACACAAACTCGCAAGACTCCACCTGCGCATTCTTGCAAATGTCCACCAGTACGGGACCGGGTCTCCCGCTGCGCGCGATGTAAAACGCCTCGCGGATCGTTTCCGCAATTTCATCCGCCCGCGTTACGAGATAATTATGTTTTGTGATCGGCAGGGTAATCCCTGTCACGTCCGTTTCCTGAAACGCATCGCCGCCGATCAAATGCGCCGCAACCTGCCCCGTGATGAACACGACGGGGACCGAATCCATCATCGCCGTCGCAATGCCCGTCACCAAATTTGTCGCGCCGGGTCCCGAGGTCGCCATCGCAACGCCGACTTTTCCCGAAGCGCGCGCATACCCGTCCGCCATGTGCGCCGCGCCCTGCTCGTGCCGCACCAGCACGTGATGCACGGGGTAACTCAACATCGCGTCATAGATCGGCATATTCGCCCCGCCCGGATACCCGAAGACCACCTCCACGCCTTCGCGCATCAGGCATTCCCATAAAATTTCAGCGCCTGTTTTTTTCATATCATCTCCTCTATGTCATTGCGAGGGCGCTCTTGCTTGGCGCCTTGCGCCACAATCTCCTCGTTCCCTGGAGGTTGCTTCGTCGTCGCGTCGCTCCTCCTCGCAACGACATTAACTTTGTAGAACCGCTCCCGTATCCGCGCTCGTGACAAAATACGAATACCGCCGCAGCCACTTCGATGTGACTTTGGACTCGAATGGAGTCAGCGCCTCCAGCCGACTCTGAATCTCCGCCTCGCTCAACTTAACGTTTAGCCTGCGCGCCGCCAAATCAATCTGGATCACATCCCCAGCCTTCAACGCCGCAATCGGACCCCGCGCCGCCGCCTCCGGCGAAACGTGACCGATACACGCGCCGCGCGTCCCGCCGCTAAAGCGACCGTCCGTGATGAGCGCAACCTTGTCGCCCAGTCCCTGCCCCATGATGGCGGATGTCGGCGAAAGCATTTCCTGCATACCCGGTCCGCCCTTCGGACCTTCGTAACGCACGACGACGCAATCCCCCGCCTTGACCTTGCCCGCCAAGATTCCCGCCATCGCCTCATCCTGCGATTCAAAAATGACTGCCGGACCCTCGAACTTCATCATTGCTTCGCTCACGCCGCCCACTTTCACCACCGCGCCATTCGGCGCGAGGTTGCCAAACAAAACGGACAACCCTCCGCGCTTGGAATGCGCGTTGTCATAACGTCGAATGACTTCATCATCTTTGATTTCCAAACCTTGAATCGATTCCCCCAATGATTTACCAGTTACTGTTAACCTTTCAAAATGCAGCATCCCCGTCCCCCGCTGCACTTCGTTCAATATCGCCGGGATTCCGCCCGCGCGATGCACATCCTCCATGTGCCACTTGCCGGCTGGCGATACTTTGCAAATATGCGGCACTTTATCTGCAACAGAATTAATTCGCTCCAACGGATAATCCACGCCCGCCTCGTTCGCCAATGCCAGCGTGTGCAGCACCGTGTTCGTCGAGCCGCCCATCGCCATATCCAGCGCAAAGGCGTCGTCAATGGCTTCGGCGGTGACGATGTCTCTGGGCTTGATGTCGCGCTCGATCAAGGTCATGATCTGAGCCGCCGCCTGCTTCGCCAACGCTTCCCGTTCGGGTGTCTTCGCCAACGCGGAACCGTTATAAGGCAATGCCAATCCCAACACTTCCATGAGGCAGTTCATAGAGTTGGCGGTAAACATCCCGGAGCAAGAGCCGCAGGATGGGCAGGCAAACTTCTCCAGCAGGGTGAGGCGGTTTTCGTCAATTTTCCCGGCGGAATACGCGCCAACCCCCTCAAACACGGAAATCAAATCAATCGTTTCGCCCTCGGGCGTCATCCCCGCCGCCATCGGTCCGCCGGAAACGAAGATGGTCGGCACATTGACCCGCATCGCGGCAAGCAGCATGCCCGGCACGATCTTGTCGCAGTTGGGGATGCAGACCATCGCGTCAAAACGATGCGCTTCGATCATGGTCTCGACGCAATCCGCAATCAACTCCCGCGAAGGAAGCGAGTACTTCATCCCCGCATGACCCATCGCCACGCCGTCGTCCACGCCGATGGTGTTGAACTCGAACGGCACCCCGCCTGCCGCGCGGACGGCATCCTTCACCAGTTTGCCGAACTCCTGCAAATGAACGTGACCCGGCACAACGTCCACATACGAGTTGACAATGGCAACGAACGGCTTGTTAAAATCCTCGTCCTTCAAACCGGTGGCGCGCAACAATGCGCGGTGCGGCGCTTTTTCGTACCCTTTTTTGACTGTATCTGATCGCATACGGCTCCTTTGGTACTCCCCTCTCCCTCTGGGAGAGGGGGCGGGGGTGAGGGAAATAAAAAGAGCCGCCCGTGGTTAGGGCGGCTCTTTGCGCTTGCGCAGGTGTGTCTTTTTTACTTCACTCTCACCGTTGCCATCCTAACCGAAAATAGATCCTTAATAATAAGGACCGCAAGGACGACAATAATAAGGGAGAGGGAGAAAATGCTGCTCATTGGGCTGTGGGTATTTCGCCCGATTATAGGCAGAATCAGAAATCCGTCAAGGGGAGTTTGTCGAATTCGGCGCATCTTAACCAATTGATAACATGGTGGGAAACCTGTACCCCCGCCGATCAAAACCACTTGACACATCCATCACCTTCTCATAGAATACCGCCCAACATGAAATCGGTCCACTTCGCCACCACCATGACTATGAATACCTCCGGTCCCCGCCGTGAGGCATTTGTGCATGGGATGAAGTAACCGAATCCAGGTTGATCAAAACACACAACGCCTCACGGAAACGTGGGGCGTTTTTGTTATCGAGTAAGTCGGATTGGCAATCCGACTTACTCACAAGGAGAACCTTATGCAAAAAACATTGGTCATGAAATTCGGGGGAACATCCGTCGGGTCGGCGGATGCGTTGAAGATCGCCGCACAGATCATCCGCGATTCAAAAAAGGATTGGGGTCGCGTCGTCGTCGTGACCTCCGCCATGTCCGGCGTGACCGACCTGCTGTTGGACTCCGCCGCCTCCGCTTCGCACGGGAAAATTGATTCGTTGACCCAAACCGAATCCGCGCTGAGAGCGCGGCACTTCTCCGCTGCGGACTCGCTAATTAAGAATGAAAACCTGCGCGAAAAAACAAAACAGGAAATCAACGCTCTAATCCTCTCGCTCGTGAATTTGTGCAAAGCGATTACCGTTCTTGGCGAAGCCAGCCCGCGCGCAATGGACGCGGTGGCTTCCCTCGGCGAACGCATGTGCATACACCTGCTCGCAGCAGCCGCCAGCGACGCCGGGATAAAAACCCAAGACATCGAGACAACAGAGTTCGTGGTTACCAACTCCCATTTTCAAAACGCCCATCCCGATTTCAAAACAACAACTGAAAAAACAAGGGAAAAATTAATCCCGTTATTGGATGCGGGCATTGTCCCTGTGACTACCGGCTTCATCGGCGCAACGCTCGAAGGCGTAGTGACCACTTTAGGTCGCGGCGGGAGCGATTATTCCGCTGCGATCATTGGCTCTGTCCTCCCCGCCGATGAAGTGTGGATTTGGACGGACGTGGACGGCGTGATGACGGCAGATCCGCGCCTTGTGCCTTCGGCGCAAACCCTGCCTGAGATCAACTACAACGAAATCGCGGAACTCGCCTACTATGGCGCGAAAGTCCTGCATCCCAAAACCATCCGCCCCGTGTTGGAGGCGGGCATTGGCTTGCGCATTTGCAACACGTTCAACCCAAGCCATCCCGGCACGCGCTTGACAGCGAATGGAAAATCGAACGGCAAGCCGGTCAATGGGCGGGTCGTGAAAGCCGTGACCGCCATCCGCAAGCAAAGATTAATCACCATCGAAGGGCGCGGGATGCTGGGCGTCCCCGGCGTGGCGGCGCGCGCGTTCGGGGCGGTGGCTTCCACAGGCACGAGCGTTCCCTTGATTACACAGGCATCCTCCGAGCAATCCATTTGTTTTGCTGTCCCCGCTGAAATGACACAGACCATTCTATCGGCGTTGGAAAAGACGTTCGCCGCCGAGATCACAGACCAGGATATTGACCGCGTTTGGGCAACCGACGATATTTCCATCATCACCGTCGTCGGCGCGGGGATGCGCCACACCCCCGGCGTTTCGGGGCGGGTTTTTAGTCAATTGGGGAATCACGGCGTCAACGTCCTCGCCATTGCGCAGGGTTCTTCGGAAGTTTCCATCTCCCTCGTCGTGGATGCGGCGGATACGGAGAATGCGGTGAAGGCGCTGCATGAGTTGATTATTGAAGGTTACAGGTTGAAGGTTGAAGGTTGAAGGTTGAAGGTTGCAGGTTCTTAACTTTCTAACCTTCAACCTGTAACGAAATCATTACATCATTCCAAGGAGATATTATGAATCAAATCCCCGTAGCAATCCTCGGTGCGACAGGTTCCGTCGGTCAAAGGTTTGTTTCGCTGCTGGAAAGACATCCCTGGTTCAACGTGGTTGCGCTCGCCGCATCCGACCGTTCGGCTGGACAAAACTATGCCAGAGCCACCCGTTGGGTATTGGATACCCCAATGCCCGAATATGCGCGGGATATGGTCATCGTTCCTGCCAGCCCGGATGCGGTGCGGGCGAAAATTGTCTTTTCGGCATTGCACACCGAAGTCGCCAACGAACTCGAGCCTGCATTTGCCAAGGCAGGCGCGGCGGTCTGCTCGAATGCGTCATCGTATCGGCGCGAGGAAGATGTGCCGCTGCTGTTGCCGGAAATCAACGCTGAACATATTCAACTCATCGAGCGGCAGCGCAGGAACAAAGGCTGGAGCGGATGTATCGTCACCAACCCAAATTGCACCAGCACAGGGCTGACGATTGCGCTCAAGGCGCTGGATAACGAATTCGGTGTGAAGAAAGTTTTCGCCACTTCGTTGCAGGCATTATCGGGAGCAGGCTACCCCGGCGTCTCTTCGCTCGACATCATGGACAACGTCATTCCCAACGTGGGAAACGGCGGCGAAGAGGAAAAGGTGGAGTGGGAGCCGCGCAAAATGCTGGGCAAGTTTTCAGGAGGCAAAATCGAACTTGCAGATATTCAGTTCAGCGTCCACACGAATCGCGTGGCAGTGATTGACGCTCATACCGTGTGCGCCAGCGTGCAATTGGATAAGTCGGTGGAGCCTGATATTGCCATCCAAGCATTGCGCGCGTACGCGGCTCCGCTGTCGGCGAGGGAACTGCCTTCGTCGCCCAGACCAGTTATCGAGGTCCGGGATGAAGCGGATCGCCCCCAGCCGAGACTCGACCGTATGGCAGGCAAAGGCATGACGACGGTCATCGGGCGCGTGAGGCGCGATCCAATCCTCGATCTTAAATTTGTCGTACTCTCGCACAATACAATCCGCGGCGCGGCGGGCGCATCCATCTATAACGCGGAACTGTTGGTGGCGGAAAATCTTTTGTGAAAATCAAGGACGCCACGACGGGGCATACCAGTCGTAATCGGTGGACAGTCCCGGCGCTTGCAGAATTCTCTGTTCCAGCGTGGCAAGATCAACGACGAATAAATGACCGCCGGAGATCGAAGTGGTTTCCTCCACCACCAAATATCTTCCATTGGGCGAGAACAACAGACGCCCAACCGTGCTGCCTTTATATGCGAGCGAGAGATTTTCGCCAGCGCGGGATGCAACGTAAACTTCCGCCGTTGGTTCGCCGCTGGTCAGGCTACTGTAATAGTTGAAGGCAAGCAGGCTGCCATCCGGCGACCAGACCAATGGATAGATCGAACCGCCCGAAAATTGAGCGACCATCACAGTATTTGCGCCGTCGGGTTCCATCACTTTCAGGAAATGGGTTTGTGAGGCTTGGTCAAAATCGTCATACGCCAAAAGACCCGCATCTTGTGAAGCGACAAACTGCGACTTGGTCAACGTAGTTTCGAACATCGGGCGCGCCTGCCCATCTTCGGCACGGACAAGATGCACGCCTCCATTTGCGCTGGGCAAAGCCGGACGCATGATGATGTTTTCGGCGTACCAGCCATCCATGATGTAGGGTCGTCCTTCGGAGGGCAAGCCAGCGGAAACGCTTTTCAATTCAGAGCCATCCGGGTGGACGACATGCACGTCTTCGCTGCCAAGTCCATCCTGCGTGCGGAAGGCGATCCATGCGCCATCCGGCGACCAAAACGGCGGGTCAATGTATGGGAACTGCGTGAGCGAAGTCCATGATTGGGCATCGGCGTCGAACAGCCACAATTTCGTCGGCGAGCCATTTGGGGCATCTGAATAAGAAAAGGCGGCATACTTTCCATCCGGTGACCAAGCCAGCGCGTTGATGGTGAAGTTGAACGGGAACGGGACTTCGATCTTTTCCAACGCCGGGCAATTCGCGGGGTCTGTGACGCAAAGACCGGAAACCTTTACCAATTGAATGGAGCCGCCCTGTCCGCGCGGCTGGAGGAAGAAATACAACTCGCCCGCCTCCTCTTCGGACGTTGAGCTTGATTCTGTTACCAGCGGCATTGACCCAACCTCAGTCGGACTCGCAGCCTGCGGCAAATCAGCCGGCAAGGTAAAGAGAATTTTCTCCATAGCCTGATGATATGAAATGCTTTCTACAACCCGTTCCCCTTCGAGCCTGCCGCTCCCATCCTTGCCGAATTCCTGCAATTTCAAAATGACGGCTGTTTGCGTATCGAGCCACATCTTCCATGAAGGCGCGCTGTTTTCGCTGAACTTCCATTCGACGATCAGCGCTTCGCGCCCGGCAATGGATTCCACCGTAATGGGCGTAAAGACTCCCACATTCTGGGCGTAGTCGGATGAGAAAGCCAATTGAGAAAGCGGCGAGCCGATCTGCCCCCAGATCGGGTTGGGATGGGCAGTCCCTTCAACGATGGGCGGGATGTATTGACCGACGCGGGCAAAATCGGGATAGGCATAACTTTCAACCTGCCCCGAATTCAGATTGACGTTATAAATCGTGGAGCCGTCGCTGAATTTCAGGAATTTGTCCGCGCTGTTTTCCACGCCAGTCAATTCGACCCGGTAACGGTTGTTGAGCGGGTCGAGCCAGACGTTTTCCTGAAAAACCTGCGTCGAACCGTCCGGCAGATACCATGCGACCGTGCCGCTCATTTGCAGGGTGGACCAACGCGCCGCGCTCTCCAGCATCGAGCGTTGAATCTGCTCGGATGTCGAATCAAGCCCGAGGTCGAAGGGGGGAGGCGTTAAGTCGAAATAGGAGACGGGGGACGAACATGCGGCGAGGATCACCGCCAGGACAAGCGTCAAGATTCGTTTCATTCATTCTCCCTAAACATGATTTGAATTACATGAGGCAGGGACGTTTCCCCAACGTAAAAGTTCCCGCTGTCTTTCAACAACGGGAACTTTTGGAAGGTTGGGTTATGGCGTGGTTGTCTCGGTTGGAGTCGCCGTTGCTGTTTCCGTCGGGGTTTCTGTGACGGTTGGCGTTGCGCTTGGGGCTTCCGTTGTATTCGTGGGCGTTGCGCTTGGCGGCGAAGAGGCTGGATTGTAGATCATCGGCGCAGTCCAGAGCGCGCGGTCGCCGGTGGGCGAGCCGGTGGAAAGCACGGTGAGGATAAACTTCACGTCTTTGCCTGCCAACGGGGTGAGGTCGATGTCGGCGTTGTAGATACTGCCTTCATATTTTTCGACGAACGCCCAAAAGGTCTGGATGGACGATGTGCCGGAGAGTGAATAGTCGAGTCGGAAGACCACGTAACAGGATGTGGCGTTATGTTCACAACCGATGGTGGCGCGGAATTTGTCGCCAGCCTTCACTTTATAGGTCGGGTAAATTCCCTGAATGTAGCCGTTATTGATGTTCTGCGGGAAGGTAATCAACCCGGTGCGGCTGTCGGTTGTGCCGTTCTCCAGATGGGATGGGTTGGCGATCAGCACGAAGCCTTTCGAATCGCCGTCCGCGCCGGGGCATGGCAGCTGACCCGCTCCGCTGTACCAGTTCGCCGCGCAGACGTTGGCGACAAAGTCGTAACTTGTGCCGGGAACGGCAGTGGCAGGCGTGACGGGCGTGCCGGGTGTGGTTGTATGTGTGGCTGTCCCAGGGACGATTCCCGTGCCAGAGACCTTGATTTCAACCCAGAAGGATTTTGTCCCGGCAGAGCCAATGCCAAACGGTACGCCGGTATTGCTCTGGAGTTTCCAGTAACCGCGATAGGTTCCCGCCGTGGTCGGCGAGGTCAACTGGATGGTGATGTCCACCGTCTGCCCCGGAGCAACCGAGGTTGGGATAAGCGCGGAATCGGGTCCGCCCATCTTTTCGCCGGAATCAAAGATCAGGCTGTAATTCGTCCATGTGCAGGTGCCGACGTTCTTCAAACGCCAGGTCTTGCTGAAGGAATAGCCGGGCGCAAAGGTGGTTCCATCCGGCACGGTGACGTCGGAGATGAATTGCGCGCGGTCACAGGCATTGGGCTGGGGCGTGACGGATTTGGTGGGCGTCGGTGTGGGCGGCGTTCCGGTCACGGTCGGCGTGGCAGTTACGGTTGTCCCGCCTCCGACGCGGGCGATGATCGGATTCACCCACAAGGCGCGGTCGCCTGCCGGAGAACCGTAGGCGGAAATCACGAGGATGAACTTCACGTCCTGCCCGGCAAGGGAATTGAGATTGAGATTGACGTTGTAGGTCCAACCTTCGTATTTTTCACGGAAGGTCCAGAAGGTTCGGACGGGACCCGTGCCAATCTGGTAATCGAGGCGATAGGCGGTGTAGCAGTTCGTCGCGCCGTATTCACATCCAATGGTCGCCTGGAAGCGGTCTCCGCTTTGAACGCGGAAGGCGGGATACACGGCTTGGATATATCCGTTCGTAACGTTGTTCGGCGCGAACAGCAAACCGGCATTCGCAGACGTGATGCCGCTTTCAAGTTTGGGCGCATCCAGTTTCAACGCGAAGCCGTTGGCGGCTCCATCCGTGCCGGGGAAGGACAATGCGCCCGCCCCGCTGGACCACGTCGCAGACGCGGCGTTGGCGGTGAAGTCGTAACCAGCGCCGGAGGAGGAAGAGACGTTGATCTCGACCCAGAACGACTTGTTGGCGGTGTAGCCGATGCCAAACACGCCGCCCGAATTGCTCTTGAACTTCCAATACCCAAAATAATGACCCGCCGCGCTGGGCGCGGTCATATCCACGGAAATGTCAACCGTCTGTCCCGGGCTGACAGAAATGGGCAGGGCAACCGAGGCGGGCGCGCCCATCCGTTCGCCGCTGTCGAAGATCAGGGAAACGTCATTGCTGTTCCATGTGCAGGAACCAATGTTCTTCAAACGCCAGGTCTTTTTAAAGGCTGTGCCGGGCGCATAATTCGTTCCATCGGGAACGGTCACATCCGCGATGAACTGGGCCCAGTAACAGGTCGCCGCGTTGGCGGTGGAAGTTCCTCCCGGCGCAAAGGACAGCAGCATCGCCAGCAGGAGCAGCGCCGACAAAAAACGTGATACAGGTTTCATTTCTTCCTCCATCGACTTAAATACAAAATAAGGACGCAAAAAATTCTAAAAAGTTCCTTATGACTATACGCTGTGTATAGTATAACTTTTCTTTAACAAATGTTCAACAATTGAAACAGGGCAATTTCATGGTCTTTTTGTCCTATCCTTCCACCGCCCCAAATCTCCTGCTATATAATGAAAGCATGCCCCGCACAATTCTGCACCTTGACCTCGATGCCTTCTATTGTTCGGTCGAAGAAATCCAAAATCCGCAACTGCGCGGCAAGCCCTTTGCGGTTGGCGGCAAGCCCGATGAACGCGGCGTGGTCGCTTCGTGCTCGTATGCCGCCCGCGCGCTTGGCATCCGCAGCGCCATGCCCATGTCCAGAGCCGCGCATTTATGCCGCGGTCTCATCATCGTACCCGGCAGGCATAAACTTTACAGCGAATATTCTCAAAAGGTGATGGAAAAACTTCACAACCTGACGCCGCTTATAGAGCAGATTTCCATCGACGAAGCCTTTCTCGACATCACCGACATTCAAGCGGACAAAACCCGCCTCGCACTGGACCTGCAATCTGCGATACGAACCGAGCTGAATCTACCCTCGAGCGTTGGCATTGCATCCAATAAACTTGTGGCGAAGATTGCTACCGAGGTTGGTAAAAAATCGAGCAAGAAAAAGAACGAGCCGCCCTTCGGCTTCACCGTTGTCCCTGCCGGAGAAGAATCTAAATTCCTTGCGCCCCTCCCCGCCGACATGCTCTGGGGTGTGGGACCGAAAACAAATGCCCGCCTTGTCGAGCTTGGCATTCACACCATTGGAGACATCGCCAACTGGCCCGAACGCGAACTCGTCAGCCTCTTCGGCGAAAACGGACGCGATCTCTGGCATCACGCCCACGGCATCGACAACCGCCCCGTCACCACCGAATCCGAAACGAAATCTGTCAGCCAGGAAACCACCTTCAACGTGGACGTTCACGACCAGAAGACTCTCGAAAAAACGTTGCGTGAGCAGGCGCATGATGTGGCGAGTCAATTACGCAGGAACGATCTGGCGGGCAAAACCGTCAAACTGAAAATCCGCTGGCCCGATTTCACCACACTAACAAGACAAGTCACATTGCCTACTTCAACTGATAACGAGGATGAGATCTTTCGCGCCGCCGTCAAATTGATGAACACCGTCCGCAAGCCGAATCAAGCCGTCAGACTTATCGGAGTCGGCGTCAGCGGAATCGGAAGTCCGGCGCGTCAACTCAGCTTGTGGGACGTCGGAAGCGAAAAGTCCCGCAAGTTACAAGAAGTGGTGGATGAACTTCAAGAAAAGTATGGAAAAAATGTCATCCGAAAAGGAGATTGAAATGAAAGTTCTGGATCTAAAAAAACAATACAAGCATCTCTATCAACCCTCGGCAAAAAAGGTCGAGGCTGCGCAAGCGCCGAACCTGCAATTTGCGATGATCGATGGCGCAATCGAAAAAGGTTCTGAGCCGGGCAAGTCGCCGTCCTTTGCCGAAGCGACACAGGCGCTTTACAGCCTGTCTTACACTCTCAAGTTCATGCTCAAGAAACGCAAGACGAATGCAATTGATTATCCGGTTATGGCATTGGAAGGATTATGGTGGGTGGAAGACGGTTTCTTCGACATCACCGTCAAGGACAACTGGTTTTACACGCTGATGATCCTACAGCCGGATGTTGTTACGCTGGAAATCTTCAAGGAAGCCCGCGAACAAGTCCGCAAGAAAAAGGGAGATAGCGAGATGCTCTCCAAAGTTCGGCTGGCTCATTTTGAAGAAGGTTTATGCGTGCAAACCATGCACATCGGACCGTATGCCACTGAGCCTGCCACCATCGAACGGATGCGCGAGTTCATGGCGGAGAATGGCTTGAAGGACAACGTCGGTCCGAATGGCAAGCATCACGAGATATACATCAGCGATCCGCGCAAAGCCGCGCCTGATAAAATGAAGACGGTGTTGAGGCACCCAGTGGTAAAAGTATAAACCTTGAAACAAGCCATGAAAACGGATCCCATTGCAATCCATCTGCTCGCCCCATGTGGAATTACCTGCGCTGTTTGCTACGCGCATCTCCGAAAGAGTAAACCCTGCCCCGGCTGCCTCGGGAGAGACGCCAGCAAGCCTGAGCATTGTCGGAAATGCAAAATAAAAGACTGCGTCTTCGATCATGGCATCCGCTATTGTTTCGAGTGCCTTTCTTTTCCCTGTGCCACCATCAAGCGTCTCGACAAAAGTTACAGGCAGAGGTATCAGGTCAGTTTGATCGAGAATGGGCTCCGAATCAAGGCTGTCGGCGCAATTCAACATCTGCGCGAAGAAAAACAAAAATGGACTTGTGTCCATTGCAGCGGTGTTGTATCCCTGCATGACCGCGCCTGCTCCAAATGTGGAATGGAGAAAATTTGAACTGCTTCTACCACCCCGCCTCCCCCGCCGTTGGCGTGTGCAAATACTGTCAGCGCGGACTTTGCTCTGAGTGCGCAGCCGTTGCGGATGATGTGCTTGCCTGCAAAAATCGCCACGAGGACGAAGTCCATCAATTGGAGCAGCTCACTGCGCGAAACCTGTTCCAATCCAAACGAGTCCGCTCAGTGTATATGCGCAACGCGATTTTTTACGGTCTGGTCGGCACGGTTTTTGCGGGGTTCGGCGTATGGCAGTTGAGGTGGCTCGGCTTGCAGGCAGCGCTGTTCATCGCGCTGGGAATCTTTCTACTGTACGCAGCAATCGCCAATTATCTCGAAGGACGAAAATACAAATAACCCGCAACCCTTTTCGTATACCTGCGTAAAGCAAATGGACAAAACGAAAGGAGCTAACATGACCGATTACAAAACTCTCACGCGGAGCAAATCCAACCGCATGATCGCAGGCGTGTGCGCGGGTCTCGGCGACTATCTCAACATTGACCCCACCATCGTCCGCTTGTTGTTCGTGCTGGGATTCTTCACCTTCAACGGCGCGATGCTGCTGGTGTATCTCATCATGGCAATCGTCACGCCGGAGCAATAGCAAAAAATGAGACGACTCGAAAGGTCGTCTCATTTTTTGTTGAGGGGTTTTCTCTTGCCTTTCTTCTTCGTTGCTGCCTCCCGTCGAATATCGTCCGCCATTTGAGCCAGTTTATCCGCCTCATCGAAATACATGGTCGAAATCAGGTGTTGTCTTGACCGCTCCAGAGTGGAGAGAATGGGTTTCTTGAGAAACTTTTTGATCTCATTGAACTTATCCCGCGCGAGTTGTTTTCGGCTGCCGTCCTGTGTCCAATAATGGGACACAAGACCGAGCAAGTCGGTCACAAATTCATCCGGCAGGGGCGAGTAATTCGCGGCAAACGTGGTCATTTTGTCGAGCGCGGCAACAAAAACAAAATCATGGTCTTCTTTAACAGCACATACGCCGATCTCGAACAATCCCTGGCTGATTTCCGTCAGCATTTCGTGTTTTGGCAGTGCAAGTTCCAGGGAATCGATGTATTCAAGGATGATGTTATCCCTTTCCACGGATTTAAAATGAACAATCAGTGTCTGTCCAAGTTTACTAATGGCGTGGATGGCGCGTTGTTTGTCGTTGTCGGTTTCCAAGTGTGACTGCGCCGATAAAATAGCTGTGAGAATTTTTATCGCAGCATCATAATTGACCAAGTCCCTCGGCTCGGGATCGGAAGCGAGCATATGCACCAGTTCATCAACCAACGTCTCAAAAGAATCACCTTTATAGTCCATGTTGGATGTAATATCCTTGACAATTTTCATCAAGGCGTCAATTACCATTTCACGCTCTTGCCCAGGATCGCATTGTTTACCGAGGTTGGCAAGATCAGCAAAAATTGCCCCGCCAACGCGTATCTTCCTCCGCGCATCCACAAGCACATCATTGGTTAATTTTTCTACGATTTTCTCCCTGCGGCCATATTGTTCTGGTATTTGTCGGGAGACCCGGATGGCAAGATAAAACAGGGGAATAAAAATCAGCAGCCACAACAACTGCTCAACAAGCCGTTTATCCGTCTCCCCAATCCCGGCAACATCCGCCAGCCAATGGGATACAAGAAATTGCAATACCAGTCCCACGAGGATAATATAAAGCGCCCGCTTAAGAAACAACTGAACATCCAACCCATTCCGCTTCATCGCTGCGCGGCGTTCTGCCGCTGAAATTAACTGCAAAACCAGGGCAGGTATGCCGACCAGAAAAATCAAAAGGGTCAGAATCCCATCAAACGGGATTTCCATCTGATTCTCCTTTTCCGGCACGGACAAGACCAGCGCCTTGTTCCACAATCCTTTTAATGATATCGATCAGAATTGTATCGGCGAGTCCGGCGGTTTTATGCTGAAACACCCTGATGCCCAATTCATTGAGTTTGGAATGAACCGAATTATCATTTTCCACAGTGAAGACACCTACATGATAAGGCGTGAGCCAGCCTGGCGGGGAGAAAGGAGCATTGGCGCTTCGTCCATTGAACATCCAACCTGCCAACTCCAGACCGAGCCGCGCATCCGCCTTATCTTCCCCCCTGTCGCGATAAATATTGATCCAATAATCGTCGATCCCGGGCGGCAAACGCATATCGAGAACGACTGCATCATATACTTTCGACTGCAAATAACGGACCGCGCTTGTGGCGTCCTCTGCCAAATTCATATCGTAATTTCCACTGATATAAATGGGACCGGTCAATTTTCTCAATTCCAGCCGCGCGCTGTCTTCCACCCATAAAACTTTGATCTTCACGTGGTACCTCCCAATGTGGTTTATGTCCTGCCTGCTACAGGCAATATCATCGTGACTTTCGTAAGGAAAGGTTGGCGGTAATATTTCTCGCTCTTTTCGTTCCGGGTAACCCGAAGCGCCGGGTGACTCTCGATCTCCAAACGTCCGCCGTGCGCTTCCGCTACTCGCCGCGCATCCGTCAGCCCGATGCCGGTACCAAGGCGTCCCCGATCCTTGGATAATTCCCCTCGATAGCCGAGTTCGAAAATCTTGCCCGTCTCGATCTCTTCGCGTTTGACCGGCACGCCCCAATTCTCGAATTCAATGTGTACCTGCCCACCCACTACATTTGCGCGCACAGACACCCAGGCAGGCTTTGTTCGTTCGGGGTCACGCCGCCAGGAATATTTAATGGCGTTGTGCAGGAGGTTATTCAAGGCGCGTATCATATCCTGCTCAACAACATTTACGTCCGCATCCTCCACTTCCTTGTGGTCAATGTCAATTTTGAGGCTGCGTGCGTATTCTGCCATTCGCCGGGCGCACTCCTCGATCAACGCTTTGACGCTCATGTTTTTCCGCGGAATATCCTCACGCTTGTCTGTGGTAATGAATTCGCGCAGGCTGTGAATGGTGTAATCCATTTGAATCACCGCCGCGCGTGTTTCAAGCACTTCAATCAGATTGGTCAATCGCTCCAGATGCCATGCCGAATTTTGCAGTTCGCGCACTGATTCGCGTGAAAGATGTCCAGGAGCAATTGCTGCATGAATTTGTCCCACTTCATTGGCAAGTTTTCTCAATGTAACAGGATATAGTTCTGGAGTCGGAATCCGTTCCTTATATTCGCGCAAAAAATCCGAAAATCCCTGTAATTTAGCCCAGTGGTTTTCAGGCAGCGCCTTAAGTCGCCGCGCCTCATCGGCACTCTGAAGGAGACGATCAATGGCGCTTGCCAGTAAATTGCCCTGTTCTGTAAGAATAGACTCCACTTCCTCCGCCTGCGGGACAGCCATATCCCGGTACGGTTTGGGTTCAAAAGCCTCCGCCACCGCATCCAACGTCTGCTTGACCATCATCAACGTGGTCGTGTTTGCGTGCAGTATCCGTCCAATATCAAAACGAAGCTCTTCGACCCTTTCCTGCAATTCCTTCTCATGTTGCTTCGTCTCATAATCGTTTGTGATATCCACCATACAACCCACAAAACCAGTCGCCTGTCCATTGTCATCCTGAAGGATCTTGCAGTAATCCTCGACGTATAATTCCCGTTCCCCAACCCTCAGGAATAATATCCCGCGCTCGACATTTTTGCCTTGTTTCGCAAGTTTGACCGCCGCTTGAATCGCCGCCTCCCGGTCTTCCGGGTTGGCATAAAACTGTGTAATATTCGCATCCAGGTCGCCTGCCAGCGGCAACTTCAACATCTGACGCATCGCCCGATTGGCAACAATAAACTGCCCATCCAGGGAAGTCATATAGACCCCAATGGGCAGTTCGCGGAAATCAAAATCATTAAACTGGGCTTTCGAAGGATAGGTCTCTTTCATAATTCATCCGCGGTATTGGAACTAAAAACCATCACGTTACTAAAATCCCCCCATTGCGTATCAAATCAATATGCTGCTTGATCGTATCGGACGATTCATTTCGCTTTGTAAGGGTGGAAAACACAGTGCAGATTTGAGAATCAATGGTCGGCAAGCTGCCGCAAAGGTCAACCGCCTGATCCAGATAATCCTTCGATTGTTTTTCATGCCCGATGTATTTTGCCGCCATCCCCGCGATCATGAGCAGGAGTATCTTGGAACGTGCTTCGCGTATCGTATGGATATCCGCCAGCGTCAAAATGGTATCGTAAACATCCTGAAACAGCTCCTTTGCCAATTGCTTATCGCCCTGCAAATGGGATAACTGCGCAAGCGTGGCAGTTATATAATAGTACGAGGGATCCGCCTCATGCACAGGCAGCAACAAGGCTTTGGCTTCGCTCTTCCAATCATCCATTCCTTTGAGAATGAGAATATTCGCTTTTATAAGGGCGACGCGACTCTTAAGACGAAATTCAGAATTACGGAGTTTTCCAACCAATTGTTCGATTTCCTGCATTCGAGTATCGACATCAGTCAAAACCTTCCCTGCGGAAAGAAAATCACCAGACATAACATAAGCTTCGACAATCACTGCTTTCGTAAGAAAATCCCTGCTGTCAGAATCAAGGCTATTGGCAGCTTCAAAATATTTGATGGCATCTTCGTACCGCCCAAAATTAGAACCGTTCAAGCCAAGATAATAATAGGAATTTGCCTTGCGGCGGTTGTACGCTACAAGCTCTTCGCCTGGTTCAGGGCTTTCGCGGCTTACAACCTGCTTCAGAAATTCTTCCGCAATTTCAGGTTGATTCGAATAATGAGCAGCTATTCCGCGAATATATGGGACTCGGGCTGTGAAGGGGTTGCCGCCCTCTTCCACACTTTTATAACCCGACATAAATTGGTCAAAGCTGCGCGTAAAATCATTAAGCTCATTGGATTTTCCTCTAAAATCATGGCGCCCCAGCCGCGCTAATTGCAAGGCTTCTTGCTCCAACTCTGTCCGCAACCTGCGAATATTTGATTGAAAACTTTGGTAAAAATTGTCCAAACGCTCGAATTTATTGGCGACATCATTAAGTTGTTCTTCCAATTTCTTGGCTTTTTCACGTTCCGCCTGCTCCGCAAGGAGGCGGCTTTCAAGAGTCTGTTGAACGACCGTCATAATGTCCGATACCCGTTTCGCGCCTGTCAATTGAGCGTCATCCATGGCGGATTCGCGCCGAATTTGGCGCTCTTCACGTTCCCGTTCCCGCCTAAACTGGATATAAGTTGCAAAGCCCTGAATCCCAACCAGAAGCGCGATAATCCCCCCTGTTAAAGTGAACAAGAATTCATTGTACTCATTAATTGAAGTTAAAGAATTAATGGTCTCCGCTTGCACGATCTCCAATCGTTCGATACGGCTTTCCAAGTCACGAACAACTGCCGTAACCGGCACTGTCGTGGGTGCGGGCAAGGGAGTGGGCGTTGGTGCAGGTTCTTGCGCAGAAGAACCGGAAATCATTCCCCCCATGCCGAAAGCCGCCAAAATAATAATAAGGAAAATAACAAAACGAAAGCTCTTCGAGTTCATTGTCGCCTCCTTCTATCCTGCAATGCAAGAACTTGCTTCAACGTTGCGCTGTTTGAATTATATAACTGCCATCTTAAGAATACAATACTGAGTTTTTACCGCCCTTCAATATGTCAAGACAACCCGTCAAATCAGGAGGCGGGTTGTTTATCGCAGAATTAGAGATTTCATCATCGCGCCAACGCAAGGAAGACATCCTCCAGAGTTGGCTCTCCCCTCTCGATTTTTTCCACCTTGATCTTATTCTTCCTCAACAGGCTTTGCAACGCCTCTTCTCTGACCTTCGAGCTGATGACTCGTAAATGATCCCCCGCCAAGCCGACGCGTTCGACGCCGTCCAGTTCGTGCAGGTGATCCAGTCCCTGCTCGAGCGGATGTGCGAACACTTCCCACACATCGCCTTTGACAATGGATTTCTTCAAATTTGTGGGCGTATCCATCGCGAGTAGTTTGCCGTCGCGCATCACGCCGACACGCTCGCAGTATTCGGCTTCATCCATGTAGTGCGTGGTGACGAAGATGGTCACGCCGGTTTCGGCGAGTTGATAGATCAAGTCCCAGAATGCGCGGCGGGCGGTGGGGTCAACTCCCGATGTGGGTTCGTCGAGGAAGAGCAATTTGGGTTGGTGAACCAATGCGATGCCCAAGGCGAGTCGCTGACGCCAGCCGGTGGACAGATCCCTTGTCAGCGTAGACTCATGCCCTGAGAGACCGACCAGTTCCAACGTCTGATTGATGCGTTCTTTATCCTTAATGCCGTAGACACCGCCGTAAAAGGTCAAATTCTCCAGCGTAGTCAAGTCATCGTAAATCGCAAATTTCTGCGACATATACCCAACCCGCGCACGGACTTCCTCACTTTGGCGGACAACATCATAGCCAAGTACTGTCGCTTCGCCTTCGCTGGGCGCGAGCAGACCAAGCAACATGCGGATGGTGGTGGTTTTGCCTGAGCCGTTCGGACCGAGATAACCAACCACTTCACCTTCGTTCACTTCAAAGTTGATGTGATCGACTGCGACAAAATCGCCGAAACGACGCGTGAGGTTTTCAACGTAGATGACAGGAAGACTCATAAAAATCCTTTACCACGAAGGGCACAAAGGACACGAAGTTTAAAATCCTTTGTGCCCTTCGTGTCCTTTGTGTTTAATACTATCCATTCTCCAACTGCGACTTCAAGCGGACAAGATTGCCTTCCATCATGGATTTGACCTGACCTGCCAGCACACCTTCGGCAAGTTTGAACAAACCGCCGGGGTTGCCCTGCGCATTGAGATTGACCTTTGTGCCCGTGCCGACTGTTTTGAATGTAAGCGTGAGGTTAACTTGCATGGGTCCGGCGTTGACTTGAAAGCCGCATTTGGTGTCCGGTTCGTAGGCGGTGATCTGCATTTCGCCTTCGATGCGGCGTCCCATCATTCGCCGATGCTTTTGAATTTTGTGCCAACATTCATCGCGCCGGGCGTAACTTGTTCGAGGCTTACCACCGCAGAATTCCATTTCGACATGTTGTTGGGGTTGGTGACGAAAGCAAAAACATCTTTTATCGGACGGTCGATCAATGCGCTGAAATCGAGGTTGATCATGGCGTTTTTCCTTTTGCTGGGTGCGAGGCGTCAAACCTGATTTGCGTTAGAGAACGCAAACTACGCGGGGTATTCATGGTCAGACAAAGCAATAAATACATCTTCGAGAACAGGCGGCACAGAGCGGAGTTCGTCCACGTGCCCGCCTGCCTGTTCGATCTCGGTCTTCAAGCGTTTCAAAACCGCTTGTGATTTTCCTTCGCTCACACGGATGTGCAGCCTGTCGCCAAATGCTTGGACATCTTCGACATCCGCATCAGAATGCGCGACATGGCGAAGCGTGCCGAGAGGTGAGCCGCGCAGTTCAAGTACACGTCCATTCAAACGCGCGCGTAAATTGGACGGCGTGTCTTCGGCGATGATCTGTCCGTTTTTCATGAAGCCAACGCGATGACAGCGTGAGGCTTCGTCCATGTAGGGGGTGGAGATGATGACGGAGACGCCCTCACTCTTCTCCCTCACCCCTTGCCCCTCTCCCGCTGGGAGAGGGGTTGAGGAGAGGGTTGAAACAAGTCTTATAACCAGTTGCCAGAAATCCTGGCGGGTGACGGGGTCAACGCCGGTAGTTGGTTCGTCGAGCAAAAGCAGACGTGGACGGGTCACAAGCGCGGAGGCAAGCCCAAGTTTCTGCCTCATGCCGCCAGAGAGTTGACCCGCGCGGCGGTCTTTGAATTTTTCCAAGCCGACGAATTCGAGAATCTCCATCGAACGCGGCAGCCATTCGGAAGAGGAAAGTCCGCGCACTTCGGCAAAGAAGCGGATATTCTCCAGCACAGTCAGGTCTTCGTACATCGAAAACCGCTGGGAGAGATATCCAATGGCAGAACGCGCCTGTTCGGTCTGCTTCAAGACGTCATAACCACAGACTTCTATCGCGCCGCGATGAGGTTTCAACGCGCCGACCAACAGACGCATGGTGGTGGTTTTTCCCGCACCATCCGAACCGACGAGTCCGTAAATTTCGCCGGATTTTATTTTCAGGGAGACACCGTTTACTGCGCGAGTTCCACCAAAGTGTTTGTGCAGGTCAGTCGCTTGAACAAGGTAATCGGTCATTTTTAATTCTCGCTAAATTCCGTTGGGTGCAAAATCACAAACGCTTCTGTTCTACCCAATTCTTCCAACTGCGTGCGGCTGGGATGACGCGGCAAGCCATGCGCCTTTTCCATGATCAATCCAATCATGCGTGGATGTCGCTGCAAGCGGACTTCCAAAAAATCGGCAAAGCGCACTGGATCAGTGACAATTTCGGCAGTTCCATGAAATCGTTTCGAGCCTACGCGGACGTCCACTTGCGGCATAGACTGGATGTTCCGCACCCAATCGGCTTTGACACCGCGCGCTGCACCGACGTAATACTCATTGCCTATCTTTTCATATTGAAGAGGTGTCACCCGCTTCAACCCGGACTTTCTGCCTGTGGTTGTCAGAAGGAGAATGATCTTACCGACAAGCCGTCCCAACCCGATGGCATACAACAGGCGATGAATCTTTTGGACATTCTTCATCTTCGACCAATCGAAACCGATTGTACCCATGACATTCTCCAAAACAACGTGAAATGTTATTTAAAAACCACATCCGCCGGCATACCGATCTTCAACTTCCCTTCGGGGTCTTCCACATGGAGTTTGATGGCGAAGACGGTGGAACTTCGCCCTTCCACAGTTTGGACGTTGCGCGGGGTGAATTCGGCTTTATCTGCAATTTGGATGACAGCAGCTGTAAAGACCTCGCCGGGAAAAGAATCTACGGTCACCTCTGCGGTTTGCCCAAGCGAAATCTCGCCGTAGCGGTTTTCAGGAATGTAAACGGTGATGGTTAGTTCATTGATATTGCCAATGGTCAGGGTCGTCGCGCCAGGCTGAACAAATTCACCGGGTTCGATGTTGCGGGTAAGGACGACTCCATTCATCGGCGCATGAACCGTCAACTTGGCAATCTGCGCATCGACCAAGGCGAGGCTTGCCTCTGCTTGAGCAAGCGCGGACTTCGCCTTATCCAATTCCTTCGCGGCGGCGATTACGGCTGGCGACTCCGCGCCGGTTTGCAAGGTTAGCAAACGGGCATAGGCGGCATCATAGCGTTGTTGGGCAACAAGGACTTGTCCGCGCGCGTATTCGACATCTTCGGCGGCTTCGGTATCGAGCAGGTCATCGTAGTCCTCTTGCGCGTCTTCGAGATCGGCGAGAGCTTCATCGTAGTAATCCTGCGCGGCATCGAGCAAGCCGGTATTATCGGAAGCCTTGCCGGCTTGATCCTTGACCTGTTTTGCAATGACAAAGGCGGCGCGGGCTTCGGCAAGTTTCTTTTCCGCTTCGAGATAATCGGCGGCGTCGAGGCGATTGATGACTTTATTGAGTTGACCCTGCGCATCGTCGCGGGCAGATTGGGCAGAATCGAGTTCGGTTTGAGCAGCGCCGATCTGGTCGCTCTGTTCGATGTACCAATTGGGCTGGTCGAATTCGCTGGGAGCAGTTGTCTGCCAGTCTTTGGCGCGCTGATCGGCTTGGGCGGCAAGAGCCGCTTGCAGGGTCTGATCATATTTGGTTTGGGCAGATGCCAGGGCGGCGTTGGCAGAATCCACTGCGGCGGAGGCAACGGCTCGTTGGGCAGTCAGCAGGCTTGGGTCCAAGCGCAGAAGCGGATCGTTCATCCCAACGGTTTGACCTTCGTCAACGAGGACTTCGGTCACCTTGCCAGAAATTTCTGGTGCAACGTTGACTTGTGTCGCTTCGATGGTGCCGGAGGCGGTCAGGGCGGTTTCATCCGCGCCAGTGGTTTGCGTGATAATAAAGTAGATACTCAATACAACGAGCAGGACGACAATGACAATTGCGGGAATGGGTGGACGCTTATGGTTCATGGAAATCTCCTTTTCCCTCACCCCCGCCCTCTTCCAGAGGGAGAGGGGGAAGCAAGGGGAATGAATTTAATCGAGTCGTTTTCTAAATCGAAGCGCGGCGGCTGTCATGATGCCAATGGCAAAGAGAGTCATGGCAACGACGTCGAATTGGATCATTTCAAGACCGACACCTTTGAGCAGCAATGCGCGGATGATGGAGAGGTAATAGCGCAAAGGCATCAGGTACGAAATCCATTGCAAAATTTTGGGCATGGCTTCGAGTGGAAAGAAAAAACCGGAAAGGAAAATGCTCGGCAGGAGAGTCATCCAAACCGTGAGCATGGCTTCCTGTTGGGTGTTGGCGATGGTGGAGGCGAACAAGCCAATGCCCAAACCTGTGACGAGGAACACGCTCGAAAGTAAAAGGATCAAACCGAGGTCGCCGCGGATGGGCATACCGAACCACCAATGCCCCACCGCCAGCACTTCGATGGTGTTGAAAAAACCGAGAATGACATACGGCATGAGCTTGCCGACGATCAACTCCCACGGGCGGATGGGCGTGACGATGAGTTGTTCGATGGTTCCACGCTCGCGCTCGCGCACTACAGACGTCGCTGTGAGAATGGCAGCAATGGCGTACAAAATCATGCCGATTACGCCGGGGATCATAAAGTGGGCGCTGATCATATCCGGGTTGTACCAAACCGTCGTACGGACTTCCACAGGAGGCTGGACGCGCAGGTTCGATCCGGTGCGCGCGAATTTCGCGCTGAGAATTTCGGTCGAATGCGCCTGACTGATGAGTTGCGCCGCCGAAAGCGCGGTGGATGCGCTGGTCGGATCGGAGCCGTCGAGGATGAAAGCAACCTGCGCGTTCCCATCGTTGAGGCGTTGGGCGTAATCTGGCGGGATGATGACCGCTGCGCGCGCCTCTCCACGTGAGATAAGCTCTTCTATTTCTGATTCCGAATCCACGCTGTAAGCGATGCGAAAATAATCAGCGGCGCGGTAGGCATCCAACAGGGCGCGCGACTCGACGCTGCGGCTTCGATCCAGCACGGCGAGCGGAATATTGCGGACATCGTTCGTTGCGGAATATCCAAGCAGGAATAACTGCATGATCGGGATGATCAGGATCATCACCAACGTGCGCACATCGCGGAATATTTGAATAAATTCCTTACGGATGATGGAAATCAGGCGAGAGTTCATGGGGTCTCCGTGGTGTCGGATAAGATTAATCTTGTCCGACAAGAACGCCGTGCAGGAAAATATCCACATAGGCGTCGGCTGGATTTTTTGGCATTAATTTGCTGACAACAGAGTTGGAAACGACCATTTCCGTTATAAAGTAGGAAATGATCAAGCCAAAGAAAGCGCGCATGAGCATGGCAGGATTGGTCACCCGCAATTCTTTGCGCGACTTTACAAGATTCTCGAACACAGGCAAAACAGACGGAGCGATCTCTTTCAGCATTGCCGCGCCGTGTCTGCCGTTGAACTCCACGAATTCAATAAACATCAATTTCAAGTACATCGGTTGGGAGTTGAGTTCGTTCAGTGTGATCTTCAAACCATTGCGCAGAAAATCCTCCATGTTCCCCCCCTGCGCTTCAAGAATCATTGGCAAAATCCTTTTGTAAGGGTGTTTATCCACAATGACGGCTTCGAAGATATCCTCCTTGCTGGAGAAATGATTATAGATCCCGCCCAACGCCAGCCCTGCCCGCTCCGCGACCTGCCGCATGGAAGTGGCATGATAACCCCGCTCCATAAACAACTCGACGGCGGCGTCTTCTATGGCAAGGCGGGTGGTTTCGCCTTTTTTGAGGACATTTTTCGGCTTTACTGTCATGACATCCTTTTTATAAAAACGAACGAACGTTCGTTTTTATTTTACGCGAAAGCAATGGTTTGTCAAGGAGAAAAAAACAGCGGATGAATTACAATCGCTCCCATGCTCACCCCCTTTGAACAAGACATTCGGCAAAACCTGAAACATAATGTGACCGTCAACCTTTGGGATGGCGGTCTTTTTGGCGTCGCGCTCGGCTTTGCCTCCTTCGGCACCATCCTGCCGCTCTTTGTGGATACCATGACCGATTCCGCCACGCTCATCGGTCTTGTGCCAGCCATCCATTCGGCGGGCTGGCTGCTTCCGCAGCTATTCACCGCGAGTCACGTCTCCCGATTGCGGCAATACAAACGCACCGTCTTGATGACGACCATCCACGAACGCGCGCCTTTTCTCGGTCTCGCCATCGTGGCGCTGCTGGTTCCCGTCATCGGTTTGAACGCGGGGCTGGTTCTCACTTTTCTTATGCTCATCTGGCAGGGCTTGGGCGGCGGATTCACCGCCAACGCATGGACCTCGATGATCTCCAAGATCATCCCGCCCAACACGCGCGGAACATTTTTCGGCATGCAAGCCGGGCTCGCAAACCTCTTCATCAGCGGATCCGCCGTCGGCGCGGGGTACCTGCTCGATTACCTCGCCTCTCCCTGGGACTTCGCAGCCTGCTTCTTCCTTGCAAGCCTTTTCTTCGCCCTATCCTGGTTCGCGCTAGCCGCTACGCGCGAGCCTGAAGACACGAACAAAATCATCCCCGAAGAAAAAACTCATTTTTGGGAAGATTCAAAAAAGATATTAAAGAAAGACGCGAATTTCAACTGGTTTCTGGCAGCGCGTTTCCTCTCTCAATTCGCCACAATGGGATTCTCGTTCTACATCATTTACGCCCTGCGCCGGTTCGACATGGACACGGTCACGGCGGGCTATCTCACCGCCACTTTAACCATCTCGCAGACGGTTGCCAATGCTGGCATGGGCTGGCTGGGCGATAAGTTTGGGCATCGCTCCATGCTCATCCTCGGCGCGTTTGCCGCCATGTTCAGCGCCATCCTTGCCTGGAACGCGGCTTCGCTGACGTGGTTCTACCCCATCTTCATCCTGACCGGGCTTGCCAACGTCTCCATTTGGACCATCGGCATGACCATGACCGTGGATTTTGGAACCGAAGCGGAGCGCCCCATTTACATCGGTCTCTCCCAAACGCTGACGGCTCCCGCCACCATCATCGCCCCCATCCTCGGCGGCTGGATCGCAGACTCGGTTGGGTTCATCCCCACGTTTTCCATCTCTACCATCCTCTCCGCAGTGATGATCGGTATTTTGCTGATTCTGGTGAAAGACCCGCGCAAGCAATTGACCATGAACGGTGGGCAGTAGTCCGCTCAACGATCTCTCGAAAGGACAAAAAATGAAAAAGGTTGTCTTAATCTTAACTTTGCTTTTTGGGGCAGCGTGTTCTCCCGTCAATCGGGAAGCGGAGCAAGCCAAAGCCGAAACCACAATGCGGACTTTCTTCAGCACGCTGGCAAACGGACAATATGCGGAAGCAGTACAGTTATACGGCGGGGACTATGAAATCCTTGCAGGCTGGAATCCCGATCTCTCCCCCACAGACCATGAAGCCTTATGGCAAAGAGCCTGCGAGCAAAACGGACTCGTCTGCATGGAAGTGATGGAAGTCGTCCATGCGGTTGAAACAGATGACGGTTTCGATTTCACAGTCACATTCAAGATGAAGGACGGCGAATTATTCCAATTCACAGGCTGCTGCGGCGAGACGCTTCCCGATCCGATCACAGAATACATCATCAATGTGCAAAGCGATGGAAGTGGAAACTATAAAGTCCTGTCCATGCCGCCGTATGTGCCGTAGGTGAAATCCGACCAAAAGGGAGATAAAATTCAACAAACAGAATCAAGCGTCGGTGAAAAGAGGAGGCGGATTGTCCCATTTGGGGCATGACCTCCATCACTGGCTTGTCTGACAAATCATCGCTATACTTTTCCACGAGGTAATCCATGACAAACGAAGATCCCCGAATTTTGGAATTGCGAAAGATGCGCGCGAAAGCGCTGGAAGGCGGCGGCGAGGAGCGCATCAAAAAACAAAAAGCCAAAGGCAAGATGACGGCGCGGGAACGGGTAGAACTGCTGCTCGACCCTGGCACGTTCAACGAGATCGAGCCGTTCATCACGCATCAGGGCGATGAACTGGGATTGCTGAAGGAAAAGTTTTACGGCGACGGGGTCATCACGGGGTATGGGCAGATCAACGGGCGGACGGTTTATTTATATTCGCAGGATTTTACAATTTATGGCGGCACGCTGAGCGAGATGCAAAGCCACAAGATTTGCCGTGTGATGGATTTGGCGGTGCGCAACGGCGTGCCGTTCATTTCGTTGATCGACTCGGGCGGCGCGCGCATTCAGGAAGGCGTGCGCTCGATGGGCGGTTATGCGGAAATTTTTAGGCGCAACGCGCAGTATTCAGGCGTGGTACCGCAGATCAGTATCATGCTCGGACCGTGCGCGGGCGGCGCGGCGTACTCTCCTGCCCTGACGGATTTGGTCATCATGGTGGAGAATCAATCGTTCATGTTCCTGACGGGACCGGAAGTGATCAAAGCCGTGACCGGCGAGGTGATTGACGCCGAGTCGCTGGGCGGCGCGAACGTGCATAACTCGGTCAGCGGTGTGGCGCATTTGAGCGTGCAAAGCGAAAAAGCCGCGCTGGAAATGGCGCGCAAATTTCTTTCGTATCTGCCCTCGAACAACGTCGAAAATCCGCCCTACGAAAAAACATCCGATGACCTCACCCGCATGGACGAGTCACTCAACAACATCATCCCCCTCGACCCATCCGAGCCGTACATCATGCACGATGTGATCGAAAAAATCGTGGATAAAGATTCCTTCCTTGAAATTCAACCGGATTGGGCGCGAAATGCCATCGTCGGTTTGGCGCGCATCGGCGGACACAGTGTCGGCATTGCGGCACAGGAACCGTCCATCATGGCGGGCGTGATCGATATTGACGCGGCGGATAAGATGACCCGCTTCGTCCGCATGTGTGATTGTTTCAACATCCCGCTCGTGACCTTCGTCGATTCGCCCGGCTTCCTGCCCGGCATCGCGCAGGAACACGGCGGTATCATCCGTCACGGCGCGAAACTGCTCTACGCCTACTCCGAAGCGACGGTTCCAAAGATTTGCGTCATCACCCGCAAGGCGTATGGCGGCGCGTATGTCGTCATGTCCAGCAAGTATCTCGGCACGGATGTCACCTACGCATGGCCCTCCGCCGAAATTGCCGTCCTCGGCGCGGAAGGCGCGGCAAATATTTTGTTCAAGAAGCAAATCGAAACGGCGGACAATCCTTCCGAAGAGCGCAGGAAACTCGCCGAAGAATACCGCGCGAAGTTCAACAATCCGTATTATGCCGCCTCCACGGGCTACGTGGATGACATCATCGAGCCGCGCGAGTCGCGCCCGAAGATCATCGCGTCACTTTCGGCATTGCGCGACAAGTACGCGCCCGCCCCGCCGCGCAAACATGGGAATATTCCTGTCTGATGTCATTGCGAGCAGAAGGCGAAGCAATCTCGCAATAAATGTGGAGATTGCTTCGTCGGGAAGATCACCCTCCTCGCAACGACATAAACGAGATGAATTATGAACAACCTGCTCCTCTCCCTCGAAATCACCGCCCTCGGCATGGGATTGGTCTTTGGCGCGATCCTTTTGCTTTGGTTGATGATGGTTCTCCTGACGGCATTCACCGGGGATAAAGAATCCGCATCGGACTCCCCCGGAGTTGATTCGGCTGACCCAAGCCTTTCCCTCACCCCGAGCGCCCTCACCCCTAGCCCCTCTCCCAGTGGGAGAGGGGAACTGGAGCGGGTGGCTTTGCTTGCGGTTGCAATGGCGCTTGCAGAACAGGGAATCAAATCCGCCCGCTCATTGCCAGAACCGCCCACAGCGTTTGTCTCTGCATGGCAGTTGGGGATGCGCACAAGGCAGATGTCTGAAAAAGGGACGATGAAACGGCGTTAACCCCTCACCCCTACCCTCTCCCGAAAGGAGAGGGGGAGATGGAATTATGAAACAAAAACTCACGGTCAACAATCAAACCTACGAAGTGGAAATCGAAGATATCAACGCAAGACCCGTCGTTGTGCATGTGGACGGGGTTCGGTTTGAGGTCACGCCTGAGAAACAGGAACAAGCCGAAACAAGGAAAGAGGCGTCCGCGAAAATGGCAGGCGAGTTGTACAAGCCGAGTCCTGTTCCCGTCGCCGCGCCATCTCCCAATCTCGCATTGAGCGGCAACTCATTGACATCCCCCCTGCCCGGGACAGTCGTCGATATTTTTGTCAAGGCTGGCGATAAAGTGGAGGCGGGGCAGGTGGTGCTGGTGATCGAAGCGATGAAAATGAAGAACAGCATCCGCTCGACGTACAGCGGCACGGTTGGCGAAGTGCTGGTGAACAAAGGACAAAGCGTGGCGCACAAACAGGCGCTCATCAAATTCGCGGATTTGGGTGAGGCGTCATGGATGTGACGATTGACGATTGACGATTGACGATGAAGAGACTTTTATGGATTTAACTTCCTTACTACCTGAGTTACTTAAAGGCTTTACAAACTTCTCTCTTGGCAACGGTGTGATGATCGCCGCCGCATTGGTGTTGATCTATCTCGCGGTGTTCAAAGAGATCGAGCCTGTCTTGTTATTGCCCATCGGGTTCGGCTGTATGCTGGCGAATATTCCGCTGGCTGGCATGACCGCCGCTGAAGGGATGATGGGCGTTCTATACAACGCGGGCATCAAAACAGAATTATTCCCCTTGCTCATTTTTATCGGCGTCGGCGCGATGATTGATTTTTCGCCGTTGTTGGCGCAACCCAAAATGGTCCTGCTCGGCGCGGCGGGACAATTCGGCATCTTCGGCACATTGATCCTTGCAATCGCGTTGGGATTTCCTTTGAACCAAGCCGCATCCATCGGCGTGATCGGCGCGATTGACGGACCGACCTCGATTTTCGTAGCGACCAAACTCGCGCCCGAATTGCTGGCGCCCATTGCTGTGGCAGCGTATTCCTACATGAGTTTGATTCCCATCATCCAGCCGCCGTTGATGCGCCTGCTCACGACGAAAAAGGAACGCCTCATCAAAATGGAGTATGCGCCGAAACCCATTTCAAAAAGAACGTTGATCTTCTTTCCCGTCGTACTGACGCTGGTCGTCGGTATTCTCGTCCCCGAAGCGACGCCGCTCATCTCCATGCTCATGCTGGGCAATTTGCTCAAGGTTTCAGGTGTGGTGGATCGCCTGAGTCATGCCGCGCAGAATGAGATCATCAATATCGCCACGCTGTTTCTCGGTCTTGCCATCGGCGCGACCATGAGCGCGGCGGCGTTTTTGAATTTGGATACAGGCAAGATCATGATCCTCGGTCTGTTCGCCTTCGCGCTCGATACTGTGGCGGGACTGCTCTTCGGCAAACTGATGTCCGTGATGAGCGGCGGGAAGATCAATCCGCTGATCGGCGCGGCGGGCATATCCGCTTTCCCGATGGCGGGACGTCTCGCCGCAAAAACCGCCAACGACGAAGACTCCGATAACTTCATCCTCATGCACGCCATGGGCGCGAATACCGCAGGTCAGTTGGGAAGCGTCATCGCGGGCGGCATTTTGCTCTCGGTGGTCAGCAAGATGATGGGGTTATAAGAAATTATGCGCTATAATCAAGTTGTCTGACAAATTTCAAGGAGCTATCCATGACCACGATTGACCTGACCATTCACAAAGACCGCCGTGCGAATGCAATAAAACGCGCGAAGGAACGCAATATCATCATCCCCACGTTCGCTGAAATGAAAGACCCGTCCAAAATCCCTGCAAAGATTCAGAAAGAATTAAAGGGAATCGGACTCTGGGATATTCATCCGCGAAACCTCTTCCGCATCACGTGGAAGAATCAACCCACCGCTTCCGGCGGGACTTTTGGCGGAGTCAATTTTCTCGAGCTGCCCTCCACGCTGACGGGTGTTCCCGCGCGCATCGTCGTGTTGGTTGGCAAATGGTTCCCCACCGGCGCGCACAAGGTCGGCGCCGCATTTGGCTGTCTCGTGCCGAGGCTGGTTACGGGTCAATTCGACCCAACCACGCAAAAAGCAGTCTGGCCCTCCACAGGCAATTACTGCCGCGGCGGCGCGTACGACTCCGCTTTGCTGGCATGTGAGTCCATTGCCATTCTGCCCGAGGAAATGTCGCAGGAACGCTTCGACTGGCTTGCCAGTGTCGCAGGCGAAACCATCAAAACGCCCGGCTCTGAATCGAACGTCAAGGAGATATTCGACAAATGTTGGGAACTCCGCAACTCCGGCGAAGATTTGATGATCTTCAACCAGTTCGATGAATTCGGAAATTACCTCTGGCACTACGAAGTGACGGGTCATGCCATGGAAGAAGTGCTGAAGCAGGTCATGCGACCAAACGACCGCTATCGCGGCATGGCGTCCGCCACCGGCTCGGCGGGGACGATTGCCAGCGGCGACTACATGAAGCAACTCTTCCCAGACAGCAAGATCGTCGCAAGTGAGGCGTTGCAATGCCCGACCCTGCTCGAAAATGGATTCGGCGCGCACCGCATCGAAGGTATCGGCGACAAACACGTGCCGTGGATCCACAACACGAAGAACACCGATATGGTCGTCGCCATTGACGATAATGCCGTGGTCAACCTCGCCCGTCTCTTCAACGAAGAAAGCGGACGCGCCTTCTTGATCGAGAAAGGTGTCCCCGAAGGGACTGTCAATCAGCTCGACCTGCTCGGCTTCTCCGGCATCTCGAATGTCCTTTCGGCGATCAAAGCCGCAAAATACTACGAGCTCGGCGAAAACGACATCATGCTCACCGTCCTGACCGACTCGATGGAGCTCTACCGCTCGCGCCTGCACGAGATGCACCAGGAATACGGGCAATACACCGAACGCGACGCCGCCGCCGACTTCGCCCGCTACCTGCACGGTCAATCCACCGACAACATGCTCGAACTTCGTTACACCGACCGCCGCCGCGTGCACAACCTCAAGTATTACACCTGGGTCGAACAGCAGGGCAAAACCTACGAGGAAATCCAACAGCAATGGTATCAAGACGATTACTGGTCCGGCATCCGAAAGCAGGCGGATGAAATTGACGAATTGATCGTCGAGTTTAATAAGGAAGTTGGGTTGATGTAAGCCCCTTTGGAAAGTGGAAAGTAGCGAGTAGAATCCGATCATCGCTTTCTACTTTCCACTTTCCACTCCCCATGCCCCTCACCCCCTCCTCCCTCGTCCTCGTCTGCCTGCTCCCTTCGCCGCGGGATTTGGAAATTGCGCGCCTGCTCGGCTGGTACCGCATTCCGCTTCGCACCGCGCCGAAAGTTGTCAGCGTGGATTATCTCGCGTTCTACCAACCAGCCTCCTTCGGAGAAAGAAGCGGACAGATCGAATTCATCGCCGAAGTCCGCGGACACGAACTCACCACGCGGGGCGAACTGCTAAAGGATGAATCGGATCATCCCCGCGCGAAAGAGGAGTATTTCAAGATCCAGATCGGACCGCTGGAGAAGTTGTCCCAGCCTGTCAAAACTGACAAGTGGAAACGACTGACCTTTCTCTACTCCACCGGCGAATATTTTCAAAATGCCAGGACCCTCAACGATCTCGTCGTGGCGGGTGAGGAGCGCCAGTTACTCTGGAAAAACCTGCGCGAACGCGCCGAAAACGGGCAGCTTTACAAAACCGACCTGCCCGAAGCCGACCTTCCGCCCGAAATCCTGATGGCTCTGCTCGGGATCAAGGAAATGCAGGCAAATTTTGAAACCGACAAATAGTTCTTATGTCGCCTTGCTTCTGCCTGTTATAAGTGATAAACTTTCCACAAATGCCCGCAGATATTCTCGTCGTAACCTCTTCCGCAAGTATCGGTGAAACCGTCCGCCGCGCGCTGGAAGACACGGACATTTATCGCGTTCACGTGGTTAACAACAAGGCGTCCGCGGTAGTCCGGGCGGACGAAGTCGGCACCCCTCTCGCCATGCTCGACTTGGGGCTTGGCGAAGAATGGGTCCGCGAGATCGGCGCCGCATTGCGAACCATCCGCCCCGGCATCAACCTCGTCCTGCTTTGCGACGAAAACGGCGACCCGCCCCCCTTCGACGACCTGCGTCCGTGGATCATGGCGCGCAAGCCGTTTAGAATATCGGAATTTATGAAAGCAATCAGTCACCCCAAGCCGACACCCGGCGTCACATCCCACACGCTCACCGCCATGCCCTGGCTGGGCGATGCGAACAAAGCCGCCCAACACCTCACCCGCCTCACATTGGAATCCTCCGCGCAAGCCGCGCTGATCACCCGCAAAGACGACCTGTGGGCATACGCGGGCGGTCTCTCGCAGAACGCCGCACAGGAAGTGGCGCAAACCGTCACGCGCAACTGGGACGGGCAGAAAGGCTCCGACCTCCTGCGCTTCATCCGTTTGGAAAGCACCAAAGCGGAACACATGCTGTACGCCACCCGTCTCTCGACCGAAACCGTGCTTGCCTTCGTCTTCGACGCCGAAACCCCGTTCAGCACCATCCGCTCGCAGGCGAGCCAACTGCTGAACAATTTCAGCGGCAACGAGCCGGAAAAACCCGCCGCTCCCAGATCCCAAATCGCGCGGGACTTTCCCGCCGACATGGATGACGAAGAAGCCGCGCTCGACATCGCCCCCATCTCGGACATCCTCAACGACATCCCTTCGCCGAATCCTTCCCCCGCCTCCTCCCTCGACCCAAACCTGCCCAGCCAATCCGAGCCATTCGACCCCAACCAAACCCGCGTCTCCGAATCGCTGTCGAATGCGTCCGCCTTCAACCGCGAGGCATCCCCTTCCGTCCAGTTGAATCAGCTTGGTCCGACGAAACAGGTTCAAAGTCAAAAAAGAGGCGAAAGCCAGACCGATCTGGAAGACATCGAAGTGACGGCTCCCTCGAAATCAAAACCGAGACCGGAAACGCCCGTCTCCAAACCGAAACCCGGCGAAACGGATGTGACGCGCGAAAGCCCCTCCACCGCCGCGGCGAAGAAGCTCGTCGTCGAGCCGATCACGGCGGGCTTGTACCACCTGACCTACGCCTGCCTGCTCGTGCCGCGTTTCTCGTCTCATTACATCACCGGCGACCTGACGGATCACATCAGTGACTGGCTTTCGAACATTTGCATTGCCTTCGGCTGGCGGCTGGAATTTTTGTCCGTGCGCCCCGAATACCTGCAATGGGTTGTGAACGTCCAGCCCAACACGTCGCCCGGCTATCTGATGCGGATCGTGCGCCAGCAGACTTCGGAAAAGATCTTCAACGAGTTCCCGCGCCTCAAACGCGAAAACCCCTCCGGCGATTTTTGGGCGCCGGGTTATCTCATCATGGGCGGAACACAACCGCACCCCCCGCAATTGGTGCGCGATTACATCCGACAGACCCGCCAGCGGCAGGGGCAGGAATCTCCGCCCCCATCGCGCGGACGCAGCTAAGGAAAAAGCGCAGAGTATAATCACTCTGCGTTTTGTTTTCATGCCCAGACTTCGGAAGTCTAAAAAGTGTTTGAATGGTCAAAGACGCTTCGCATTCCATGTTGTTC
The DNA here is from genome assembly GCA_020060625.1 of Anaerolineales bacterium. Taxonomy (GTDB): domain Bacteria; phylum Chloroflexota; class Anaerolineae; order Anaerolineales; family Villigracilaceae; genus Villigracilis. The sequence continues at coordinate 19,396 of JAGUZU010000057.1, read as the reverse complement.
CGAGCCGCGCAGCGGCGAAGAATCTCCGATCTGCATGGAAGACTCCAAGCAGGAGGGAGAGATTCTTCGCTCCCTTTGGTCGCTCAGAATGACATGAACATAGTTTTTGGACACCCATTAACGGACAAACCCCATGCCCCCCACTCTTTATCTGATTGACGGACACGCTCTTGCCTATCGCATGTATTTTGCCCTCACCGCCGGTGGAAGTTCGCAGCGTTGGATGAATTCAAAAGGCGAACCAACGGCTGGCATCTATGGCTTTGCGCGCGAATTGATCCGCGTGCTGGAGCAGGAAAAGCCCGAATACCTTGCAGTTGCCTTCGACGTCGGCAAGACCTTCCGCGACGACATCTTTCCCGAATACAAAGCCACCCGCGAAAAAATGCCCGACGACCTGCGCGCGCAGCTTGAGCGCATCCGCGAGATGGTGGATTTGTTCAACATTCCGCGCCTTGAAATGGAAGGCTATGAAGCAGACGACGTGCTCGGCACCGTTTCGCGCATCGCCGCCGAACAGGGACTTGGAGTAAAGATCATCACAGGCGATAGAGACCTGCTTCAACTGGTCAACGAGCGCACGGCGGTCTATCTCGCGGGCGACGACCAGACCTATATCACAGACAAGGACGTCATCAAAAAACTCGGCGTGCGCCCGAATCAAGTGGTGGATTATAAAGCCATTGTCGGCGACACTTCCGATAATATTCCGGGCGTAAAGGGTGTGGGCGAAAAGACGGCGATTGCCCTGCTCGAAAAATTCGATACGCTGGATAACGTCTACGCCAATCTCGACCAGGTGGAGCCGCGCTGGAGGAACAAACTCGAGTCCAGCAAAGAGACGGCGTACATGAGCCGCGACCTGGCGCGCATCGAGACGAACCTTAAATTCAAATTCGACCTCGACCATGCCAAGGTGGCGCCGTTCGATGCGGCGAAACTGGAAGCCTTCTTCAAGGAAATGGAATTCCGCACCCTCCTGACAAAAATCCCCGCCATCAGCGGCGGCGTGACCGAATCTGCGCCAGCAGTCGCGTCGAAGACCGGCAGAACCAAAAGCGGACAAATGACCATGTTCGTGAACGAACCGCAGGTGGTGACGGAGGTCAAGCCGTCCAACATCGAGGTCATCGTCGTGGATTCGGATGAAAAACTAGCCGATCTCGCCAAGTTGCTTGCAAAGGCAAAAGTGATTTCGTTCGACACGGAGACCACCGATACCGAAGAAATGAAAGCGGAACTGGTCGGCATTTCGCTCTCGATCAAAGAAGGACAGGGCTATTACATCCCCGTTGGGCATACTTCAGGAAAGAACCTGCTGATTGATAAAGTCATCGCCGCGTTGACGCCATCCATGACGGACCCGAGGGTCGGAAAGGTCGCGCATAACGCCAAATACGATTACATCATTCTCGCGCGGCACGGACTCATCACCTCCCCGCTCGCGTTCGACACCATGCTGGCGGAATTTATCGTGGACCCGTCCTCGCGCAACATGGGATTGAAGAATCTTGCATCATCACGGCTGGGCGAAGAGATGACCCACATCGAAGAGTTGATCGGCAAGGGCAAAAAGCAGATCAGCATGGCGGACGTCGCCATTGAGGTCGCGGCGAATTACGCCGCCGCCGATGCCGAAACCACGCTGCGCCTGATGCCAATCATGCAAAAAGAAGTGGAACGCGTAAACGGCACGAAACTGCTGGACGATGTGGATATGCCGCTCACGCCCGTCCTGGCAGAGATGGAAATGACAGGCGCGTTGATAGATACGAAATTCTTCGCCGACATGTCCAAAGATCTTGCGGCGCGGCTGGCAGAGATCGAAAAGGAAATCTTTGGGCACGTCGGCAAGACGTTCAATATCAACTCACCCCAGCAGCTTTCGGACGTCCTGTTCAACCATCTTCGCCTCGAACCACCCGACAAAGGACGCAAAACCGCCACAGGCTTTTACTCCACCTCGGCAGACGTGCTGGACGCCCTGCGCGGTAAACACCCCGCGCTGGATTTCGTCCTCGAACACCGCGAACTTTCAAAGCTCAAATCCACATACGTGGACGCCCTGCCCGCCGCCATTGACCCCGTGACGGGGCGCGTACACACCTCCTACAGCCAGATCGGCGCGGTGACAGGACGCCTCTCTTCCAATAACCCGAACCTGCAAAACATCCCAATCCGCACCGAAACGGGACGGCGTGTCCGCAATGGGTTCATTGCCGATGAAGGCAACGTTCTGCTTTCCGTGGACTATTCGCAGATCGAACTGCGCATCGTCGCGCACATGGCGCAGGATGAAGCCATGCTCGCCGCCTTCCGCGCGGGCGAAGACATTCACGCGACGACTGCCGCCGCGATCTACGACATCGAACTGGATAAAGTCACAAAAGACATGCGCCGTCATGCCAAAGCCATCAACTTCGGGTTGATCTACGGCATGTCCGCGTTTGGGCTGACGCGCACCACCGAACTCACGCTCGCCGAAGCCGAGGATTTCGTCAAGGCATATTTCAGGAAATTCCCCGGCGTCAAACAATACCTGGACGGAATTCGCCGTCAAGCCGCCGAGATCGGCTACGTGGAAACCCTGCTCGGGCGGAGGCGATACTTCCCGGCATTACAGGGCAAATCCAACGTCCAGATGAAGAACCGCGAAGAACGTGAAGCCATCAACGCGCCCATTCAAGGCACAGCCGCAGACATCATGAAGATCGCGATGATCCAAATCCCGCCCGCGCTCAAATCCGCCGGATTGAAGGCGAAGATGCTCCTGCAAGTGCATGACGAACTTGTGCTGGAATGTCCCGAAAAGGAAATGCAAAAGACCGCAAAGGTCGTTCAGGAAACGATGGCAAACGCCTACCCGATGAGCATCCCTCTCGAAACAGAAGCAAGAGCGGGCGCGAACTGGGGCGAAATGTCGGTACTAAAGTAAGCGGCGGCGCGGTTCATTCACCAGGCATCCAGGGTTATAATTCCAACGCCGGTAAAAAATCCCGAAACGGAAAACAGATTATCCATCATGCCCGCTCGAGAAGACATCTTTCAAAAAGCAATGAACGAAGGACATTCCGCCGCCTGGGATCAGGAATGGGAAAAGGCGGTTGGCGCGTATCGCCGCGCGTTGGAGGAATTTCCAGATCATCCCAAGGCGTTGAACAGCCTCGGGCTTGCGTTGTATCAACTCGGCAGTCTCGAAGAGGCGCTGCAGATCTATACGCGCGCCGCGCAAATCTCCCCCGACGACCCTGTGCCAATGGAAAAGGTCGCGCAATTATCCGAGCGCATCGGCGACTTGAAGACCGCCGCCGATGCCGCCATTCGCGCGGGCGACCTGTTCCTGAAACAACGCGATACGGAAAAAGCCTTCGAGAACTGGGTGCGGGTGACGAACATCAACCCCGAACATGCCATTGCCCGTTCGCGCCTTGCGCAGGTTCATGAAAAGCTCGGTCACGCCCAACAGGCAGTGACGGAATATCTTGCCATCGCCAGCATCGCGCAACGCGCGGGCAGCGCCGATAAAACGAACGAAATGGTTCAAAAGGCGCAATCGCTTTTACCGGACAGCCCCGAAGTCAAACAGGCGTTGACCCTGCTCAAGACCGGGCAGCTGCTTCCCAAACCGATTCGCGGAAAAGGCGGGACAGCCCCCATTCGCATGGCACAGGTCAAGCAGTTGCAGCAGCCGCAAAAAGCCGCCTCCGGTCTGGACCCGGTTGCTGAAGCCCGCCAAAAAGCACTGACCCGGCTGGCAGAACTCCTCTTCGACTACTCCGACGAAAGCCCCGCCGCCAAAGAACGCCGCGGTCTGAGCGCCATCATGAAAGGCACCAGCCCCATTTCGATGCAGCAGAACGAGCAAGCCCGAATCATCCTGCATCTCGGTCAAGCCATCGACGCCCAATCGAAGGGCAACGAAACGCAAGCCGCCGAGGAAATGGAAAGCGCGCTCGAGGCGGGCTTTAAACATCCGGCTTTATATTTCAGCATTGGGCTTCTCCGCTTCAAAGGCGAACGCTTCGAGAGCGCCCAGCGTTTTCTGCAAAACGCCGTCAAGCATAACGATTACGCGCTTGCCACCCGCCTCCTGCTGGGACAGCTTCTTGTCAGAAAATCCGATTTTCACAGCGCGGCGCTCGAATACCTCGAATCCCTGAAACTCGCCGATTCAACGACGGTCACCACCGAGGAAGCCGAAGACATACGCCAGCAGTACGAACCCCTGATCGAAGCATATCAAAACCAAAAGGACGAAACCGCCCTCCGCAAGGTGTGCGAAAACGTAGACGGATTGTTGATGCGTTCCGACTGGCGCGAACAACTTCACAAAGTACGCGATCAAATTCCCCGCCAGGAAGGCAACATGCCAGCCCCGCTTGCCGACGTAATCCTCCAGGCGCAGTCCAGCCACGTGATCGAATCCATGAATCGCATCAACCAGTTGGCGCGCATGGGCAGTCTCCGCTCCGCCATGGACGAAGCCTACGATGCCGTGCAGCACGCCCCAACCTACCTCCCGCTCCACACCATCATGGGCGATTTGCTGGTCAAGGAAGGTCGAACCGTGGATGCCATTGCCAAATTCAGCGTTGTGGCGCAAGCCTACAGCGTGCGCGGCGAGGCGGCGCAGGCGACGAAATTACTGCGGCGAATCATCCAGATTTCGCCCATGGACCTGGGAGCAAGGAACAGGCTGATCGAGCAGTTCGCGGCGCGCGGTCAAATTGACGACGCCATCAACGAATATCTCGAACTCGCCGCCATCCATTACCGCCTTGCCGAACTGGACAAAGCCCGCAAAACCTACACCACCGCCCTGCGGCTCGCGCAACAAGGCAACGCCGACCGCCACTGGAACATCCACATCCTCCAGCGCATGGCGGATATCGACATGCAGCGGCTCGACTGGAAACAGGCATTGCGCGTGTACGAACAGATCCGCACCCTCAACCCGGATGACGATACGGCGCGCAAACAACTGATCGAACTCAACCTGCGCATGGCGCAAAGCGATAAAGCCATGACCGAGCTCGAAAACTACATCACCCATCTGGAAAGCCAGAACAAAAATGAACTGGCGCTGAAATTCCTGGAGGAACTCGTCCAGGAACATGACGACCAACCCCTGCTCAAACGCACGCTTGCCGCGCAACTGCATCGCGCCGGGCAGACGACCGAAGCCGTATCCATGCTCGACGCGCTCGGCGAAACCCTCGTCGAAAACGGAGACAAACAAAACGCGGTCGAAGTCATCAACCAGATCGTCCTGATGAATCCGCCCAATGTGGAGGACTATCGCCAGTTGCTCGATCAATTGAGAAACGGCGGATAGAGAAAACGCCCATCCGCGCGATGGGCGTTTTCTTTTCCCCGCCTCCCACCGGACCTCGAACCCGCCTTCCCCATCAAGCCGCCAGCAGGCTGTGACAAAAGTTCCACCAACTCACGCCCCCCCCCACATGCTATAATGCCGCCGATACCAAACGGAGAAACAATATGCCAAAAACCCAAAATGTCACAGTGATGAAATGGTTGTTCGTTTTTACCTTCGTCGTTGCCTTTCTCGTCGTCTTCGGCGGATTCGTCCGCCTCACCCGTTCCGGTCTCTCCATTGTGGAGTGGAATCCGATCAACGGCGCAGTCCCGCCCATCGGGCAACATCAATGGGAGGCGGAATTCACCAAGTACCAGCAAACGCCCGAATACATCAAGATCAACACCGGCATGACGCTGGAGGAATACAAATACATCTTCTACATCGAGTGGGTACACCGCCTCATTGCCCGGCTGGCAGGGTTGTTCTATGCCATTCCCGTCTTTTATTTCCTCTTCAAGAAAGCCATCCCGTTCAAGGAATTCGGCGTCTACTTCGTGATGGGAATGCTGTTCATCGGGCAGGCGTTCATGGGCTGGTACATGGTCGCCAGCGGACTTGTGGATCGTCCCGCCGTGAGCCACTTCCGCCTCACCATCCACCTGCTATTCGCCCTGTCGCTTTTTGCAATCGCCCTGTGGACGGCTTTGGGGCATAAGTACGGTTTCCATGATTCGTCGAAGAAGGCAAAATGGTCTCCGCCTTCCAAACTCGCGCTGTGGTCAACCATTCTTCTTCTCCTCCAAATCTCCTACGGCGGCATGACGGCGGGGCTTAAGGCAGGTCACGTTTCGGATACGTGGCCCCTCATGTTCGGGAAATGGGTTCCGCCAAACCTGTTCAGTTCATGGATCAATCTCTTTGAAACCCCGCAGACCATTGTCTTCATCCACCGCTGGCTGGCATGGCTGGGAATCATCCTTGTGCCGGTTGTCTATTACATTGTGAAAAAGCAAAATTATCCCGCCGATATTCAAAAGGGACTCTTGTGGCTCACAGGCGTGGTCGCTTTGCAGATCACGCTCGGCGTGTGGACGATCCTTTCCTATGTGAACATCGTGGTCGCGTTGACACACCAAGCCAATGCCATCGTCCTCTTTGGGCTGGCGATCTATTTCATCCACCGTTTCAGGGCATTGGACGAAATGTAAGAAGTGAAATCAAAGTGACAGCCGCCCGCAAGGCGGCTGTCACTTTTTAACGCGCGCGAGTCATCATTGCAACGGCAATCGCTCCCAGGAACAACCCCGTAACCGAAGATGCCCACGACAGAAAACTGAGAAAAAATCCAAGCGGCAGGATGCGCATGACCATCAGCGTCGGGAGGAGAAAGCCCAACAGCATCAGGAACAAGCCGAAAGTAAGAAGGAGGCGCGGCGATCTCATTCCGGTTGATACAACCAGCAGGCGGCGAAATGTCCCGGTTCGGGTTCAAAGTCAATGGGTTCTTTTTCATCGCATAAACCTGTAATCGCTTTGGCGCAGCGCGGATGAAAACGACAGCCCTTCGGCGGGTTGACCAGGCTGGGCGGCTCGCCGGGCGGAACCTCCTTGAAAGTATCCGCATTGCGCGCATCGGGATCGGAGGTGGCGGCAAGCAGGGCGCTCGTGTATGGATGCAGCGGGTTATCGAGCAGGCGGCGGGTTTCGGCTTTTTCGACAAGACTGCCCGCATACATCACAAAAATTCGCGCGGAAAAATATTTCACCGTCGAAAGGTCGTGCGTAATATAAATGACCGAAAGGCGGTGTTTCTCCTGCAAGGCGCGAAGCAGTTTCAAAATCTCCACACGCACCGACGCATCCAGCATGGACACGGGTTCATCCGCCACGATCATCTTCGGGTCGAGGATCATCGCGCGCGCAATCACCACGCGCTGCTGCTGTCCGCCGCTGAGCATGTGCGGGAACTTCTGCAAAAAATCATCCACTGGATGAAGCTTCACTTCGCTCATCGTTTTATGAATGCGTTCGAGCCGTTCGATCTTATCCTTCACGCCGCTGATGATGAGCGGCTCTTCCAAAATTTGCCGAACGGTCATGAACGGCGGGAGCGCGCCATACGGGTCCTGCTGAACGTAGCCGATCCCGAAACGATAATCGCGCAGATCGTTCCCTTTCAGGTCGGCAAGATTTTTTCCTTCAAAGACCAGCCCGCCGCTGGTGGGAACGTTCAACGCGAGGATGGTCTTCATAAGGCTGGATTTTCCGCATCCGCTCTCGCCGACAACTGCCACCGTTTCCCCTTCATCCAGGTCAAAGCTGACGCCGTCCACCGCCTTGACATAGCCCGCGTGACCGAAACCAAAGCGGCGAAGTTCATACCACACACGCAGGTCTCGAATGGACAATAATGTTTCCGCCGGTTGCCGTACTTTGAACGACATTTCTTTTACCTCTTTTAATTCAGTCATCATGGCTCGCTCTCATCCTGTCACGCTGCAAACGCGACCTGAGATTATCCTTTCCGTTTTTCGGTTGCAGAACCGAAACCGGTTTGCAAGCCTTTCAAACATTCCATCATGCCGAGGTGGCGGCAGTCGTGCGAAAGAAAAACAAGCAGGTTCAGGCGGATGTTCTGAAGTTTCTTCTTCATTTCCTCATCCACTCCATCGAAGGTGGAGTAGCGTTCATCCAGCAGTTCCACGAATTCCTCCACCGCTTCGTACGAACGCCGCAGATAATCCAGCAGTTCATCCTTCGGCGGGATGGGAAGCGTGGCAACGACTTCGTCCGTCAGCCCGGTGCCGACAGTCGCATTCAATTCCGTGGGGAAACCCCACTTTCCGGCAAGCGACTCATTCTCCCAAATCTCTTTTGGCTCGCCGAAATCCGGTCCAAGCTGCGGCGCGCGTTCCAAAATGATGGCTTTAAGGAAATCCGATTCGCGCGCAAGATGCCAGAGATGAAAACCAATGGATGTGCTGTATCCTCTCGGTCTCCAAACCATTTGGTCTTCGTCCAGCTCCCCGGCAAATTCAAGGACTACTTTGTGAATATCTTTGAAGATGTAAAGAACGTCATAAAGCGCATGGGACGGCATGATGAGAATCCTTTATTGATGCAGCCAGCATTTGACCTTGCGTTTCCCTTTTTGGAAAACGGGCGGTTCCTCGGCGCATTTCTCGAAGCGGTACGGACAGCGCGCCGCGAACCGGCAGCCGGCGGGCGGGTTCATCAAACTCGGCGGCTGCCCCGTAATAAAAATCGGGTCGGAGTCGCTGCGCAGGCGCGGGACGCTCGCCATGAGCATCTGTGAGTACGGATGCAAAGGCGCGGGGAAGAAGTCGCTTGCATCGCCCGTTTCCACGATCTGACCCGCATACATGATGGCAACCTCATCCGCAAGTTCGCTGGACGTGGCAATGTCGTGCGTGATCAGAATGAACGACGTGCCAAGTTCATGTTTGATGCGCTTGAGGACGTTCATGATGTTCGCCTGCGTGAGCAGGTCCAGCGCGGAGGTCGGCTCATCCAGGACGATGAGGCTGGGCGATGTGACCAGAGCCATTGCCAACGCCACACGCTGACGCATTCCGCCGCTCAGTTCGAACGGATAGCGATGCACGAAATCCGCGGGGACGCCCACATGCTGGAACATCTTGTAGACCAGCCCCAGAGATTCGGTCTTGCTTAAACCCAAATGGATCATGACTGGCTCGGCAACCTGGTCACCGACCTTGAGAACAGGGTTCAAGGCATTCATTGCGGCTTGCGGCACAAGGGACATCTCCACCCAGCGGATATTCTGCCGGAATTCCTCATCCTCCAGAGACATGACATCCATGCCTTGCAGGAAAACTTTACCGGAATATCTATCCACATTGCGGGGCAGGAGGCGCAGTAACGCCTTCGAGAGCGAAGTCTTCCCGCAGCCCGATTCGCCGAGAATGACGACGGCGCGATTGAAATCAAGCTCAAAATTGACATCGTCCACCGCTTGCACGCTTCCTTTTTCCGTGCGAAAGTGAAGGACGAGATTTTCGATCTGGAGGAGTTGCGCGGTTGTGTTCATGGTTTGTTACAGACCTCGCAGACGCGGGTTGAAAATACGGTCCAACGAAAAGCCCAGCATGGCAAACGCCAGCCCGGTGAGCATGAGCAGGACAGACGGCTCCAGCACCCAGTAATATTGTCCCTGGAACAATGCGCCGTTCACGCGCGCATCGTCAATGACCTTGCCCCAGGTCGGCAGGACGGGGTCGCCCAAGCCCAGCACCGCCAGCGACGCCTCCAAAAACACGAACGTGGGGATGATCGTCACCAGTTGCGGAATCAACACCGGAATGATGCGCGGGATCAAATAGCGAAAGATGATGCGCCACTGACTCGCTCCATACGAACGGGCGGCTTCGATGTAGGGCGTTTCCTTCACCTGCAAAAAGATGGCGCGATAGGCTTTGATCTGTCCGCTGAAGATGCTGAGCAGGATGGTCACACCGAGGATGACCCAAATGCTGCGCGAATAGAATGTGCCAACCATGATGAGGATCGGGAGGAAGGGAAGCACGAGATTGATCTCGGTGAAGCGTTGGATGAGTTCATCCAGCCAGCCGCCGAACCACGTTCCCACCGCCGAAATGATCATCGTCAGCGCGGTTGTGCCAAGCGCGGCAAGCAGACCGAACGCAAGCGCAACCGGCATACCCCATAACAAAGCGACCGACAAATCCCGCCGCAGGTGATCCGTCCCTGCCCAGCCGTGAACTTGACCATAAAGCACGAATTCGGCGTCTATGGCGGAATCAGGCTCAAACGTCAGGATGGTGAGGCGCAGTTGATATTCGCCGCGCTGCGCAACGTGGGAGTCGCTTTCGGGCGGGAGGAAGAGCCCTTCGGCTGGCTTGATCCCGCCGAGGCGGCGCTCCAACTTTGAATCCTGCGAAAAATAATATGTGCTTGAGGAACCGGCGGACGCATCCATCACACGGATTTCGCGCCCGTCGGGTGTGATCCACAACGCGGAAACGTACGGTTGTTTCTGCGAATAGGCGGACTTGAAATACAACGCCATCTCCTTCGGAAAGCTGTCGAAGGAATAGTCGAACGTGTAGGTGATGACGGTTTCCTGAAGCCCCTTTCCGATGTCCATAACGGTTTTGGGAACAGACTCATCACGGGAATCAAACGCCATCGATTCGGGCAGTTTTTGGTCGCGGAAGAGATTTGTCCATGCGGGCGGCGCGGAAATGGGATTCTTGTACCAGACGCCTTCGTCCGCGCGCCACAATCGAATCGCCTCCGAATACGGCACGGCGACCATCGCATAGATCGAGACGACGATGAAGACAACGATGAGGACGATCCCCGCAACGGCGGATGGATACCGCCCCAGGTCGCGCATGGAATTTCGGAAGGCGATCATTGTCTGTTTTCTCCGGAGCCGACCTTCACACGCGGGTCAACCAGCGCGAAGACAAAATCAAGGATGAAGACGGTGATGGCAAGCATGTAGGCAAAGATGACGGTAGAGCCGACGATCACGGGAATATCGAAGAGACCGACAGCCTGAAACAACGCCCGCCCAAGCCCGGGCCAGTTGAAAACGGTTTCGAGGATCGGCGCGCCCGTCCAAAGAAAGATGAGGATCAATGCAAAGTTGGTGATGATGGTGGGAAGCGTGGGGCGCAGGATGTAACGCCGTTCGATGTCGCGCGAGGTCAGCCCTTTGGCTTTTGCCATTTCCACGTAATCCTCGCTCGAAAAGATGAGGAAAAATGTGCGCCAATTATATGTACTGAGAAAAAGCGTGCTGAGCGCAATGGCAACCGTCGGCAGGACGAGGTGCTTCAGCAAACTAAGGAAGTAATCGAAACGATTGGGCGGCGGGGGCGCATCCACCATGCCGCCAAAGGGAAGCAGCCTTAATACGCCCGCAAAAAGAACAATAAGGAATAATCCATAAAACCAGCCGGGCGCGGAGGATGTGGGGGCAAGCCCCACGATCACCCGATCCAAAAAACTGCCGTAGTTTCGGGAGAGGTTGAGGGCGATCAAAATGCTTCCAGCGAAGAGAAGGATGTTCGAAGCGCCGAACAGGATCAGGGTCGGGGCGAGGCGTTCGAGGATGATGAGCCGCACCGTGCGCGAACCGCTGTCGCTGGACATTTTCTGCGCGCGTCCCAGATTCAAAGTCAGGGCGTTGCTCATGTACTTTACCGTGCGAACCATGAAGGGCTGGTCGAGTCCGAGGCGTTTCTCCTCCAGCCGCGCCATGTCTTCGATCCTTTTGAGCCGGTCTTCCGCCGAAAGGTTATCCAAAATATTCGTACTGTTCACCCGCACCATGATGCCTTCGCGGATTTCCGCCCTGCGGATCGTATCCACGTAGCCGCCCATGTTGGCAATGAGGATCGTCAAAAAAACGCCGATGACAACCGTAACGAACAGGGAGAACAGGCGCGCGGCTGTAAATTTCAACAAGCGCAGAAACGTGCCGGCGGGTCTCCTCGATACTGGCGTGGATGGGATCGTTTCGGTTGCGGTCGTCATCGGCTTCTCCTCGCAGGTGACAACCGCCCGCAGGCGGCTGTCACCTTTCAAAAAACTATTTGGTCAACACGAACTCGTACGGGGCGAAGGATGCGATGCTCACCACGGATGGGATGACGATCACCTCGAGGCGGTTCGCTCCAACTTCAAGATCGGATGTGGTTGACGCATCCAACGTGACCTGATACTGCCCCTCACCCACAGCCTCTGCCGCGCCGGAAACGATCAGCGCGCCGGTGGAGTCGAACAACAGATACTTCACCTCGCTGATGTCGGCGCTGGGGTACGCCTCGTCTTCGAACGTGACGAAGGCATCGAAGACCGCTTCACTGCCCGCCGCCACCTGTCCGGGTCCATCCACCTCAACCACGGCGATCTTCGCGGCGTCGAAGCGCGACCACTTGTCGGCGTTGTCGGTGTATTCGGGGTTGCGTTTGAGCGTGAGCGTGCCTTCCACCGGGAAGACGCCATCGAGGATGAACGGTCCGGTGTTCACCCAGAAGTGACCATGCTCGGCATGGAACTTTCCGAGGTTCTCATAACGCGCCGCCGCTTCGTCGGCAGAGACGAACTCGCCCAGTGTGGCGGCGTACGGAATGAAATTCTCCGAGGCAGCTTGATCGAGGTATTTTTTCAAAATCTCAAGACTCGGTCCGCTGATCATGGAATTCCATTCCACAGAGAGCGCGTCGGCTTTATCCGCGGTAAAGGCAAGTTCCTTGTTGGCTTCGGCAAGGACGCCGAGCGCAATCGAGTGCCAGGCGCCTTCGCCGTAGGAATACTGGGGCCACCAAGTGGGATTCGGATACACCTGATTGTTCGAGATCATGATCTCCGCGTCGATGTTGTAAGCGTCGTTGTAGGTCTCGATCACGAGCGGATTGGTGGAAACGATGCGGACGCCGCGGAAGGACGCGAGATAGCCTTCCAACGCCGCAACCGTCGCCTCGTCGTAGATGGCGCTGTCTTCATAGGCGGGGTCGAAAAGCATAATCATGTTCATCACAAAGTCCGCCGCGGAAAGCGGGCTGCCGTCGTGCCACTTGACCGAGTCGAACATGCCTTCGGGATAATAGACTATGGACTTTGTAAGCGTGGTCAAACCATCGGGATATTTTTCGCCAACGGTGATGAATTTTTGATTTACGGCGTCCCAATCAATCCACGCATCCGCCGGGACTTCGATCTTGTCCGTCGTTTCCAGGCTGATCCAATCGAGGGTCTTGAACACGGGCAAGCCGTCCGCCACGGTCACTTCCGCGCGTTCGAGGCGTTGCGGCAGAGCCAGCCCCGTAAACGGGTCCGAGACGACGGCATTGTCACTCGTGCCGCGCTGCGGGAACGAGTCGTAGATCCAGTTCGTGCCGCCAAGCGGATTCCACGGCTCGACCAAAATTCCAGGCTGCGCAATACGAACCGTGCCGCCTTCCTGTCCTTCAAAGCGGATGGTCTGACCCCAGATCTGCGAGCCTTCGGGTCCGCCCGCAAGGTCGGAAGCCACGCTCAGGTTGTTCACGAACGGAGCAAAACTGGCTTCGTCCACGATCCACGCCTGGTAGGATTCCTCCATCGAAAGCGTTAGCGCCTCTTCGAACAATTGGCGGCGTTCTTCGAGATTGTCAAAATTGTTGTTCAGCAAATCCAGCGCCACTTCACCCAATCGCGGAGCGGGGATGTAAGCCTGCCACAATGGACCCGAATCACCCTGGGCGGTGAAGAATGCGGCAAACTGGTCGCCTTCGTCGCGGTCAATGGACGGGGAAATCCAGCCGCCGGTGTACAAATGCCACTGTCCGTCTGCGGGATTGCTCTGATACCAGATCGGGGACGCCTCAGAACGGGTCTTGAACTGGCGGTCCACCACAAAACCAATGTTTTCCAACTGGCTGGCGATGTAATCGCCAATCGGTCTGCGGTTATCTTCCGTGCGAATCACAAATGCCAGAGTAACAGGCTCGCCATTGTACGACCACTTGCCATCCACCAATTCCGCGCCCATGGCTTCCATTTCAGCGGCAACGGTTTCCCGCGACTTGTCGAGATCATAGGCGTATTTTGATTCCAGCCCACGCAAAATATCGGCATAACGCGCATAATCCGGGAAGACGGTGGTCAACACGGTGTAGCGCGGGCGGGCAAGTCCTTTGTATATCTCCTGCACCACATAATCGCGGTTGATCAGCCAGTGCATGGCTTCGCGGATCTTGCGATTCGAGAAGGGATTCAAACGCCCGTCGCGGAATTCCGCCGGGTTCATCATGAGCGTATTGCTCGAACCGACAATCTGGGTTGAAGTCAATCCGGGGCTGCTTTTAAGAGTCTCGAACACGGGCGCTTCGGCAACCGTGTAGGCATACAGATCCAGTTGACCGGCATTCAATTGGGAAACCGCCGCCTCCGCGGAATTCTCCTCCGTGAAGACGACCTCGTCCACCCATGCGCCGGCGCGGTCCGTCATCGCCTCTTCCGTGGCGGCGGGCGCCTCCTCGGCGGGAGCCGTTTCTTCGGTCGCGGCAGGCTCTTCCGTCGCCTCGGAGGCGGCGGGCGCGCAAGCCGCCAGGATCATGCTCAACATCACCAACATGCTCAGCAAGGCATAAAAACTTTTTTGCTTCATTCTCTTATCTCCTTTGTTTGAAATCAAGAAATCAATCGAGAGGGAAAATGCACTTGATTGGCAGCCTCCTTTTCAAACTGATAGGACAGGGGCGGAAGCCGGCGCGTAATTCCGACATCCGCCCCATGCAAAAATGCGGTTCGCTCTGTGAGGAGAGAAAACTGTTCCGCATACACTGGCATCATCATACAAACTGACGGCAAAAACGTCATGCGCCTGAATGTTTGTTTTTCGACCATGTCAGGGACGGTTTATCCCAACCTCCGCGCCGCTACCCGCATACTCCCAACATGCGCAAAAAACCCTCCTGTGGAAGGGTATCTCGGGCGGCATAGCCCGCTCAAATATCTTATAATTACCCCATCATGCGCAAGAGAATGTTTGTACTGGCGATCCTCCTTGCCGTCCTTCTGGCATCATGTGGGACGTCCGACCCTGCCTCCGTGTTGAAGGATACTCCCACCGCCTCACCGCCGGACCTTGGACCTGATCCTGTTTCCGGCAGTTCTTCCATACCCTACGGAAAAAACGTTCGCTTCGAACGGCTTAGTCTCGAAGAAGGGCTGTCGCAAAGCGTGGTTCACGCCATCCTGCAAGACCAGGCAGGCTTCCTCTGGATCGGCACGGATGACGGATTGAATCGCTACGATGGTTATGAATTCAAAGTCTACAAGCCCGAGAACAACAACCCAAACAGCCTGGGCGACCGCTCGATCACATCCCTCGCGGAGGATGAAAACGGCTATCTGTGGATCGGCACGCGCCTCGGCGGTCTGAACCGGTATGATCCCCGCTCCGGGAAGTTCACCCGCTACACTCACGATAAAGAAAACGAACAAAGCATCTCCAGCAACCAAATACACGATCTGTACCTGGATGAAAACGGCTTGTGGATCGGTACGGACAACGGGCTGGATTTTCTGGACTTCAAAACAAACTCGTTCACGCATCGCCGCGCCTCCCCCGACAACCCGTTCGGCTTGAACAGCAACTCCATCACCGCCCTTTTCAAAGACTCGAGCGGATTGTTATGGATAGGCACAGCCAACGCGGGCGTCAATGTGTACGACATCGAGAACGACACCTATACCATATACAAATTCGACGAAAATAACCCGGCGAGCCTCAGCCATAACCGCATCTTGAGCGTCGTGGAAGGCAAGAAGGGCGAGATATGGATCGGCACCGCCAACGGCTTGAACCGCTTCAATGCCGGCGCAAAATATTTCTCCCGATTCATGAATTCAAAGGATTCCCCCTACAGTCTTGCCGGGAATACAGTCTACGCGCTCTACGTAGACCGCGCAGGCGGACTGTGGATCGGCACAAATAACGGGCTGGATCGTTACGACCCACAATCCTATAAATTCATTCATCACCAGAACCAGCCAAGCGTGCCAAACACATTGAGCAACAACCAGGTCTACGCCATCCATGAAGACGCCAGCGGCGTGCTGTGGGTCGGAACGTATGGAGGCGGGCTGAACAAATACAACCGCCAGCAAGACAGGTTTGCCTACTACAGGCATAACCCCGACGATCCAAACAGCCTGAGCGACAATTTTGTATTCCCAATCCTGGTGGACGCCAATGGATATGTATGGATTGGCACGTACAACGGCGGATTGAATCGATTTACTCCCTTAATGGACGAATTCACGCATTTTAAGCACGACCCGGACGACCCAACCACGATTGACAGCAACAGCGTCATTTCGTTGTATATCGACAGGGAGGGAACGCTTTGGGTGGGAACCATGCGCGGACTGGATCGGTATAATCCCGACACCAATGAGTTCTCCCATTTCCAACCAGCCGACGCGGGTGACGGATCGGGCTTTACCATATTTTCAATGTATGAAGATTCCCAGGGAACCTTCTGGGTTGGCAGCAAACGCGGGCTGGCAATTTTCGATAAGGAAACACAAACCTTCATCGAACACGAATTCGGGGAACTGTACGCCTTCAACGGGAACATCATCGATGCCATTCTGGAGGACAAGGACGGAAGTCTTTGGGTCGGCACATTCGATGACGGTTTGAAACGCATCAACCTGAAAACCGGAGAGGTCATCCAATATCATTACGACCCCGCAGACGCGACCACGCTCGGCAGTAATGCGGTCATGTCCATTTACCAGGATGGGCAAGGCATTCTGTGGTTTGGCACGCATGGCGGAGGTTTGAATCGATACAATCCGGCAACCGGCACGTTCAGCCGCTTTACGGAGGATGACGGACTCCTTAATAATGTAATTTATGGGATCGTCGAAGATAACCCTGGAAACCTGTGGCTAAGCACGAACTTTGGTCTTTCGAGGTTCGACCCGGTCAGTAAGGCGTTTCGTAATTTCACGGCAAGCGACGGGCTGCAAAGCAACGAATTCAACCAGAACGCATACGCCAGAGACCATAACGGAAACTTGTACTTTGGCGGCATCAACGGGCTGAACGTATTTACACCGAGGGAAATCAGGGATAATCCCTACCCGCCGAAGGTCGCCCTAATTTCGATTTCACAGGATGGCGTACCGCTCATTCAGAAACAGACAGCCGAATACCTGCAAACCATCACGCTTAAGTGGCCCCAGGACTCGTTCGAGTTTGAGTTTGCCGCATTCGCCTATGAACAGCCGTCCAGAAACCAGTATTCCTACATGTTGGAAGGCTTCGACGCGGACTGGGTGAAGACAGGCAGCCAAAGGAACGGGCGTTACACCAACCTGCCAGGCGGCGCCTACACCCTGCGACTGCGCGGCTCGAATAGTGACGGCGTCTGGAGCGAGCGCGGTCAGTCCATCAAGATCGTTGTTGTGCCGCCGTTCTGGGAAACGTGGTGGTTCCGGGGCGTTCTTGTGATCCTCTTCGGCGCAGCAGTGGCGGGCGCCCTGCGTTGGCGCGTCAAAAGCATTCAAAACCGAAACCGCGAACTTGAGCGTCTCGTCAAAAAACGCACCGCCGACCTGGAAAAACGCACAAGCGAGATAGACGCCCTGTATCGGGCGGACGAAAAAATCCTGCGCAGCGTCACCTTGAATCAAGTCTTCCAAACCCTTGTGGATGTATCCACTTCCACATTGAGAGCGGATCGAAGCGCGGTTTTCGCATGGAATGAAAAACACCGCAAAATCATGCCTCGCGTCAGTCACGGATTTCGCCCGAAGACACTATCCACGCTTGCGTTTGGAGAAGGCGAAGGGATCATCGGTCATGCC
Source organism: Anaerolineales bacterium (assembly GCA_020060625.1). Classification (GTDB taxonomy): domain Bacteria; phylum Chloroflexota; class Anaerolineae; order Anaerolineales; family Villigracilaceae; genus Villigracilis. The sequence goes on along the minus strand of JAGUZU010000057.1, from coordinate 1,695 downwards.
ATGAGTACGGGCGAGGCGGTTATCGTTTCCAACCTTGAAACAGTCGAACTGCGCGAAGATGCGCGGATTGCCATCCGAAGCGAAGGCATTCAGTCGCTTGCTTATTTCCCCATTGTGATAGACGGCAAGGTGATGGCGGTCTTCAACGTGGCATACACCCGCCCCAACGCGCTCAACGAGGATGCCATCCGCCTCTTCACCGCATTGGTGAACCGCGCCTCGCTATCCATCGCAAACATGGAATTGTTCGAACAGACGAAAGACCTGGCTGTGATGGAGGAACGCAACCGCCTCGCGCGCGACCTCCACGACAGCGCCAAGCAAAAGGCGTTTGCCGCTCTTGCGCAGTTGGGTACGGTCAATGGAATCATGAAAACGACTGTTTCAAGCGGAGCCAAACCGCACTTGAACGAGGCGGAAACCCTCATCTATGAAGTCATTCAGGAATTGAACTTCCTGATCCAGGAAATTTATCCAATCGCCTTGCAGGAACAAGGCTTGCAAACCACGTTAAGGGAATATATCTTCGAGTGGGAAAACCGCAACGATATTGCCGCCTCTCTCGTGATCCGGAACGACCGCCAACTTCCCCTGGACGTGGAGCAGGCGGTTTATCGGTTCGTGCAGGAGGCGCTTGCCAATGTGTCGCGCCACAGCAAGTCGAGCCGCGTGGATATTTCCCTGGTCTACAATATCGATTCGTTACAGGTGACGATCTCGGACAATGGACAGGGTTTCGACATCAATCAAAAGGCAAAAGGGATGGGTTTTCGATCCATGCGGGAGCGCATTGGAAGCGTTCGCGGAACCGTTCAGATCCAAAGCGCGCCGGGGCAGGGAACCTGCCTGATTGCGCAACTACCCATTCACGGCACAGGAGAACTTGAATATGAAACATCATCGTACAAGTATATTGATAGCAGATGACCACGAAGTGGTGCGGAACGGCATCCGCTCGTACCTCGAAAAGATCTCCGATTTCCAGGTGGTGGGAGAGGCATCTTCCGGCGAGGAGACATTAAGCATGGTGGCTGAAATGATCCCGGATATCGTCCTGCTCGACCTGATCATGCCGGGTATGGATGGGATCGAAACCACGCGCAGGATCAAACACACCAGCCCGCGCACGCAAGTGGTCGTGCTTACCTCCTATCATGAAGACATCCATATCTTCCCGGCATTGAAGGCGGGCGCGATTTCATATATTCTCAAGGATATGAAGATGGATAAACTTGTGGATGTGCTGCATCGCGCTGTTCAAGGCGAGGTCACCCTTCATCCACGTGTGGCATCCCGTGTTTTACAGAATATTCGGGGAGAGAACAGCGAAGAACAGCCCCTGTTCACCGACCTGACCGACCGCGAAACGGATGTACTGAAATTGATCGCCAATGGACTGACCAACAGCCAGATCGCCGAAAAACTTGTGATCAGCGAAAATACAGTGAAGGGTCATGTAAGCAATATTCTCAGTAAGTTGCATCTCGCGGATCGCACCCAAGTGGCGGTTTACGCCTGGCAACAAGGCATCGTCAACAGGCAAAGCACGTTAAAGGCATAGATAAAAAGAGGGAGCATTCAGATTCTGTAGAATCACCTATCAGAACATTTTTCGTTTTTTTACCGCCAAGGACGCCAAGCCGCCAAGTTTCTTCTTTTTCTTGGCGTTCTTGGCGACTTGGCGGTTTATTTTGG
>JAGUZU010000128.1 GCA_020060625.1 Anaerolineales bacterium | reverse complement strand
TGCGTGCAGGGTTGGCATCGGCGACCTCTTGGTGGAGTGTTTGCCTTAGCTTACCCTGCTTTCTGTTAATGTTCAAATGGATAAAGTCCAGCTAAGACCGGACGCTGATGAACGCTGGAAACGCTGATTTTGATAGACTTTTTTGGGTAATTTTCACAAATATCTGCGTCCATTTGCGTTTTCACTTGCACCTGGCGCAAGTACAGGTGTCTGCGTCCAAAAACCAAACTGTCGGGTGGTTAGTAAATTTTGAACAAACGTAGAGATTCTTCGTCGCTCCGCTCCTCAGAATGACATGGTAGTAGTATTTTGCATACAGACCCTAGTCATTTTCCGCTTCGATGACGGAGAGAAAAAGGCTCACCAATTCAGGGTCGAAAAGAATGCCCGCCTTCTCGCGCAGATAGGCGACGACTTCCCTGCGGGGGAGTTTTTTTCGATAGGGTCTGTCGCTGCATAACGCATCCCATACATCCACAATGGCGAAGAGACGCGCGGCAAGGGGTATTTCCCCGCCTTTCAACCCGCGAGGATAGCCGCTGCCATCCCAGCGTTCGTGGTGATAAAAGGGAATCACCAGCGCCGGATGAAGGTAGGCGATGGGGGAAAGCATTTCATACGCATAGGTGGGGTGGCGGCGCATTTTTTCCCATTCCGCCTCACTTAACGGGCCCGGTTTTTGCAGAATCTCGTCGGGAATTGCGATCTTGCCCATGTCGTGCAGGAGAGCGCCGCGCCGGATGTGGGATAACTCCTCTTCCGTGAAACCAAGTTTGGCAGCGACCTTGAGCGTTAGTTCTGTCACACGCTGGGTATGACCTTCGGTCTCGCGGTCGCGCAGGTCGAGCGCGCGCACCCAGCCTTCGATTGTTTTCTCGTATGCTTCCTGAAGTTGGTTATGGGCATTCTTCAGATCGACCTCCGCTTTTTTCCGCTCGGTAATATCGCGGGATGCCGCATGGATTTCGATCACGTTCCCCGTTTTCGGGTCCAGAATTACGCGAGCCGAGGATTCCAGCCAGACGTAATGCCCATTTTTGTGCAAGGCTCGAAAGGCGACAGTGTAGGTTTCATCGAGGGGCTTGCCCGCAAACAACCTTCTCACCTGCCGCTGGTCGTCCTTGTGAATCAGGTCGAAACTGACGGCTCCGGTCAATTCGGCGGGGATATACCCAAGAATGGTTCCGCACGCCGGGGAGACATACAGGAGGCGTCCATCCGTCGAGATGCGCGCGATCATGTCGCTGGCGTTTTCGGCAAGCAGTCGGAACTGCGCCTCGCTTTCGAGAAGAGCTTTTTGCATACGCACCCGTTCGGCACGAGCCGCCCACTGCTCGATGGCGCGCTCCGCAAGGTGGGGCATATCCAGCATGGATTCGGGGGATTTCACCACATAATCCAGCGCGCCCGATTTCAACGCCTCCACCGCAATGCGCTCATTCCCGTAGCTGGTCATGAGGATGATCGGGATCGAGAGCGGGTCCCGGTGATTGGGAAGCAATTCCATGCTTTCGCCGTCCGGCAGCCGCCAATCCGCGATGATCAGGGCGGGATCTTCCGCTTGAATGCGCGCGCGCGCCTCCGCCAACGACTTCGCACGATACAGCCGGACTTCGGGATTCTGATCCTCAAAAGCGCGTTGAATCAATTCCGCATGGGGATCTTCGTCTTCAATCAGTAGAATGTTGACCGCATTCTGGGGCATGATCTGCATTCCAACCCTTTACAAACGCGGATGTGTGTTCCAGCCCAGCCAGTAAAACCCCAAATCGTTCATCAGTCTGCGGAATTCATCGAACCCCACCGGTTTTACAAGATAACTGTTGACGTAATTATCGTAGGCGCGCGCCATATCCTTTTCCGCCTCCGATGTAGTCAGAATAATGACAGGGATATTCTTGAGAACCTCATCTTCCTTTATGACGCGCAGAACCTCGAGCCCGTCCACGCGGGGAAGCCGCAGGTCAAGGAGAATCATGTGCGGGCGGGGGCTTGTCGCGGGGTCTTCATATTCACCCCGCCGAAAGAGATAATCCAGGGCGGTCTGACCGTCTATAAAATGCTCGATCCGATTCGCAATGTGATGATCCTCCAGCGTCCTGACGACAAGCTCGGCATGATCCGCGTTATCTTCCACAAGCATCACTAAAACTGGTTCGCCCATCATGGTATTCTCCTTATCGAGTTGCCTTATTTTAAGCGATTTGACCGTCCCGGACATGCCAGTTTTGAAAGCCGCGGAAAAAAAAACGCCTCCCAACGCGACCCTTCGCCTGTATCCCGTTTCAGGAGCCGCATCTCCGCCGACGGCTCCCAAGCCAGATTTCTCTACCGTACATTTTAGATTTTTTACCGCCAAGATGCCAAGTACACCAAGTTTTCAAGGTTTTCTTGGCGGCTTTGGCGCACTTGGCGGTTCGATTTTGTGCGTTTGTACGGTAGCAAGTGCCAGATATGAAGGCGCTTCCATTGTAAGTCTATTTTTCGTGCGGGGAATCCGAAAGTAGAACTTCGGGATTCCAGAAAATCATGGGTTTTTCAGACGCTCTCTAACGCGAATGACACGAATGCGTAAACGGCTCGAATAAGAGCGGAAAAATTCGTGAAATTCGCCAGTTCGCAGCATTCGCTCACGAAGACCGTATTCGGCGGCATGAATCGCAAGAGACTGGAGGGGCAATCAGCCTGTCCAGTTTCTTGCGATTTTATGACTTGTTTATGCGGGAACCTTCTCGCCAGCAGTTTCAGGCAGTGCGAAATTCTTCGGCAGGACGCCGCCTTCGGTGATGATGCGCGGGACGATGTCTTCCCAGCCGACCGCCATAATATGCAGACCGTTCACACCCTGCCCTTCATATTTCTTGATCCTTTCGATCAGCTCGAGCGCGATATGCACGCCCTCCTCCTGGGTGTTGCCGGCTTTTTCGGCGGCTTCCATGCGTTTCATCAACGGATCGGGGATGGACACGCCCGGCACTTCGTCGTTCATAAACTTCGCCATCCTCAAGGATTTGAGGGGCGTGATTCCAATCAGAATGAAGACCTTGTCCAAAATATTTCGCTTGGCAAGTTCGTTCAACCAGATTTCCATGTGTTCGATGTCATACACAAGGTTGGTCTGGAAGAACTGCGCGCCCGCGTTGATCTTTTTGTGTTCGCGCAATGCCTGGAATTTGGGTTCGGATGCAAATGGGGAGGCGGCAGCGCCGAGGAAATAGCGAGGCGGGGTTTTGATCTCGCGTCCATCCATGTATTTGCCTTCGTCGCGCATACGGCGCAAGATCCACAGCATTTGGATGGAGTCGATGTCGATCACGTCCATGCGCCCGCGCGGACTGGGTGCCATCTTCATCGAGTCGCCGGAAATGCAGAGGATGTTGCGAATGCCGAGGTCGTACGCGCCCATGACTTCGGATTGAAGTCCGACGCGGGTGCGGTCGCGCGCGGCGATCTGCATGACGGGTTCAGCGCCGCGTTCGAGCGCCATCTTCGAGCAAGCCCAGGATGCGGTGCGCGGTGTGGCGGAGGGATTGTCTGTGAAGTTGATCGCTGCGACGTACGGCTTGATGTTCTCGATGTGTTTGCACATCTTGTCGGTCTTGCAGGAGACGGGCGGCGCAACTTCGGCGGTGACGACAAATTCTCCAGCCTTGAGTCTGCGTTCGAGTTCAGAGACAGGCTCGGCGTAGTTTGGAGCGTGGTATTTGTTGTCGCCCTGCCACCAGTCAGGTTCGCGGATCGGTTCGAAGATGTCATCCCACATTTTGTAGCGGACGTCTGCGGGTTTGAACAGCAAGCCGCCAATGACCTTGCCCGTGCCGATTTGTTTCACGCGATTGATCACGCCGCTCCATTGTTCGGTGCCGACCTGGTCCCAATCGAGCGGGGGGAGCACTTCGAGCAGGTGATCTTCGCGTCCCATTCGGAAGGAACGGTCATAGATTTTGTACCAGATGCAGGGACGGGTCTCGTCCACGTAACAATGTTCTTTCGTGGAACCGCCGCATGGTCCGTTGCGCTCGCCTTTGGGACATTCCATCGGGCAGATGAAGGCTGTCTCTTGCAGGAGACAATTGCCGCACATGCGGCATCCGAAAAGCGGTCCTTTGATTGCCTTTTCGATTGATGCGAGGGCGCGTTTGTTGAAAGGCTCGCGCTTGAATGGCAGGTATGGCGGCTGCCAGCGCCGACCAGGGGTGAAGATGGGCATGGTGTGTCTCCTTTCCCTCATCCCCAGCCCTTCTCCCATTAGGAGAAGGGAGAGGGTTAGGGTGAGGGTTAATTCATCAAATACGAATCCGCGTAGATGACCTTGTTCAAAAGGATTTGTGTGGTCTTCCAGATTTCGGCTTGCTGCGGGTCAGACATGTCGAAGTCTTCCATTTGCGGCTCTTCGCTATTTTCAGTTCGTTCGGCAATTTTGTTGTAAACCTTTGCGAGCGGTGTCGAGACGTCCTTCGTTTCGATCCATTGGATGACCTGATTCTGTTCTTCATCGAACGGATTGGCGATCATCATCTGCAAGCCGACGCCCATCAGCATGGCGAGATACACGCGGTTGACCAGCGGGCGGTTCTCGTTCGGGACGGCGTTGGACACATTGCTCAACCCGACGGAAATGCTTGGGGCGGGGTCCCAGGCATACTGCAAAGTCCGAACCGTTTCGATCAGATGCGGGCAGTATTGCTGGCATCCCGAAACGGTCAACACGAGCGGGTCAATGATGAGATTCTCCATCGGGAGATCGATCTCCATCATGCGCGGAATCAACTGCTCGACGGCAATGGTGACGCGCGCATCCGCTTCGACGGGGATGCCTTCGCTTCTCATCGTCAACGCAATAACCTTGGCGTTGTACTTCTTCGCCAACAGTGGGATTTTCTCCAATCGTTCGGGTTCGGCGGATGTAGAGTTGAGGATGGGCTGTGATTTGGTGATTTTTTGCAGCGCCGCTTCCATACCGTCTACGTTGGTTGTGTCAATCGAGAGCGGCACATCCACGACTGCTTCAACGGTTTCCACGATCCACGGAAAGACCTCCGCCCAATCCTTCTTGCGCGGACCGAGATTGATGTCAATCGCCTTCGCGCCAGCCTCCACCTGTTTGACCGCCAGGTCCATGAAGAACTCGCGATCTTTATTCTTCAAAGCCTCCTTCACTTTCTCCGAAATGATGTGAATGTTTTCGCCAATGATGTACATGGGTACCTCCTTCTTGGTTGAACGTAACGGGTCGTTAGAATTCGTCCGCGCGCGGTTTGAGGCGCATCGTCATAAAAACAACATCCGCGCAGTCCCCGTCGGGGAACATGAAATAATCTTCGAGCGTGCATTGCGGCACAAAACCGATTTGTTCAAAAGCGCGGACGACTTTTGTCTTATCGGCGATGATTTCCGCCACAAGGGTCGAAAGCCCCTGCTTGCGGGCAAAATCCACCAGCACACGGATTATCTTCATTCCGAGCCCGCGCTTGCGATATTCCTTTGAAAGGAACAGACGCACTTCTCCAATATGGCGCTTGGGACCTTTGAAGAAGTGCAGCGACCCGCTCCCCACGGCATGATCCTTGACAAGCGCCAGCAGCGGCAGGACATCCTCGTAGTTCAGGTTATCGCACCATCCCTGAAGGAGCTGCGGGTCTTTGATGTCATGGCGGAAATACCGCATGTCATCCTCTCCCACAGGCAGGAAGAGCTCATCCAAATGCGGGCGATCCGTCTTGACCATTGGTCGCAGCAAGACATACCCCCCGTCCTTAAGCGTTATCATTTCACGGAATGTCATGATCTGTTCTGGCAGCATGGTATTCTTCTCCTTGCTTTCCACGGCTATGCCGTGTGAATCTCAATTCTTTTGCAGCGCAGATTCCACAGATGGGAACTTGCTCAGATCCGTATGCGGAAGGAATAACGCGGACGTGAACGCTTCATAGAATGTGTTGTCCGCTGAAAGTTCGATATAAGTCATGCGCTTTGCGATCTCGGTGATACGCTCGCGCTTTTGCCAGTCGAGCAGCGCCAAATACGCCCCCTTCACAGACGTGTTGCCAAGAAACTCAAACCGCGACCAATCCATGTCGGGTAAAAGACCGATCTGCACCGCTTTTTCCACATTGATGTATTTCCCGAACGAACCGCCCACCAGCACTTTGGAAACAGCCTCCAATGAAATCCCAACCGTCTCAGCCAGCACCGTGAACCCCGCATAGATGGCGGCTTTTGCGCGCAATAAATTATCGACATCAACTCTCGATAGGACGATGTCTTCACCTGATTCGGATTCTGCTCCCCATGCCACCACATACTCCCCGCCATGCGCCCCCTCCCGGACCCGCGAACTGGTCGCCATCAAATTAACGTTTCCACGCTTATCCAGGATTCCCGTAATGAACGCCTCCGAAAGCAGGGATATCAATCCGCTTCCGCAGATGCCCTTCGGCTTGCCTCCGCCAATGACGCGGTATGTCGGCTCGAACGTTTCGCTGTTGATCCACACTTCTTCGATGGCGCCTGTGGTCGCTCTCATGCCATTGACAACGCCCGCGCCTTCGAACGCGGGTCCCGCCGAACACGCGCACGTCACCAGCCAGTCGCGATCGCCTAAAACAATTTCACCGTTCGTGCCGACATCGAGAAATAGAGTCGTCTCTTCGGCTGAATCCACGCCGGCAGATAACACGCCCGCGGTAATATCCGCCCCGACATAACTCGCCACCCCGGGCAGACAGTCCACGCTGGCTTCGGGGTTTGCACTCAAGCCGACTTCACGCGCCGTCATCACAGGCAGGTGGTTCACGCCGGTAATGAAGGGCGAGAGGCGAATGTTCTCCGCTGGAATTCCCAGCAGCAGATGCATCATGGTGCTGTTTCCTGCAATCGTTGCTTTGACAATATCTTCAGGCTTTGCCTTCACGCGTTTGCATGCGATTTCCAAAAGGACATTCATCGTATCCAGCACGCGCTGACGCAAATCTTCCCTGCCATTTCCCTTGCCGGCATAGACGATTCTGGAAATCACATCCTCGCCGCGCGCGATCTGACCGTTGTATTCCGCCGCCTGCGCTTTAACTTCGCCAGTCACCAGGTTGACCATCCACAATGACACGGTGGTCGTGCCAATGTCGATTGCTGTTCCCCATAGTGAGGAATACTCGTCAACGTGACCGGGCTGCAAGTCGATCAGCCAGACAGGGCGATCTGACTCGCCGCTTTGCAGGACATTCGCAAGATCGACGATGGCGGTAACCTGCCATTCGCCCTCTCGCAGCGCCGCACCAATCTTTTGGAGCAGAGGCAGTGAACAGGTCACGTTTTCGAGGCGGTGTTGGAGGCGCAATGCTGTTTGCAAACGTGACCAATCATCAGTCTGGTCATCCATGCTGGGCGGAGTCAATTCCAGATGAATGCGGCGGACAGTCTGGTCGGAAAGATAGTCGTAATCCGCCGGAACGGTGACTTCGGCAACGACGCGGTCAGTGGTGAGCCGCCTCTCGATTTTTTCTTGCGGTGGAACATAAATGGAAACATCGTCTTCGACGACGGTCTGGCAGGCGAGCGCGAAGCCCTGCTCGATGTCGGCAGGGGAGAGGCGTAGAGCGCTTCTGCGCCTGACCGTTCCATCCGTCACCTGCACCGCGCAGCGACCACAGCGTCCCTGCCCGCCGCACGGCTGACCGATGTCAATGCCCGCGAGGTGCGCAGCATCGCTCAATAACATTCCCGTCTGTGATTTGACGGAAATGCTATTTTGGTCTGGGGTCGTGAAGGTGATGAGGTGTTCCATGTTGAGCAGGAAAGAAGAAAGAGGAAAGAAGTATTAACTCCTGTCTTTCATCTTTCCTCTTTCGTTAATTGAGCGCCTGTTTCATAAACGCGGGCAGGTCCACCGCCTCGCGCGGACCGACGCGGACTTCCCAGTCGGAGAGTTCCTCTTCCACTTCGCCCGATAGCACCGCAACATGACCAGGCAGGACGATGCGTTTCTTGCTGACCTTGCTCGCCACGTCGAAACCTTTGATGGCTTTGGCGATCCGCTCCGCATCGAACTTGCCCGCCGCCCACGCGGTCAACACGGACATGCCTTCCGCGTCGGTGACGACCAACCAGGCGGGCAAGCCGCTTCCCTCCACTTCATTTGCAACCGCAAAGTAGGTGATGCTGAAGTTGGTGGTGACCAGCACGGGGCTTTCGGGCTTCGGCGAGTTGATCTCGTACACGCCAGGCTGAACCTGAATCGGTTTCTGCGGGTCGGTGTAGATGTTCTCGCGCAGGACGAGCAACGGATAGATCATCTCGGGTGCGAAGGTGTCAATGACGACAAAGCCCGCATACTTCGCGATGGCTTGCGCGGCGTAGACGGCTTCTTTATCGAGTCCGTTTTGCGCGGCGAAGAAGATGCTCGGATAACCAAGCGGCTTGAAGTTTTTGAGCGCGAGCCGTCGGGCTTGCGTGGAACGTGCCAGCCATTCACTAAGATTCTTCCCGCCCAAATCAAGCACCATATCCTCCACGCCCTTCGCCTGGATTTTTTGCGTCAGGTCGGCGAGGTCGTCGAGCGAGTCCGCTTTGACGACGAGGACGGCTTTGTGTTTCTTTGCCACATCTGCCAGGGATTCGTAGTTGGATGAGTCTGCGGCGTAGATCAATGTCGATTCGTTGACGAGCAGGCTGAGGCTTGAGTCGAGAGCCGCCGCGTCGCTTCCGATCAGAATCAGCGGACGCTTGGTCACCTCCCGAACTGCCTTGACAGCCGCTGATAAGACTTGTGCTGAGCCTGTCGAAGCATCTCCATCCGCTTCGATGGCGAAGCCGTTGAGGGTGAAGTCCATGCCCACGTAGTTGACCTTGTATGCGTCGGCTTGCGCGACCTTCTTTGCAATGTCGGGGTCGCTGGCTTTGACGCGCAGGAAAAGCCCAGGCTTGTTGTAGAAGGTTTTCTCGTGGCGGAACATCACGACCTCGTTGCCGACCTTGACCTCGGTGCCGTTTGATTTTAAGGTGATGAGGCGGATGGGCGGCGCGGCGGATTCGGCGAGTTGCTTCTTCGACTCTTCACTGACGTAGGGACACGAGCCAAGTTCGACTTGTTTGGCGGCGAGTTTCATCGCGAACGCGAGGCAGGTGGGGAAGCCGCATTCCTTGCAGTTGGTCTGCGGGAGCATTTTGTAGATTTGGATTCCTGAAAGTGCCATGTAAACCTCCGATATTCGATGGTGGATATTCGTTCTTCGATATTCGTCGAGTATCGAATTATCGAATATCGTTCATGCTGTTATCAATTCCTCAATCGCTTCTTTGATCCGTTTCACCGACTCAGGATGCCGCAATACAACTACATCCGCTCCCGACTCAATCAACGCAATTGCAGTGAGCGTTTCCCAGTTGATCGCGCGGGCTTTCCAATCCCCCCACGCTTGCGGCACGCCCTCACCGACCTTCGCCTCTTTCGTCTTCCACGCTTCGAATCCCGGCGTGACGATCATCGGGAACTGCGTCATCGCATCGCCTTGCAGCGCGGCAAGTCGCAGGCGCTCCATCACGGAGTAGCCGTACTCCATGCCGTAGCCGAGCGCGCCCGTTGTCGGGTCCATCAGAATACGATCCTTGGGCATACCCATGTCGCTGATGAGAATGTTCAATTGCTTCGAGAGGTTCACGTCCATCGGCGCGCGCGCCTGCACGAGATGTCCGTTCGCCATCGCGGTTGCAACGATGGTGCGGTAGTTCTTGTCTTCGCAGATCCCAAGCACGAGCCGCTCGCCCTTGGTCGCTTCGGAGATCGGCACAAGCAGTTCGTTATCTTTCTCCGCCTGCCCTGGACCCCAGACGATGAGCGGAAGACCCGTCGCGCCCAAAACGGATTTGACCGCCTTGACCGCGTCTTCTGGATTATCTTCGACGGTCAACGCCAGGACGATGAGGTCTGCTCCCGCCTCTTCAGCCTTTTTCGCCCATTGCGCGGAATCCGCCATCGCCTCGCCCCAGACCTCCGCCAGCAGCGGCGACCAGTCTTCGGGTTTGCGCGATTTGATCTCGATGGCAATGACAGGTTTGTTCGGTGTTGGCGCTTCGAATTGCAGGTACGGCATCGTTGTCCCGCCGCCGACGGTGACGGCTTTGGCGCGCGTGCCTCCCTCCGCGCTTGTCGCACCGATGGTGATGGCTTTGATGCTTCCAGCCCATTTATCTTTTGGGATTTCGATTGGCATAATAATTCTCCTTGTTATATGTCGTTGCGAGGAGCCCGAAGGGCGACGAAGCAATCTCCTGTAATTTGTACACAATTGTTTGATAATGCGAGGAGATTGCTCCGTGGCGCGAGGCGCCACTCGCAACGACATCAAAGTAATCCTGCTTTTCTCCTTGCTTCGTCTCTTCTTTCAATAAATTGCTCGATCGGCGATTTACGCTCCGCCGCGAGACCCAAATCCTTCAACTCCGATTCATCCTTCGCCGCGATATGACGCAAAAGATGACGATATGAAATATATGCCGCGGGATAAATAATTCCTGATGAGTTATGCAGCATATACGCGACGCGGATACCCCTGTCCTTCATCATCTGCGCCGCGACAGGCAGGGAAATGTCAGGCGGCAGTTCGGGGACGCCTTCGCTCATGATGTCTTCGGCAATCAAGGTCTCGTATCCTTCCCTTGCGTATGCCCAGACCAGTTCATCCGCTCCGACCACGCCGATGCCGTGTCCCTCCGCATCAAGAACGCACATCGCCTCGACATTCTTCTCCAAAAGGAAGCGTGCAATATCCACAATGGGGACATCCCATTTGCAGGTCGGCACACCGACGGTCATCAGGTCACGGACGAGTTTTTGTTCAATCATGATTAAATTTAGAAAGCACAAGTCCTGCGATGCCGATTGCCGCGGCAAATGCAGAAACATAAACAACTCGCGAGTTTGGTGATGGTAAAAGAATCCCTGTCGTTATAGACCCTGAGGATATTGCGACAATCGAGTGCACAATGGCAAACACAAATGTCACAAGCAAGCCAACGATTAAAAAGATTACAGGGATTACTCGCGTTTTATTGGCTCGGAAACATACGAACCACGCAAGAACAAACATTAATACTGGGAATATGAGATTGGAAATACTTAAGAACCAATAATAGGATAACCAGGTGAAATTTGCGAAAGCTTGTCTCCGCAATATCTCTGACCATTGGTCGAAACCATAAGCCAGAACAAAAGCGGCTGCTAATCCTGCAAGTGAAATTATGGTGTTCATCGCATTTTCGTTTTTCAGGTCGGCACGCCGACGGTCATCAGGTCACGGACGAGTTTGGTTTCTTTCATGGTTGCAGCAAAGAACCTGACAGGTCTCAGAAAACCTGTCAGGTTCCAACGGATTACTCGCCCTCACCTGCCTGATTGCTCAGATAATTCTCAAGTCCCATCTGCTCGATCTGCGTGCGCTGTTTCTTCGCCCAGTCATGATGTCCCTCCTCCATCTTGAGGATAGTTAGAAGCAGATCGCCCGTGGATTGATCGTCCACTTCGCCAGCTAACACAACCCCCGCATTGTAGGCTTTGATCGCGCCCAACTCGGCATTCTCGTCGTTGGTGAACATCTCCAAAACCGTTTTGCCGATCTTGATTTCATTGATCTTGGAAACAATCGGCATTCCCTCCAAAAAGAGAATACGGCTGATGAGCCACTCGGCATGGTGCATTTCGTCAATCGCCTGTTTCTCGATTTTCTTGTGAAGTTTTTCATAGCCCCAGTTGTCGCACATCTCCGAATGCACCATCAACTGGCTGATGGCTGTCAACTCGTCCGCCAGAAGGTCGTTCAATGTCTTTAGAAGTTTTTCGTTGCCTTTCATATTTTTCTCCTGTTTCAAGTTGAAGGTTAAAGGTTGGAAGGTCGAACCTGCGACTTGCAACCTTCCAACCTGAAATTGTTAGAACATCGGCTCCATTACCATGGCAGGATGATTGTGCGCCTCCAGCCACGCCAATAGCTCGTCCACCGAAGTGACATTTCTCTCGTCTGCGATCTTGTCCAGCAGATCGGGGTCGCCTTCGCGATCACAAACGGCTTTGAACTCGTCTTTCATGGTCTCTTTCAACACAGACGACATCCATATCACCCGTTTGAAACCGCCGTCGGCGGAGATGAACTTGGGGCTGATGAGATAGAACTTGCCGACACCCATCACGCCCGGGGTTTGCATCCCGCCGCCTGCGATGCCTGCCAGCGTGGAGAAGGTCATGCCTGCGGGGGTCATGGACGTATCTTCACGCGAGACGACCATCACGCCGTTGGCTTCGGGGATAAGCATCACGATGCACTCGAAACATCCACACGCTGTCATCGGGTTTTCCATGATGGAGTACATCGAAACTTCCTGCACCACACCATGCGACCCGATCTTGGCGTAATCGTTCGTGCCTTCCCAGTAGCCTTTCGTCTCGTCAACCAGCCTGCCAAGTTTGATGGGCTGGTTCGGTCCCGTCGGATTGATGCTGAACGACGCTTTGCAGTCCAGCCAGTTGTACGCGCCGCACAGACCCAGCCTCTCAGGCGAGACCACGCAGACGTGATTCGGGGCAAACGACTGACACAAGGTGCATGAATAGAATTCCTCCACCTTGTCGTCGGTCAGGTCGGCGAGACGTTTGTTGCGGAAGTCATACGACACACGTGCCTTCTCCAGCCATTCGGCATGAAGCGCGGGGTCGGTCACGATGGTCACTTGCACCTTGTCCACGATGGCGCCGAAGTCTTCATGGAATCTGGCATGGAGAATCTTGCCAAACGATTCAAGGCTAAAGCCTTTATCTGCGGCGTTGTTCGAGATGCGAATCCATGCGATGTCACGTTGACCGACGTGCTGGATTCCGCTCGCGCCGTTGACGAAGTAGTGGACTTGTCTCTCCAGCACTGGCTCGAAGTCCTGCTGCATCTGTCGTCCCGCCACCTTGATGATGATGCCCAAATCTGTGGAGCCTTGCGCGGGGACGTTTGAGAAATCAGGTCCAATGACTTCGATCTTGCCGTCGGTGACTTCATCCAATTTCGCCATGTGCAGGTATTCGAAGGCGCGGCTGTGTTTGCCGCCAAATTCCACGCGCAGATCAGCTTTGCGGACAACTTCGCCTTCAAAGGCGGAGCCATACGGCACGGGCACATCCACGTTCGAGACCTTGACCTTGACGCCGCGCACCTCGATACATTTCTGAACGAGTTGCTCGGCGCGTTCGAGATCGTCCTTGCCTTCGATCTGGTTGAACGGCATCGAAACGACATGCTCGTATGTTGTCACGCCTGTCGGCAGGATTTCGGGAATGACCGTATCCGCTATGACGGGGAAGCCGAAGTTGATCGCGCCCGCCGCGGCGGCGTATTTCAAGTCGTCCACTTCGCCGAGGGCGAGGACGAACGCAAAGACACGATCCTTGTTGTAAAGCAATATTTCGCGCGACATACCGGGTTTGAGTCCGCCAAAGGTCAGGGCGGAGCGGGTTGCAAATCCCAACGCATAGATCGCGGAGATGGTGTCCGTGCCAAATGGGACGGTGTAAGTGTCGTAGCCGAGTTCTACGCCTTCTTCTTGAAGTTGATGAATGATGCTGCGTCCATTGACGTTGCCAGAGAGGAAGGTCAGAATATTTCGGCGCTGTAACTCGCGCACGATCTTGACCGCCACCTCATTCGATTTCGCACATCCCACAATGGCGGCGAAGCCCGGCATACGACCATCCACCAATTGAATGCCCCACGAACGGAGTTGAATGTCGTCAATGGGACCATTCAAATGTCCATCGTTTCCATTTGCGCCATCCCCCCCATTAGCATCGGGGCTGGTGAAGGATGTGCCGCCAGCGAGTTTAAAACCAGGCATCGGCTCAGGTTGAAGCCCGTAAGCGAAGCGCACCGCTTCAATCGTCTCGGCGGCAAGAAGCGTCGCCATTCCTGAGTCAAGAGTCTCGCCGAGGTAGGGAGTCCATTTTGAAAACGCGGGGATCGGATGAAGCAAATCCCGCGCGTACTTCATCACGGGTTGAAGATCGCCGAGTTTTTCGATGGTCATTCCCGTCATGCCAAGGATGGTCGGAAGGTAGTAGGCGGTGTTCGGGAATGAAACGGGTGTGTCTGCGCCTTTTTCATTCAATGCCTTGTTGAGCGTCAATTCGGCTTCGGTAACAAGCGCATTCGCGCCGCGCATCGCTCTGGTTGCAATATATTTTGACATGTGTTCCTCCATGAAAGAGGAAAGAAGAAAGACAGTAACGCTTCTTTCCTCTTTCTTCTTTCCTAGTCCGCCGCGACTCCGTAAATCGCCTCACGTTTTTGTGCAAGCGGTAACTTTTCCAACTCAGTCATGCGCGCATCGCCGCTTCGTCCGAATTTATTCGGCTCCCATTCGGGCAGCCCGAGCGCGGCGCGTTTCTTGTCGATGTGCGCCAGCGTGGCTTCGATCATCTTTTGCGGGTCGGGGATGAATTCCAGCTTGCCGCCGTAAAGTTCCTCCCAGCCCTGGCTGATGTAACGCGCAACGATGTCGCTGTCTGCCACACGGTCAGGCATACCGCCCACGGGTGACGTGCCTCCAAAGATGACGTACGCGCCCGACGCCACACAATAGGTGCCAATCGAAAGCGCCTTTTCGCTCATCCATTCGGGGGCAAGACCCACGGCAGGGACTTGGTCAATGTCATCGCCCAAGCCGCCTTCCTCGACCATCTGCGTCAACACAGTCAGGATGCGGGAATTGTCCACGCACGAGCCCATGTGCAGGATGGGTGGGATGCCAACCGTCTCGCAGACTTCTCTCAATCCGCTTCCGACTTCGCTCAAGCCTGCCTCGCCCAACATAAGCCCTAACTTCCCTGCGGCAATCGCGCCGCATCCCGTCTCGACGATTAGCACATCCTGCTTGAGCAGTTCCCTTGCGACATGCGTGTGCAGGTAATCGTGTTGTCCGCGTGGATTGTTGCATCCCACAATTGCCGCCACGCCGCGGATGCGTCCCGTCATGATCGCATCATTCAGCGGGCGGAACGAAGCGCGATACGAGCCGCCCAGCATGTAGTTGATGTATTCGTGCGAAAAGCCGGGGATCAAATCCTCGCGTATATCAGGGATTTGTATAGCGCCGCGATTCTTGTAATTGTCAATCGCGTTTTTCAGGATTTCCTTTGCAATAGTGAGCGCATGATGCTCGTCAAATTCGATGTGGGTTGCGCCAGTGATCTTGACTTTGGGCGAAGTGGTGATGATGCGGGTGTGAAAATTCTTCGCCAGCACGACCAATGCCTGCATGATGCACTGCACGTCCACCACCATCGCTTCGACCGCGCCGGTCAGGATGGCGAGTTCCTGCTGGAGGAAATTCCCCGCCGCAGGGATGCCCTGCCGCATCAGGATTTCATTGGCAGTACAGCAGATGCCTGAAAGGTTGACGCCTTTCGCCCCCGCCGCCTGTGCGTACTCGATGATCTCGGGCATTTGAGACGCAGCAACGATCATCTCGCTTAGGGTGGGTTCGTGTCCATGCACCACCACGTTGACGTAATCATCCTTCAACACGCCCAGATTGGCTTGCCCCAGAATCGGAGCGGGAGTGCCGAAGAGAATATCGGAAATATCAGTGGCAAGCAGGCTTCCACCCCAGCCATCTCCAATCGCCGTGCGGACCGCATGTTGGAGAATGTGGACGGGGTCCTGGTCGTCGCCGATGTGTGTGCGGTGCAGGCACTCGACAATTTCGCGGTCGATGCCGCGTGGAATCACGCCCGCCTCTTCCCAGCGTTTTTGCCGTTTGGTTGGAGCGCGTTTAGTGAGAACCACCCGCCCTTCCTGTTGACCAAACTGCGAAAGATACAAATCCGCCAGATCGTTGGCGATCTCTTCGGGAGAACGTCCCTCAATGGGAATCTCATACAACGCGGCGATGGTGCCCAACTTGGCAACATCGCGGATGGCATAACCTTCTGCCTCGCCGTTGGCAGTCGCTTTGAGCGTCATCGCCATACCGCGTCCATGATCGGAGTGAGCCGCCGCGCCCGCTGCAATGGCGCGCGTCAGGTTGCGCGCCTGGATCGTATCCAATGTCGCGCCGCAAATGCCAACATCCCCGTTCTTGGTCAGGCGGCAGGGACCCATCCCGCAGTTTTTGCAGCACATGCCCGTATCGCCGATATTGCACGGCGACATCGCATCTGCACGGGTGAACGCTGTGCCAATGCCCAACTCCTCCGCGCGGATCAACATCTGTTGCGCGGCAGGGTCGGTGGAAAATTCGCTGATGGTGCGTTTCTTAGCCATTGTCTATCTCCTCGTCCATCTTCACCACGCCAATGCCCGGGCAATGCCAAAGCGGGCGACCCTGATAACTCACTCGCTGCCCAAAACTGACTGTGTGTTTGATCGTCTCATAGGTGGCAGTGTGACGGAAGAAAGGCTTCTGTCCATCCCCCTGTTGTGCCGCTGTTCCCAATTCGATGGGCAGCGTCCATTCCCCCAGATAACCCGCTTCGTCCAGTTTCACGGTAATTTGCAGGTCATTGATCTTGGCTTCGTCGTAGGTTACTTCAATGGTCTGAAATGCGCTGCTGGCATAAACATCCGTAACCCCCTCGAGTTCAAGCAAAATCCGCCTCACTTCTGTGACATGATGATCGCCATAGAGCGCGGGCGTTTCAAACGTTTTGGTCTCCATCAAGACACCTCCTGAATAATTGGACGATGACTTACGCGAGACACATCTAAAGTTGTGGACTCTTCCTAGTATTCATTTTAGCATCATGACATTCCATAAAAGTGTGCAGATTGTCATCATAAAATCGGATAAATGTACCTAACACGGTTGGGATATTAATGTTTCCTTTTTTCAGGCAGTACAATGTAAAAGATGCCTGAACGCGGAAGGAATTGGAAACCTCCTCAATCGAGGACAATGCCCTCGCAACTGACGGATCGTCTGAATCATCTGAGAGAAACGCTTCGGGACCAGGACCCAAGCCTGGTCGCGGCGCGAAGCGCTTCATCCTGGCTGACGCTTGGTCCTGATCGCGGCGAATTGCGCATCCCATTTTGGGACGATGCCTGCATCCTGCCTTTCCCCGAATTGACAGCCTGCAACAGTCACGGCGAGCCGCTCTCCGATTTTCAACAGGCGTTATTGCTGTACTATCTTGTCACTGCCGATGGCGCGCCGTTGACGGGGCGCTGGCTCTCGTTTGCAGACCTGCCTGGCGGGCGCATGTATAACGCCGCGTTTCAGGGATACAGCGGCGATGAGATTGCGAAAAAATTCGGCTCGGGTTTGGGAGCATTTAAATCAGCTTGCGCGAAAGCAGGCGGACGATTCGTCGAAATTGGTTCCGCCTCTTTTGTGTTTCAAGCCCTGCCGCGCGTGCCGTTGATGGCAACCTACTGGCTCGGCGACGAAGATTTTCCGTCATCGTGCAAGATTCTGTTCGACGAATCTGCCAGTCATTACCTGCCAATTGATGCCTGCGCCATTTTAGGCAGCACGTTGACGCGCAGGTTGATCCGTTCTTAATTCGTCTAAATAGATGATGTCTGTCACTATTCTGTAGGGTGGGTGGATTGTAGAATGATTAAAACAGGAGTGTCTCATGAAACTCGCAATCACAGGCAAAGGCGGCGTGGGCAAAACCACACTAACAGCGCTGCTTGCGCAAGCATACGCGGACATGGGTCGTCAGGTGCTGGCAGTGGATGCCGACCCGTCTCCGTGCCTTGCGGGCGCGCTGGGTTTCCCTGCCGAACTTCGTGAGGAACTCAAGCCCATTGCCGAAATGGACGCGCTCATCGAAGAGCGGACGGGGGCGAAACCCGGCACCGTTGGCGGATTCTTCACGTTGAATCCCCGCGTGGATGACATCCCCGAAAGATTCAGCGTCCTGTATCGCGGCGTGCGCCTGCTCGAAATGGGGAGCGTGGATTTGGGCGGCTCTGGCTGTATTTGTCCTGAGTCAGCGATGCTGAAAACTTTGTTCACTCATTTGCTTTTCCGCAAGGATGATATTCTCCTGCTCGATATGTATGCAGGCGTGGAGCACCTCGGACGCGCCACCGTGGACTTTGTGGATGCCATGCTCGTCGTCGTCGAACCGACGCGCCGCAGTCTCGGCACGGCGGCGCAGATCAAGAAACTGGCGAATGACATTGGCTTGCAGCGTTTGTATCTGGTGGGAAACAAAGTGCGAAATGATGAAGAAGCAAAATTCCTTGAAACTGAAACTCCCGATTTACCCCTGCTTGGTTATTTGCCCGCCGATTTGAAAGTGCAGGAAGCGGACCGGCTTGGCATCCCTGTTTACGACCATGTGGAAAACTTGAAGTTTGCGACCCAACAGATCAGTAACGCGCTCAATGAATTAACCAACGATGAGGTAATGGAATGACCACTACCATCGCGCTTGCAGGCAAAGGCGGCGTGGGCAAGACCACCGTCGCGGGGATGATTATCAAACACCTTGCCCAAAATCAGACCGGCTCCATCCTCGCAATTGACGCCGACCCCTCCTCCAATCTGAACATGGTGCTGGGACTTGATCTCGAATGGACGGTGGGCGACATCCGCGAAGATATGCTGGAGCAGGTCAAATCGTCACTGGCGCAGGGCGGCGCGGCAATGGGAGCCCTGCCCGGCGGAGTCAACAAGCGCGATTATTTGGATTACCAGATCCGTTCGTCTTTGTCTGAAGGCTCGCGCTTTGATTTGATCGCCATGGGGCGGGGCGAAGGAGCCGGATGCTATTGCGCGGTCAATCATAATTTGCGCGAAGTGCTTGATGGGATGAGCAGGCATTATGCTTACGTGGTCATTGACAATGAAGCAGGCATGGAGCACCTCTCACGCCGCACCACGCGCGATGTCCAGCATCTGCTCATCGTCAGCGACCCAACCCAGCGCGGATTGGTCGCCGCGCAGCGCATCGCGGACATGCGCAAGGAACTCGACATCAACATCGAGAATGCATATCTCATCGTCAACCGTCTGCGTGGCGAGATGCCGCTTGCATTAAAAACCTTCATCGACAAGATGGATGTGCCTTTGCTTGGCTCGATTCCATCCGATAATGCTTTGGCGGAGTTTGAGTTTTCAGGCAAGCCTTTGGTGGAGTTGGGGGATGAGTCGCCTGTCTATCAGGCGGTGGAAAAGATGATGCGAAAAATAATTTCGTGAGCGTCCGCCCGCCAGCCTGGTTCGGTTGGGCAACTCGCGATTCCCAACCATGCCATTTTGGACGGGATACGTTATCATCCTGTCATGTCCAATAACCTGCAAACAAATTGGGATGTGATCGTCATTGGCGGCGGCGCGGCGGGATTTTTCGCCGCCATCCGCTGCGCCGAATCAAACCCAAACCTGCGCGTGCTTATCCTCGAAAAAGCCAGCCAGACGCTCGGAAAAGTGCTCATCTCCGGCGGCGGACGCTGCAACGTCACGCATGCCTGCTTCGAGCCTGCCAAACTCATCACCTACTATCCGCGCGGAGGCAATGAACTGCGCGGCGCATTCTCGCGCTTTCAACCCGCCGATACGGTCGCATGGTTCGAGGAGCGCGGCGTTCGCATCAAAACAGAAGCGGATGGGCGCATGTTTCCCGTCACTGATGATTCGAAAACCATCGCGGATACATTACGCTTTTCTGCAAAGCAGGCAGGCGCGCGCGTCGAGTTGGGCGCATCCGTTTTGGGCGTGGAAAAAAGCCCGAAAGATGGGTACAGGCTGGAGGTCCGAAGAGAGGCGGGGGCTTCCCGTCTGCAAACCAAAAAACTTTTGTTCGCAACGGGCGGAGATCGCAAGTCGCTCGATCTCATCCGCAAGTTGGGGCATATCATTGCCGACCCCGTCCCTTCATTACTTACGTTCAACATCAAAGACAAACGCATCAACGACTTGGCGGGAGTGGCAGTGGACGATGTGACCTTGAAGATGGATTCGCTCACTGCGCGCGGTCCGCTGCTCATCACCCATTGGGGCATGAGCGGACCTGCCGTGCTGCGACTCTCTGCCTGGGGCGCGCGGATTCTCTTCGATAAAAAATACGCCTCCACCTTAACTGTAAACTGGCTTGGCGACTATAAGCTGGATGCCACGCTGGAAGTTTTGGGGCGCAACAAGGATTGGCACGAAAATGCGCGTAAAAAAATCGCAGCCCATGCCGCGTTCTCGCAAATTCCAATTCGTTTATGGAAACAACTGGCGCATTT
This sequence comes from Anaerolineales bacterium, assembly GCA_020060625.1. GTDB lineage: Bacteria > Chloroflexota > Anaerolineae > Anaerolineales > Villigracilaceae > Villigracilis. The sequence continues at coordinate 4,010 of JAGUZU010000128.1, read as the reverse complement.
CATCGGTGATAAAAATTGGGCGGATGTTTCCAAAGCGGAGTTGCGGCGGCTTGCCGAAGAACTAACGGCGGGCGAATTCAAAATTCAAGGCAAGGGACAATTCAAGGAAGAGTTCGTCACCTGCGGCGGTGTGAGTTTGAAGGAAGTGGATTTCAAAACCATGCAAAGCCGCGTAGTGGACGGTCTGTTCTTCGCGGGTGAAGTGTTGGATATTGACGGCATCACGGGCGGGTTCAATTTTCAAGCGGCATGGACGACGGGCTGGTTGGCGGGGAGTGCGATGGGGTAGGCGGATTTTGTAGGGCGGATTTTCAACCCGCCATATTTCAAGTATCAGAAATATGTCAGGCTACAAGCCTGACCTACTGACTCCAAAGTAATTTTTCCATTGACCATCCACCTCACATCCCGTAAAATCCCTCTCAGAAATTATATATAATTTGAGAGGCTGTACGCAATGACAAAATATCGCGTAATGTATTGGAAAGATATTCCGCAGTCCTTTACGGTGGAAGGCGATGATCGCATAATAAAGAAGGAACTCTCGCAGAAGATTCAAAACAAGATTGACGCCTATGCCATGTCAATCGGCGCGACATCCGCGATGGATTACGCCAGGGAGTACAAACGCGGCGAATGGATCGAACGCGACGGCTCGCCCGAAGAGGTTGCCGATGCGCTTCTTTCCGAACTGGAGGCTGGCGCTGCAATGTTAGAGATTCCACGCCGGGATATGACCCTCACCCCTGCCCCTCTCCCTGTGGGAGAGGGGATAAGCGATGACTAAAAAACACAACATTATTTTGCAGCCATCCGGTCGGCGCGGGCAGGTGGATGAGGGAACCTCTGTCCGTTCGGCGGCGCGTGAATTGGGCGTGGAGATCGAGTCGATCTGCGCCGAGAATGCCACCTGCGGCAAGTGCATGGTTCTGGTGGAGGAAGGTCGCTTCGAAAAATACAACATCGACTCAAAGCGCGAGAACCTCTCCTCCGTTTCCAATGAAGAAGCGGCATATTTTGCGCGCCGTCCGAAGTTGTTGAAAGACAAAGGTTGGGAAGTGGGACAAGTCCGCCTTTCGTGCCAGGCAAAGATTCGCGGGGATATGCTGATCAACGTGCCGGAGGAAAGCCGCGGCAACAAACAAATCGTCCGCAAGAGCGCGGGCAACCGCGTCATTGAGATCAAGCCTGCGATTCGCAAATATCTGGTTTCAATGACCCCGCCCACGCTGGAACGTCCCATTGCAGATTGGGAACGTCTTGCCAAGGGATTGGAAACGTCCATGGCGTTGGTGCGCGGCACGGAGGAAAAACTTCCGCGCTGGTATGACTTCGAGATTGATTATGCCTGCCTGCGCACGCTGGCGAAAACCCTGCGCGAGGCGAAGTGGAATGTGACCGTCACAGTCTGGAACGACAAGGAAGTCATTGCCGTGCAAGCGGGTTACCACGAGGAAAGTTACGGCGCGGCAGTGGACATCGGCTCGACGACGGTGGCATTGTATTTGTGCAATCTCCGCACGGGTGAGGTGATCGCTTCAGAATCCGAGATGAATCCGCAGATCGTCTATGGCGAGGATGTCATGTCCCGCATTCAGTATGCAATTGACCAGCCCGACGGCTTGGAGAAATTGCACAAAGCGATCATTTCTACGTTGAATAAGTTGTTGAAGCAGGCGGTGAAGACTGCTAATATGTCATTGCGAGCGACAGCGACACTTGCACCTGACGCAAGTGCAGGTGAGCAATCCCCCATTAACGAGGAGATTGCTTCGGGCGAAGAGCAAGTGCGCCCTCGCAATGACATGAAATTGGAAGAAATCCACGAAATGGTCCTGGTGGGCAATTCCACCATGCACCATGTCTTGTTGAATTTACACCCGAAGGACCTGGGGCTGGCTCCGTTCGTGCCGACGATTCACAAGTCAATGGATATCAAGGCGCGCGAATTGGGTTTGCACATCAGCCCGTCTGGGAATATTCACATCCTCCCCACCATTGCTTCGTTTGTCGGCGCGGATACGAGCGCGGTCATCCTTGCCGAAGAGCCGCACAAGCAGGATGAGAACTGGCTGCTGATTGACATCGGCACCAACGCGGAACTTGTGCTTGGAAATCGTAAGCGTTTGGTGTGTACGTCCACGCCGACGGGACCTGCGCTGGAAGGCGCTCATGTCGAGTATGGGATGCGAGCCGCGCCTGGCGCGATGGAACGAGTCCACATTGATGAGACAACGCTCGAACCGAAGTACAAGGTCGTCGGTGTGGATGGATGGAACACGGATCATGCGGAATTTATCGGTCACGTCAAAGGGATTTGCGGTTCCGCCATCATCGACGCGGTAGCGGAACTGTTCCGGGCGGGGATCATTGATTCTCGCGGCAAGTTCAAGAAAGAGTTAAGTACGACGCGTGTTCGGGAGGGAGAGTCGGGTTGGGAGTATGTCATCGCCTGGAAGGAGGAAACTTCCATCGGGCGGGACATCCCCATTACCCAACAAGATGTGCGCCAAATTCAACTGGCGAAGGCGGCGCTCTTCACTGCGGCGCGCACGTTATTGAAGCGCAGCAATTTGCAAAGCCCTGATAAAATCATCCTTGCCGGCGGTTTTGGCAGTTATATTGACAAGGAAAAAGCCATGCTGATTGGGCTGATCCCCGATTGCGAGTTGGATAAGGTGTATGCGGTTGGTAATGCGGCGGGCGACGGCGCGCGGATTGCACTCTTGAACATCGAGAAGCGCAATGAGATCGATACAGTCACGCGCAAGGTGGAGCGTTTTGAACTGCCCACCGACCCTGAGTTCCAAAACCAGTTCATGCTGGCGACGAGTTTCCCGCACATGAGCGAGCCGTTTCCGCACATCGCGCATTTGATTCCCAATCGCAAAGCGGACCCGATGGCGAAGAATTTCATGAAATGAATCACCCTCACCCCTACCCCTCTCCCATTGGGAGAGGGGTTCTAAGGAGAACAATGAATAAGTTTCTAGAACGATTGAACGGCGGGGAAATTCTCGTTGCGGATGGGGCAACAGGTTCGAATTTGCAGAAGATGGGACTCAAACCCGGCAAGCCGCCGGAAGACCTCATCATCGACGATCCGGATACGATTCTGAAGCTCGCTTCTTCCTTCGCCCAAGCTGGTTCGGACATCATTCTGACCTGTACCTTCGGCGGGACTCGCATGCGCATGAAAGATTCAAAATATCAGGATCGCACGCCCGAAGTCAACATGCGCGCGGCGGAGATTGCCCGCAAAGCCGCTTCGTTGAATAATGGTCTCGTTGCTGGCTCGATGGGACCCGTCGGCGCGATCATCAAGCCGTATGGTCCGCTGGAGTTTGACGATGTGAAAGCCACCTTTGCCGAGCAAGCCAAAGCGCTCGCCGAAGGCGGCGTGGACTTGCTGGTCATCGAAACCATGTTCGCATTTGAGGAGGCAACTGCCGCGTTCGAAGGCGCGCGCTCCGTGACGGATTTGCCCATCGTTGTTTCGTTCAGTTACGATAGAGGCACGCGCTCGATGATGGGCGTCAAGCCGAAGGATGTCATCAAACGCTACACCGAGATGGGCGCAACCATGATCGGTGCGAACTGCGGAACGACGCTCGATAATATGGAAGCGGTGGTCAAGGAATATGCCGCCACCACGCCGAACTTCCCGCTGTGGGTGAAACCGAATGCGGGCGTCCCGCACATGGATTTGGAGACCGAGCAAGGCGTGTATGACATGGGTCCCGAAGACATGGCGAATTATTCCAAGAAATATGTAGAATTGGGCGCAAAGGTCGTCGGCGGATGCTGTGGGAATACGCCGGAACACATTGCGGCGATCGTGAGGGCGGTGAAGGGGTAGGTTGGGAGATTGGTAATTGGGAATTGGTGACGAGTTACGAGTTGCGAGTTACGAGTTATAGTATTGCTCTGTAAAAACTACGCCTACCGCGAAGATTTTGCGCGTAGGTCGGATTGCCAATCCGACTTACTTTGGCTGCGGCTTGCCGCGC
>JAGUZU010000134.1 GCA_020060625.1 Anaerolineales bacterium | reverse complement strand
TGCGTGCAGGGTTGGCATCGGCGACCTCTTGGTGGAGTGTTTGCCTTAGCTTACCCTGCTTTCTGTTAATGTTCAAATGGATAAAGTCCAGCTAAGACCTGTCGGGTCTAACAAAGTCATTTATTAATTCCGCCACTTCCCGTGGATGTTCGAGCGGCAGGAGGTGGGTGGCATTTTGCATGGTAACGACTTGCAGCTTCGGATTTTTCTTCTTTACCAGCCGTTCGGCTTTTTCTAAAAATGTGTCCGTCTCTGCGCCGCGGATGATGAGGGTTGGAACTGCGAAGTTTGAGAGTCCGCGCCAGAGATCGAAGTCGCGCAAGCCCGTCAGGTAGATGTGGCTTTCCCATTCAGGCGTGTACGCGAGTTCGTATGTGCCATTCGATTTTGCTTTGGTAATGCCCGCGATGTATGCCTTCAGGCTTTCGTCGCTGAAATATTTGAAAACCTCGCGCGCGCGGTATCCGCGAAAGACAGTGTCCAGGTCGTCGAAAGCGCGCCTGCGCTTCAACGCGCCTTCGATCTTCGGGTGGAGTTTATGTCCCAACCCGATGGCGCGGACAAAGTTCCACAACGTCAAAAACGACGGCACGAAAAGCACGGGATCGAGCAAGATGACAGCGCGGAATTTCTTCGGATCGCGCATTGCCGCGCGCAGGGTGATGATCCCTCCGATGGAATGACCAACTCCGATTGCAGGACCAACCTCGTAGTCGGAAAGGAAGCGAAGCAAGTCGTCGGATAATGGATGCCAATCCCGCAGGTCGTTCATCTTTGCATCATCCCAAAGCGGGCGGAGTTTCATCCCGAAGAGGCGGTACTGTTTTTGTAAAAGTTCAAAGAGCGGTTTGTAGCATTCGGGCGGATAACCGTTGGCATGCAGGAAGTGAAGCGGCTTGTCCTCGCCGCCGAAATCGAAATGCGGAATGTTCATGGATCAATAATTTCCGTAATTGATCTTCTCGCTGTATCGCGCCTTCACTTTCAACCGCTTTTGCGTTTTTGCGCCGAGCTTTTCCCAATAGGCGTTGCGATCTTTTACGCCAAACACCCATTCGTCGAGATACTTTTGCGCGCTTTCCTTTGACTCGCTGATCTTGTCCCACGCGAGATAGAATTCGTTGTCGCGGTCGTAGTATCCCTGCGAATAGGATGGATGACTCGCAAACGGAACGTGACATACCGCGCTGACGACAATGCCGGGGATTATCGTGCGGTTCGGGTCGGACCTGATGACTGATTCGTCCACAATTTCCTCTGCTGTGAGGATGACCTTTTTCGCGGCAAAGGCGGCTTCCTTTTGTTCGCCGATGATGCCCCAAAGATGCGCGTTGCCGTTTTTATCGGCGCGTTGAACGTGGACGATGGCAACGTCAGGATTCAACGCCGAGACGACAATGACGTCCTTGCCGCCATAGGGGTCAGGTATGCGCTTGATTTGCGGATTGACTTTTTCCAAATCTTCCGCGCCAGTTTGCTTCATCGGCAGAAAGGGCAAACCGGACGCGCCCGCCTGCAGGCGGGTAATCATTCCGAAGTGGGAATATTCCTCCCATTCCAATTCGCCGCGCTCGATTGCCCCGCGGACGATACGAAGCGACCCAACCCCGGGGTTGCCCATGTACGAGAAGATGACCTTCTTTGCGCAGCCAGCCGCCGCCATCTGGTCATAGATCAGGTCGGGTGTGGCGCGAGCGAGCGTGAGATTCTTCTTGCCCTGACGGATGATCTCATGCCCGGCGGCAAATGGGATGAGATGGGTAAAGCCTGCGGCGTAGATTACGTCCCCGTCGTTTACGAAATCCGCAATTGCCCGCTTTAGCGAAATGACCTTGGATGATTTATTCTTCATATTCCTCTTCCGCTTCCTCGTTTTTTACTTGCGGCGTTTTCGCGCCCTGTCCTTTTTTGCCTTTCCCGCCGCTCATCATGTTCCGTAATCCTGAAAACCTTCCGGCAGGCGGAGGCTTGGATTTCTTTCTGCGGAATGTCCAGCCGATGCCGAGCAGCAGCATGGCAATGAATAGAAAGTCAAAGTCAACTTGATTGGCAAGGTCGGAGACGACAAACAGGATGAAGGCGCCTCCGCCCATGACCATAAAGAAGGTTCCCACGCGAACGATCAGGGGATCGTTATTCTCCATGACCGTATTTTACCAAAGGGTCAACCGCGCGGTTTGACCGCGGAAATGAACGTGCGCCGAAACGGATACAGAATCGGGCTGCCCGGCAGGGCTGACGACAATTTTTTGCGAATGACATTTAAGAAGGCATCCTTCTCTGAATCGAGTCTTTCCAAATATGGGACGAGCGCCGTGCCTTTGATCCATTCGAGTACGGCTTCCGAATTTTCAAGCACGTGCGGGTAGATTTTTTCAAAGACCGTAATTTCCTCCGCGCCGCAGTGGAACAGGATTTCCGCATATTCGTCAATCGGCAGGACGGGAGGTTGGCGGTTGAAACCGTTTAACGCCGAATAAAACGGCTCCTCCCCGGCGGTTTCGCGGAGGATCCTTTGCGAAATGTGATTGTGGTTCGATGGAACCTGCACTGCGAGTTGACCTTTTTCATTGAGCCTGCCAAATAGGCTTGGAATGAGTTTGCGATGATCCTCCGACCACTGTAACGCCGCGTTGCTGAAGATCAGGTCCCATGCGCCCTCGATCTGTGTCTGGTCTCCCCGCTCGAATCGTAGATTTTCGCCCGCATGCGCGGACGCCTTCCTCAACATTTCCTCGGATTGATCAAGTCCAACCGCTTCACAATTTGGAAGCGAATCAACGAGGCGGCGGGTGAGCTCGCCCGTCCCGCATCCGAGGTCTATGACTTTGAGATTGGGGCGAATTTTTACAAGGTTTAATAGGTCGAAAAACGGCGCAGACCGTTCCGCTTGAAATTTATGATATTGTTCCGGATTCCAAGGCATTGTGATTGTTTCCAAGAGAAAAGCCCCTTCCTCGCCGGAGAAAGGGGCAAAACTGACTTTAAAGGCTTACTTGATGAGTGTGCGAATCTGTTCGTGCATGTACAACGGCAGATAATAGTGACCGCCGGCATTCTTGCCGCTGGAGCCGGAGCCTTTCCATCCGCCAAACGGCTGGAAGCCGGGCCACGCGCCCGTCGTCGCGCCTTGCGGACGGTTGGCATAGGTCACGCCTGCCTCGATCTTGTCGAAAAACCAGTCGGTTTCTTCGAGCGAACCGTAGAAACCCGCGGTAAGACCGTAGTTCACATCGTTTGCAATTTTCATGGCTTCGTCGAGATTCTTCACCTTGCCGATGGTGGCGATGGGCAGGAACATCTCATGTTTCCACAGGCGGTGCGAGTAGGGCAGGTCGGTGACAAGGGTGTTCTCGCAGTAATAGCCTTTGTCGTACATGCCGCCTGTCTTCACGTTTCCGCCGGTCAGGAACTTGCCGCCGCCCTGGCTGATCTCTTCGCAGAAGTTCTTGAAATCGTTGTAGGATGATTTGTTGATGACGGGACCGTTGTACGTGGCTTTCTCCGTCGGGTCGCCGACGGCAAGCTTTTCAGCGGCTTCTTTCAGGCGGCTGACCAGCTCATCATAAACGGATTCCTCTACGAGGACGCGCGAAGCGGCGGAGCATTTTTGTCCCTGCAAACCAAACGCCGAGCGGACGATCCCGATGGTGGCGCGTTCCAAATCCGCGTTCCTGGAAACGATGGCGGGATTCTTTCCGCCAAGTTCCAAAATGACCGGGCGCACATACCTGCCTTTGGAAAAATCCTGGTACATCTTCATGCCCACGTCGAAGGAACCCGTGAAGGTCACACCGTCCACTTCGGGGCTGTCCACCAGCGCCTGCCCAAGCGTGGAGCCGGGACCCGTGACGAAGTTCACCACACCGTCTGGAATGCCCGCATCGCGGAAGCAATCCACCAGCAAACGGACGATCCACGCCGTATCGGTGGCAGGTTTGATGACGAGCGTATTGCCCGTAACGAGCGCCGCGCCGGATGGTCCGCCGGTCAATGCGTGCGGAAAATTGAACGGAGAAACCACCAGCCACACACCATACGGACGCAGCACCGAAACATTTCGCGCCTCATAGCCCACGAGCGGATCTTTGCCCATCTCGACGATATAGCCGTCGTTCTTTTCCATCTGGTAGCACGAGTAATAAATAAGGTCGGCTGTCTCCTGCACGTCGCCCAAAGACTCCATGCGGTTCTTTCCGACCTCCAATGCCATTGCCGCGCCCAGCTCAAAAATGCGCTCTTCGATCAACGAAGCGGCTTTGCGAAGAAGTTCCACGCGCTTCTGCCAGGGAGTGCGGCTCCAGCCGGGAAAAGCCTTGCGAGCCGCCGCCATTGCCTCCTGCGCGTGTTTGGCGCCGCCTTTTTGCATCTTCGCCAGCGCCCAATCGGTGTTTACAGGCGAGTGATCGTCGAATTTCTCATCGGCTTTCACTTCCTTGCCGTCGATCAACATGCCGTATTCCTTGCCCATGTTTTTCTTGAGCGTCTCCACCGCCTTGTCGAAACCGGCGTGCAGTTCGTCGGGCGGGTTGAACATGGTCGCATACGTAAGTTTGAAATCAGCCATAGGAATTCTCCTTTTGATGTTTGTGAGGCAATCTACAAATCAAGTATAGCGTAGGATTTCGAGCCCGTCAAAGAAATAGGGCAATCGGGGTGCGCTAAAAAGTTGTTAGAACTGGGAGAAAAAGAGCCGACCTGTTAAGATAGAAGTTGCGAGACCAATACCCAAACAGGAGGCTCTCATGGAGT
>JAGUZU010000087.1 GCA_020060625.1 Anaerolineales bacterium | reverse complement strand
GTATTGCTCTGTAAAAACTACGCCTACCGCGAAGATTTTGCGCGTAGGTCGGATTGCCAATCCGACTTACTTTGGCTGCGGCTTGCCGCGCTATGATTCGACAGAGTGATAAAGAACATCACGCGGCGGGTTGTAACCTGTCCAAATCTCAAAAGACAATGCGGCTTGTTCGATGAGCATACCGAGACCTGTGGCGGCAGACAGCCCCTGCGCGCGGGCGGATTTGACGAGTTTGGTTTCCCTTGGATTGTAGACCAAATCGTAAACAAAAGCATTTGAAGGCAATGACAGATTTTCGGGCAGGGGCGATTGGTCAATGTTTGGGGTCATACCGATGGGGGTCGTGTTGACTATGAGTTGAAAGTTCGAAAGTTGGAAGGTTTGAAGGTTAAATTCAATGACATGGGCTGTCTTGAATTGAGCCGCTAATGCTTGAGCCCGTTCTAATCGGCGGGAGGCGAGGGAGACTTCCCAGCCATCATGCAGCAACGCGTACACAACCGCGCGCGCCGAACCGCCCGCTCCCAAGACAATTGCAGATTTCCCCATTCCCCCTTCCCTATTTCCTATTTCCTTTTTCAAATCCGCTAGAAAACCCTGCGTATCGGTATTATCGCCGATCAATTTTTTATCTCGAAGAGAGACCGTATTCACTGCGCCAATGGCATTCGCTGTTGGCGTGAGTTCATCGAGAAATTCGATGACGCTTTGTTTGTGAGGAATAGTGACGTTGAGTCCGTGAAGTTCGCCATTGCGGACGCGAGCAAGGAGGTTTTTCAGTCCTTGCTTGTCGTCGAGGAGAATAGGGAATAGGGAATAGTTGCCTTCAAGTCCACACGCTTTGAGCGCGGCGGCGTGGATTTTGGGCGAGAGGGAATGGCTGAGAGGGTAGCCGATGAGACCCAGGTGAAAGGTCATGATTTCGCCCTCACCCCTGCCCTTTCCCGAGGGGAGAGGGAGTCTAGCACTTCAAAAAAATCGGGGAAGGTTTTGGAAACACACGCTGGATTTTCAATCGTCACACCATCGAAGCGCAGACCGATCAAAGCAAAGGACATCGCCATGCGGTGGTCGTTGTAGGTTTGGACGACGGCGGGACGCATCTTTTCTACGGGATGGATGGTCATTCCATCCGCAGCCTCTTCCACGCGGACGCCCAGCCGCGTCAGTTCCATGCAGGTTGCGTGGATGCGGTCGGTCTCTTTGACGCGGGCGGAGGCGATGCCGCGGATTCGGGTCGGTGAATCAGCAAACGGGGCGATGGCGGCGAGGGTTTGGGCAGTGTCGGGGATGTCGCGCATGTCCACATCCAAACCTTTGGGTTGCGAGTTACAAGTTACGAGTAACGAGTTTTCCATTTCAGATACGATACAACCCATTTGTTGCAGGACATCGAGGAAGGCGATATCGCCTTGTTTTGTGTTGCGTGAGATGTTTTCGACTTTGACGGTCCCGCCGCAGATGGCAGGGGCGGCGAAAAAGTAGGAGGCTGCGGAGACGTCGGACTCTATGTGGAAAGTCCCACAGGGAGGCTTCGCGCTGGAAAGTGGAAAGTAGGAAGTGGGCGAAATGACGAATCGCTTGTAGCCGTGACGCTCGACATTTGCCCCGAAGTCTTTCATGATCGCAAGGGTCATATCCACGTAGGGCTTGGAATTGAGGTCGGTGGCGAGTTCGATCTCAATGGGAGATTGAGCGTACGGAGCAACCATCAGCAAGGCGGATAAAAACTGACTCGATATATCGCCTGCGATTTGGGCTTTTCCACCCATCAAACCTGATGCGGAGATTTTTACAGGCGGGCAAATCTGCCTTCCGCCTTCTGCCTTCTGCAATGGCTGGATGTCACAACCCAACTGCCTCAATGCTTTCACCAAATCCCCGATGGGACGTTCGCGCATTCTTGCATCGCCGTCGAGGATGTATTCGCCGTGTCCGAGGGTGAGGAAGGCGGAGAGAAATCTTGCTGCCGTTCCCGCATTGCCGACGAAGAGTTCGGCTTTCTTTGCAGGGATTTGTCCGCCCAAGCCTGTGACGGTCATTTCGTGATTGGCTTCATCGAGTTGAACGTCAAAGCCGAGAGTTTTCAACGCGTTCGCAAAGTAGCGCGAGTCATCGGAGAACAGGGCATTGGTGATGCGAGTAGTTCCATTTGCCAATGCGGATATTAGCAAGGCGCGGTTGGTCAATGACTTGGAACCAGGCACGCGGACAGTGGCGTCGAGGGGGTGGTTTATTGGCTGGATGTGGAGGGAAGGCGAGGTCATGAAAGCGGAAAGAAGTTATCAGTAAGTAGTAGGCAGAAGGTAGAAGGCGTTCAATGGTCGGCGGTCAGGGTAAGGTGGGATTTCCTGGATTGGTTCAAGATGTTTTCAAGTTCAACGTAGTTCTCATTTTGCAAGGCGGATTCGATTTCTTCCAGCGAATTACGGAAGGAACGGATTGCACTCAAAACATTATCCCGATTTGACCTGAGAATTCCCATCATCATGTGGGAGGGTGTCCCTGCGAGGCGTGAGGTGGAGTGAAAACCTGGTCCGATGAAGGAAGCAAATTCGCGCGGAGTGGAATGAACAAGCGCAGAGGAAAGCAAAAACGGCACGTGACTTGTGGCTGCAAAGACGCGGTCATGCTCTTCGGCGGTCATTTCGATGAGAGTTGCGCCGATGGCAGAGATGATCTGGCTTGCAGCGAGTTTGGCGCGTTGTGCGGTGCGTTCGAGGGGAGCGATGATGAATGGGGCGTTCTGATATAAGTCCGCATCCGCGTTTTCGAGACCCAGATTTTCCTTTCCACAAATGGGATGTCCGCCAATAGGGTCGAAGTTTTCGGGCAGGGCAGACATGGCTTGCAAAATATCACGCTTGGTCGAGCCAACGTCCATGACGACGCAGGGATGGGAGATGATGGCTGGCAGTTGTTCGAGAAAGTTCAAGATGGATGGAACAGGTGTGGCGAGAATGAGGAGGTCAACGACTCCCTCACCCCTAGCCCCTCTCCCAAAGGGAGAGGGGGATAAAGGCTGGGCGTGGTCAATGATATTTTTGGAATGAGCAAGTTCGAGCGTGGGTTGATGCGAGTCGAAGCCGACCAGGCGGGCGCACTTTCCTGTGAGACTCATTGCCAGCGAGCCGCCCATCAGCCCCAATCCAATGATTCCAACCGTTGCATCTTTCAGGGAAAAGCCATCCTCCATGATTACCATCCAGCGGCAACAAGTTTTTTGATGGGCGCGATGCGGCGCCCCATGATTCCGGCAATGGCTTCAACCTGCTGAACCATTTCCGCAAAGGCTTCGGGCTTGAGCGATTGCTTGCCGTCGGAAACGGCGCGCGCGGGATCGGGATGCACTTCGACGATCAGACCGTCGGCGCCTGCGGCAACGGCGGCGCGCGCAACCGCGGCGACGTAATTTGCGTGACCCGTCGAATGCGACGGATCGAGAATGACGGGCAGATGCGTGAGATTTTTCAAAACGGGAATTGCGTTGATGTCGGTGGTGTTGCGCGTGGAAGTTTCAAACGTGCGGATGCCGCGCTCGCACAAAATGACCTGCTTGTTGCCGCCCGCCAGAAGATACTCGGCGGACATGAGCAGTTCTTCGATGGTTGCCGAAAGCCCGCGTTTGAGCAAGACGGTTTTGCGCGTTTCACCCAGCGCGCGCAGGAGGTTGAAGTTTTGCATGTTGCGCGCGCCGACTTGAAAGACGTCCACATATTTCAACATCACATCGAGCTGAGTCTGCGACATGATTTCGACGACGATGGGCATGCCCGTCTGCTCGCGCGCTTCGGCAAGGTATTCGAGACCTTCTTCGCCAAGTCCCTGAAACGAATACGGCGACGTGCGCGGTTTGAAGACACCGCCGCGCAGGGCATTCGCGCCCGCCTCTCTCACGGCGCGGGCTGTTTCAAGGATCTGGCTTCTCGACTCGACCGAGCAGGGTCCCGCGATGATGGCGATGTCGTTCCCGCCAACCGTGAAGCCGTCGATGGGGAAGACGGAATTTTCGGGATGCGCCTGACGCGAGCCAAGTTTGAACGGCTGGGAAATTCGTTTCACGCTTTCGACTCCTTCCAGGACTTCAAACTGGTCCAACGACGCGACATGGAACTCACCGACGGCGGCGATGATGGCGGTCTCCACGCCGTAGGTGATGTGCGGAGTCAGTCCGTGCGATTTGACGGCGGTGATGACTCCCTCCAGTTGCTGCGGAGTGTAATTGGGTTTCATTACGATGATCATGAGAGGCTCCTGATATATAGAATAATAACGACTTTGCCATGCCTGTTCAATTACTGGGCTGAAACCAGATCGGGTCTGAGTTTCACCGCATCCCTCAAATAGACGTGGGCGATCTCACTCTGCGGCATGTCGGTGTTCCAATGTACCAGCACGCGGACGACTCGCGGCAGGCTGTTTGGCACGGGGATTTCGCGCGCGCAAAGCATCGGGACGAGTCCCCAGCCCATTTGTCTCGCCGCCTGCGCGGGGAAGGTGGAGGCGAGATCGTCGGTGACGGTGAAGACCGCGCTGGCGATGTCTTCGGGGCGCATGTCGTCGTTCTCGGCGAGGATCGCTTCCAGCAGTTCGCGCGTGGCTTGCAGGATCAAGTCCGGCTCGTCTGCGGGGACGGTGGTCGCGCCGCGAATTCCACGGATTGGCATACATTTCTCCTTGAATTGCCCTCACCCCGCCTTCGGCACCCCTCTCCCTAAGGGAAAGGGGATGGGGGTGAGGGTAAGTAACAAAAAAGAGCGAGACCGTTGTGGTCTCGCTCTTTACGTGAACAGGTTTACTTTCTGTTTACTTAAGCGCCACCAACGGCAGCCGAATTTCGGAAACCGTAAAAATAAAAGTAGGCAAACCAGCGGGCGGACTTAAGCATGTTGGGCGCTATTCTATGCCCGCAAGGGCATTTGAGTCAAGGGGGAAACTGAAATCATTCCGTTTCTCCATTAAGGTTGGCAGTATAATCTTCGTATGTCCATCCTTGCGGAGAAACACATCCTTCTTGGCGTCACGGGGTCCATTGCGGCTTACAAGGCGGCGGACCTCGCTTCCAGGCTGGCGCAGGCGGGCGCGCAGGTGGATGTGATATTGACAAGCGCGGGAGAAAAATTCGTTTCGCCGCTCACCTTTCAATCGGTCACAGGTCGCCGCGCCTACACCGACCAGGACCTGTGGGGAAACGAAGCCCACATCCTTCACGTCAACTTCGGCAAGACCGCGGACATGCTTGTCATTGCGCCCTGCACCGCCGATACGATGGCAAAACTCGCGCACGGCATCGCGGATAACCTGCTCACAGTCACAGCATTGGCGGCGGATTGTCCGATTCTGATCGCGCCCGCGATGGACGGCGGGATGTTCGACCACCCCGCCACGCGGGAAAATCTTAAGACGCTTCAATCCCGCTCTGTGCTGGTCGCTGGACCCGCAACCGGGCGCCTCGCTTCTGGCATTTCCGGCGTGGGACGCATGATCGAACCAGCGGAAATTCTCGGTCACATCCGCATGGCGCTTGGGAGGAGCGGAAAACTCGCGGGCAAAAAGATCGTCGTCACCGCCGGAGGGACGCAGGAAGCGCTCGACCCCGTCCGCGTGATCGCCAACCATTCAAGCGGAAAGCAGGGCTACGCCCTCGCGCAAGCCGCCATCGATGCCGGGGCGGAGGTATGCCTCGTCACCGCGCCGACTGCGTTGATCCCGCCTGTCGGAGCGAGAGTCGTCCATGTGACGAGCGCGCAGGAGATGCTCGACGCGCTGCTGAACGAATCCGGCGATGCGCTTATCATGGCGGCGGCGGCGGCGGATTTCCGCCCGAAGCAGGCTGCCAAAGAGAAGATGAAGAAGCGGGACGGGATTCCGCAGATTCAACTTGAGGCGGCGCCTGATATTTTGAAAACGGTATCAGGCTCAAAGTCAGGAAAGAGGCGTTTCAAAGTCTTGGCGGGGTTTGCGGCGGAGAGTCGAAACCTGCTCGAAAACGCGCTTGAAAAGTTGCAATCCAAAGGTTTGGATCTCATCGCCGCGAACGACATCTCCGCGAAGGATGCCGGGTTTGGCGCGGAGACCAATCGCATCACGCTGTTGTTTGCGGGTGGAGCGAAGGAATCACTGCCGTTGATGAGCAAGACTGATGCGGCTGAAAAAATCATCGAACACGTTGCAAGGCTGTTGGAGTAATATGCGCATTCTGGTCATGTCGGATATTCATGCAAACTACACCGCGCTCGAAGCGGTCTTGAAGGATGCTGGCGAAGTGGATGAAACCTGGTGTCTGGGCGACCTGGTCGGTTATGGACCCGACCCGAATGCTGTTGTGGAAGAAATTCGGGAAATTAAAAACCTCACCTGCCTGATGGGCAACCATGATGTCGCCGCAATCGGCAGGATGCCGCTGGAGACGTTCAACGGCGACGCGCGGCGTTCGTTGATGTATCACGAAAAAGTGCTGACCGCCAGCAACATGGATTTCATGCGTTCGCTTCCATCCAAAACAAAGGTGCGCGGCGAAGCGACCATCGCGCACGGAAGCCCGCGCGATCCGTTGTGGGAATATATTTTGAATTCGCTTTCGGCGCGGTTGAATTTCGACCACTTCGACACGCCCTGGTGCTTTGTGGGGCATTCGCACATCCAGAGCATTTTTGTCAAAGAAGATGGAAGCGACCGCGTGACACTCGAGCAAACCAAACCGGACACAACGCTTCAACTCCGCTCGAAACTGATCCTGAACCCCGGAAGCGTGGGACAGCCCCGAGACCGCGACCCGCGCGCCGCCTACGCCATCTACGATACCGAAGCCCGCACATGGATGCCGAAGCGGGTGGCGTACAACATCGCCGAGGTGCAGGAGCGCGTCCGCGCGGCGGGACTGCCCGAAAAACATGCTGTGAGAATTGGCGAAGGCTGGTAGGAACTATTTCTTCACAACGCGCGTCCTTTGGGTGAGAAATCACCAAGGATAAGAAGGAGAAGAGAACATGAAACGTATTTTTTTCAAAGGTTTTGTCATTGCCGCCGCGCTGGTCCTTTCCGCGTGTGGGACCTTGTCGCGCGGTCAAAGCGCGTCCGAACCATATTACGATGACATGGCTCCGCAAGCCCTGCCCACGATGATGGACATGGGTTATGAAGAATCCTATGCGGAAGAAGCCCCGGCGCCCGCTTCCGGGGAAAGGGCGGGCGGCAGCGGAAACGATGCGAACGCCTCCAGCGTCGAGCGGCTGGTCATCCAAAACGCGGATATATCCATCGTCGTCTCGGACGTGGAAGGACGCATGGAGAACATCCAGGAAATGGCGCGGCAGATGGGCGGATTCGTCGTCGAGTCGAATCTGTATCAGGGCTACACGCGGGAATACACCCCCGTCCCCGAAGCGACTGTGACCATCCGCGTGCCGTCTGAAAAGCTCGAGCAGGCATTGGACCTGATCAAGAAGGACGTGGTCGAGGTCCAGAATGAGTCGCGCTCCGGTCAGGATGTGACCGCCGAATATGTGGATTTGAAGTCCCGCCTGAAAAATCTCGAAGCCGCCGAAGCGCAGTTGAACGAGATCATGCAAAACGCCACCGAAACCGAGGACGTGGTCAACGTCTTCAACCAGTTGGTGTATTACCGCGAGCAGATCGAGATCGTCAAAGGGCAGATGGAATATTACGAGGACGCCGCCGCGCTTTCCGCCATTCGCATTCGCATCGTCGCCGAGGAAACCATCCAGCCGATCCAAATCGGCAAATGGGAGCCGCAGGGCGTTGCGCGAGACGCCATTCAGGACTTGATCTACTTCTATCAGGATTTCGTGGACTTCCTCATCCGCTTCGTCATCTACACCCTGCCTGTGTGGATCACCGTCGGCATTCCGCTCTACCTGATCTTCATCGGCGGACGCTGGGTCTTCCGCAAACTGCGCGGGAACAAAAAGAAAGCCGAGCCGAAGGTCGAGGAAGAGAAAAAGAACAAAAAGTAAGCAAGTGAATAGCAAATAACAAACGGGATGGCAGTATTGTCATCCCATTTGTTTTATAATCAGCCAATGGATGCCTTGATCAACGAAGCGCGCGAACTCTTCAACGTCCATCTCACGGCGCGGCAGGTGATGGCGCTCATCAACTACGAAAAAGAGCTGGTGGAGTGGAATCAGAAGTTCAATCTCACCGCCATTCGGGATGTGGAATCGATCCGCACCAAGCATTTTCTGGATTCGTATTCCTGCGTGCTGGCATGGAAAGGGACTCCCCCGCTTCGCCTCGTGGACGTTGGAACTGGCGCGGGGTTCCCGGGCATTCCCTTGAAGATCATTTATCCGACCATGCGCGTGACGCTGGTGGAATCGGTGGGCAAGAAAGCCATGTTCTGCCAGCACGTCATCAGCAAACTCGGCTTGGAGGATGTGGAAGTCATCCAAACCCGCGCCGAAACGCTGGGACAAGACCCCGAGCACCGCGAGACCTACGATTATGCCGTGGCGCGCGCGGTCGCCAATTTGAACATTCTGAGCGAATACCTGCTGCCGCTGGTCAAAGTGGGCGGGACGATGCTCGCCCAGAAAGGCGAAAGCGGACCCGCCGAAGCGCAGTCCGCTGAAAAAGCGATGAAATTATTGGGCGGGAAATTGAAACAATTGATCCCCGTCCATTTGCCCGGCGTCGCCGACGACCGCTACCTCGTGTTGGTGGATAAAATCGCCGCCACGCCGCCGAAATATCCGCGCAAGGCGGGGATTCCGATGAAAAGCCCATTGTAAACTGCAAATCAGTTGCCCGACACAGATCATACAACTTGCGTCCTTATACGTCTTTACACCTGCCGCGGATCAGGCCAATACCCCGCCGGGCAGTTGACATTGCCATCCCAACACTCCCGCTGCGGCGGCGCGGGTGGATTGTCTTCCCCAATCGGGCAACAACCGTCCCCCCGATTACAGCCATAATATCCTGCGGGACAAATCTCGCCACCGGCGCCGTTATCACAACAGTCATGTATCCATAAAGCGCATGAACCATCAGGTAATTCAAGGGCACACCTAGCTTCAGGGCACCAATTAACACAGGCATTGGCGGGCTGGGCATTGCCCAAGGCAAAACCAAGAGCCAGCAACAGCCAGGCGCCGATTAAAATTATTTGGCGCATCGCTCCTCCATTCCCGCCTCTAAAAACAACCAAAAGTTGTAGTCATATACCTCGCGCAGATTGCCGGGAATACCGTCCATGCCCGGCTGGATAACTTTCACCCGGACATAGTCGCCGGCTTTAATTTTTTCCCGCCACTCGGCTTTATCGGTGAAAAGCGCCTGCTTGACAGCCCCCGCTTTGCCGGAATTCAAAAGCGCTAATGTTTCCGGGTTACAGCCGTCAAACCACGAATACACCGTGGATTCATCCACCCTGTAAGGCTTCAGCCCGCCACTGCCCCAAACCCAAACGCGGTCAAACCAAGTTCCCGCCAATAGCCCGCCGTAAATATATTCCTGGTGAGTGTCGTAAAAATTATCCCATTGATTTGCCGCTCTACCCGTATTTGCCATGATAAACATCGCCCGGGCAAACTGCTTCAACCCGCCCCAAAAATACAGGTAAATCCCAAGAGAAACAATCACTGCCAGCAATAAAGCCAAAACCCAAACCCGCCAGCGCTTCATGCTTTCATTCAAGCACAATTTCCCACCCCGCGCAACCGATGCAAAAAACTTTAATCCCTGCCTGCCCAAAAAGTGGAAGCTTTCCCTAAAGAACCAGGTTTTACCGGGATAAGCATAATTTCTCCATTTTTATTCTCGAAAAACAATAATTCTCCTCCAACATCAGACATATCCATATTATAAACACCGCCATACGCCAATTTATCCGGATTCAACATCATTCCTATAACACCTCCAGGAATTTTTCTTGGATTATAATCATATCGTTCAAGCACTATTAAATTAACCCTGTCAATTAATGGATGAATATAGTTAGAATTTGCTGCTTTGGATGGCAGGTTTGGTACTCCCACGCGGCTTTTATCTATTGGTTTGTAGTTTGTCGCTACCAAGTCGTCCGGGTCAAGGTTGAGTACGGCAAACTCAAGATCAAACTCGCCGTTGACAAAGACTTCCACGCCCGTTTCCGGGTCAATTGCCCGCACGCCGTTTTCATCCTCGACAAAATCCAGCCCGTCAATTGAGTAGCCGTATTTTTCAAAATCCGCCTGGGCTTGCTGTACCGCCTCGCTCGCCGGGATGTCAATATCCACCGTCTGTTCTTCGATCACATTGCCGTCGGTATCGGTGGTGACCAGCTTGAAGCCGTTTTCCAGGGAAACAAAAGTGATTTTATTCGGCTCGTCGGCGATCACCCTGAGCGGTTCTTCGTTTAACACCTCGGCGCCCGCCTTGCCGTCATTCTGGAATAAAGTGACCAAAACCGTGCCTTCGGCAAAGCCGCTGCCCGCCTGCGCCACCGAAGCCACGCAGGAAACGCCGTCCGGCACCTGGAAGCGGAATTGCCCGGCAGACTCGGTGCCGTTGACGGCAAAAACCGCCTGCCCTCCGGCAACGTCAACCGCCTTGAGCGCCGCCCCCGAATCGACCAGATGATCGGGAAACATCACACTGCAAACGCCGTCACCGCTCACCCGGGAAACAAAACCCTGGCTGTCCTGTAACGGCGCCAGATGATGCTGTCTTAAATACGCGAAAACGTCCTGCGGCAGGGTAATCTGCCTGCCCTCGCTGGCGGTTTGACCAAGAAACTGCTGAGGGTCAACGCCGGAGAAGATGGGCTTTTGGTTGAAGTCAGGCTCGAAGGTCGGTTTGGGGATTGGGGTCTCGGTCGGCGGCGGGAGCAAGGTGACCGTCAACTGAGGGGGCGCGGTCGTACAAGCTGTCAAAAAAATCAATGCAAACAGGAGTAGTTTCTTCATAACAACTTCCCAAAACAATCAGACCCCGGCAGTCTTCGTGAAAACTTCCGAGGTCTGATGCTACTTCACAATCCCCCGGTCATCCAAAAATTCGACCGGGTCTTTGTCCCTGCCGCCTTCCCACATCAGCGAGAAGAACCAAATCCCGCTTTCGCCAATCCAGAAATCGGCGGGGGTGAAGGTCATGGCAGAGTCAATGGGCTTTTCGCGGCTTTCAGGCGTATATTCCGCCTGCCAGCCGAAGAGTTCGCCCTGCCATTTTTTGCCAAGCGAATGCAGATGATTTGCAAACGCCTTTACCTCCTTCAAGTCAGGCACTGCCAACGGGAGGATAGGTTCATAATCCGCATGTGCGGGGATTTTCGCCTTAACTGTTAACATGTTTGCTCTTTTCCTCGTTCCATACTTTCAGAAGAAATAACAAATTATCTTCAATGATTCGTTCAATGTCGCGTAAGTTGTTTTTCCGAAATCTGCCCTCGCGGGCAATTCGGATGAGATCAAGCCAGAATTTTGCCTAGTTTCCATCCTTCACAATGTGGACGTGAGGAGGTTCATTGACCAGGTCCGCCTGATAGAAGAAAAATTTGCAGCCGTTCACACGCAGGATAACGGGCATGGAAACTCCAAAACTAAAAGGATAAAAATATTATAGCATCTCCTCAACAACCCTCGTCCACAATCGTAATCGTATCCTCCTTGTTGGGGACAATACATAAGAACTCGAACGGATCGTTTCCCGTATTCACATACGAATGGATCACACCTTCGGGAATGAAGACCACGTCCCCGGTCTGGACGTGATGCGTTTCGTCACCGATGGTAATCGTCGCTTCGCCGCGCAGGACGTATTGCTCATGCTCCAGCGTGTTGGTGTGGCGCGGCATCCCGCCGCCGGGCTGCATGGAAAACTTCCGCAAGGCGAAGTTCGGTCCCTCCTGTGAGGAGATCAGGACCTGAATGGTCGTGTCTTTTCCAGCCGCGACGCTCTTCGCCTCCACGTCATTCGAATGTTTTACCGTCATGTTTGCCTCCAAAAAAAACTTCCGAAGTCTCACAACTTCGGAAGTAATTTTAGCCTACTTTCCAAACCACATGCGCCCCAGCAGGTTGTCCTTTTTGATGAATTGATGGAACATTGCCGCTCCGAAGTGCAGTAAGACCAGCGCCAGCAGTAGCCAGGAGAAAAGTCCATGACCGCCGCGCGGCAGGTAATCAAAGAAGTTGGAAGGATACGGCGCGGCGCCGCTGAACACGGCAGGCAGGTTCGCCAATTGGAACAACCCAAGTCCGCTCACTGCCATGCCGATCAACAGCAGATACAAAAGAAAATGCACAGCCCTGGCAAGAAAGTTCAGGAAGGCGTTCCCGGCGTCGGCGGGCGCGGGGCGTTTGGTCGTAAAGCGCAGAACAAGGCGGGCAATCAGCAGCAGGGTGATCGCGCCGCCAGTGTAGGCATGGGTCTGAAGCATTCCAGCCTTTTGCGGGTCTTCCGGCGCAACGCCCGGCAGCACGAACTTGCCAGTGGCAAGCATCATAAACACAAGCAATGCCATCAGCCAGTGGATGACGACATGGGCGGGGTGATAACGTTTTGGGGCGGTTTCAGTCATGGCTTTTCTCCTCCGGGTCTGTTGAACGATTTATTGTGTAAAGACAGTTTCTGAAATTACTTTCTTACAAAAGGCGAGTAGTGTAAAATGGAAACCGTCACGCTTTCCCCGCCGTTTTTCGACGGGTACCTCAAACACAAGGAGTTCCCCCATGTACCATACCCTCATCATCGTAGGCAACGTAGGCAGGGACCCGGAAATGCGCTACACGCCTTCCGGTCAGGCTGTCACTTCATTTTCTGTTGCGACCAACCGCCAATACACTTCCGGAAGCGGCGAGCAGGTCAAGGAGACCATCTGGTTCCGCATCTCCACCTGGGGCAAGACCGCCGAAGTCTGCAACCAATATCTCAAGAAAGGTTCCAAGGTCTTGATCGAAGGACGCCTCACGCCGGATAAAACCACAGGCGGACCCCGCATCTGGACCAAGCAGGATGGCACCGCCGGAGCCTCCTTTGAAGTCACCGCCCAAACCGTGCGCTTCCTTTCCGCCCGCGGAGAAACGGAAAGCGGTCCCGTTTCAGGCGGCGGCGCGGACATGGCGGAGATCCCCCCCGAAGACGATATTCCCTTCTAACGAAGCAGCCCCATGACCACTCCCCAAACGCCTCCCCCCAAGCCTGTCGGTCCGGCGCTCGAACTCCCCGCAGACCTCGAGATCGTTTACGCCAACCTTGCCCGCATCGCGCACTCTCCCTCCGACATCGTCATGGACTTTGCGCACCTCCTGCCCGGCGAACCGCGCGCAAAAGTCCGCGCGCGCGTGGTGATGACGCCGCTCAGCGCAAAATTACTGGTACGGGCGCTTACGGAAAACCTGGCGCGGTACGAAGCCGCATTCGGCGAGATCAACGTCCCCACCAACAGCACGCTTGCTGAAAATCTCTTCCGCCCGTTTCAAGGACCGCCGCCCCCGGAACCTCCCAAAGAATAGCCATGCGCAAACTGGAACACATCGCCGAACAGATTCGAAAAAGTTTCGATGCCCGCACAACCGCCCGCGACCATGCGTTAGCCCAGGCGCGTCAACTCACGCGCGCCTGTTCGCTGGCGATCCGCGCCGTGCATCGCGACGACGCCGAAACGATGAACGCCCAACTCAGCGAGGCGCGTCAACTTGCGGATACATTGCGCGACTCGCTCGCATCGCATCCCGACCTTTACTACGCGGGATACACGCAGGACGCGCTCAAGGAATTCGTGGAAGCGAACGTCACCTGCGCCCTGATCCGCAGCGAACCGCTTCAGACTCCCGAAGAACTGGTCGTTGAACCCGCGACCTATCTCAACGGTTTGGCGGAAGTTGTCGGCGAACTGCGCCGCCGCACGTTGGACATCCTCCGTCACGGATATTCCGCAGAGGCGGAACGCCTGCTCGGTTACATGGACGATATCTACTCCGTGATGGTCACCATGGATTACCCCGACGCCATCACCAACGGTCTGCGCCGGCAGACCGATCTGGCGCGCGGCATCATCGAAAAGACGCGCGGCGACATTACCTTCAGCCTGCGGGGCGAGCACCTTGAACAAGCCATCGGGGAGTTGATCGCTCAATTAAACGGCGAACAGGCTCAAGGTCGGGAGGGAAGCGTTCGCAAGTCAAAGGGGAGTCAATAGGCATGGCAAAAGGCGGACGTCGTTATCCACTGGTCATTTATACCCACATGGTCAACCGCTGGTGGCCCGCGGTGCTTGTGCTTGGGTTTGCCCTGCTCGGGCTGGCTTGGGCGGTGTATTCGTGGGGGTTCGAACAATGGCGCTGGCTCGCCCTTGCAAGCGTGGGAGGCTTGAATGTTTTCCTCGGGCTGTTGTTGCTTGTGTTTCGAAAAAGCGCCTACGTTCAACCGTTCAGCGATCACCTGCGGCTGGCAACGCCCTTCCTGCGTTTGAATATTTCCTATAAGAGAATCCGGCGCAGTTCGCCCTCCACCATGGGCGGTTTGTTTCCTCCGAAGAGCGTCTCGAAATCGCAGGCGGAGATCATCGAGCCGCTGGCAAGGCTGACTGCCATTGTCATCGAGTTGAACGCATTGCCCATGTCGCGGACTGCGCTGCGTTTTTTTCTATCCCCGTTATTCTTCAAGGATAAAAGCCCGCACCTCGTCATTTTGGTCAACGACTGGATGCGGCTCAGCGCCGAGTTGGAAAGCATGCGCTCCGGCAAAGCCGCCGACCCTTCGCAGAGAAAACGCGATTCGTCCATTCTCTCCCGCCTGCCGCGCAAATGAACGTTTATTTTGCCTGTTCCATCACCGGCGGACGCGAGTTCGAAGTTGTTTATCGAGGGTTGGGCGGGGCTTTCTTTAGTACCTTATCATGGAAAATTTCCAGCTAATCTCATCCCCAATACAGCCTCATCTACAGCGTTTAATTGACAAATGTCAATCAGACCTGATAATCGCTTCGCCATATATCAAAAAGGCGGCAATAGATTGGCTTATCGCAATAAAATCGCCATCTATAACAAAAGTATCGGTGTTAACGAATGTCTCAGTAGAAAATGTCCTATCAAAAAGCCTTGATACTTCAGCGCTGCGTTTATTGCTTGATGAATTTCAGACCACGTCTATAGTTAGCCTGCCTTATTTGCACGCGAAAGTGTTTGTCGCTGATAAATCCACTGCATTGGTAACGTCGGCAAACCTTACAAATGGAGGGTTATGGAAAAATTATGAATATGGCGTCGTCATCAATGGAGGAAACGCCGTACAGGTAATTTTAGACGACATATATGCATATATGAATTTGGGCGGCGTTGTTTCTCGCGAGTTTCTGGATATTGTTGAAAATAAAATTGACGAACTCGCGCAAAATAAGAAAGGAATTGAAGTCAACAATGCAACTAAATCGTTGCAAAGGAAAGCCCAACAATCTCAAGAGGAATTACAAGATGTTTTACTTGCCAATAGAATACGTAAAGGGAAAACTGTCAACGCTTTATTTTGCGACACCATCTTGTTCGTTCTTCAAAAACATAAAGACGGACTCACGACGGGGCAGATACACAGAGAAGTTCAATTGATTCATCCTGACATTTGCGACGACTCTATTGACCGGGTAATTAACGGGCAACATTATGGGAAAAAGTGGAAGCACTATGTCCGCAGGGCGCAAGAGTATTTACAAGAGAATGGGAAGGTTGTGAGAGTAGATAGTAAATGGAAACTTAGCAATGCAGATTAACTTCAATAAAGTTTATCCTGACGATGCGACGAAGGCGATATCTCAATATCTCTCATGTGCTAAATTTGCCAGCAGAAAGTTGTTTGTCCTGGCGATGTATTCTATGTATATTGTTCTCGTAAATGAATCCAGAAGATACTCTGGGAAGTTCCTCGCGCCCTTGGAAGCACATACAAGCCCCGATTCAAGATCAAAATCTCTGGGTGATATTGATGTGAACAATGCTGATAATTCCTGCTTTGAATCGGTTGAAGTTAAACATAACAAGCCAATCACCGCCGATATGGTTGGCGTGGCTTATCGAAAAATCAGAAATACAGATATTGACCGCTATTACATTTTGACAACGAGCGAGCCGAATTTTGACGACCACGAAGCAGTTATGCAGGAAATAGAAAAATACAAGAAAATTCACTCATGCCAGATTATTGTCAATGGCGTTATTCCATCGTTGAAATATTACATGCGCTTAATAAGCAATCCCCAGGATATTATTGACGAATACACCAAATGGCTTGAATTTGAATATCAGCGTGCAAGCGGTATCAAAAGAGAACATTTGCAATTTTGGCAGGAAATACGTCAAACTGTGTTAAACCTTGAATAACCTCAAGACAAAAGACTTTTTGAATATCCTGTGACAGTTTGTGAATATTATCACTTTCAATCTGTGACATTTGACATGGTGAAAAAGAGAAACATGGATTAACATGAATCAGGAGACGGCAAGAAGACACCTCCAATGCTCACCCCTGTCTCCTCCTTTGGCGAAAGCTGCCGCTGGGTTTCCCGGCGGCAGCATTTTTAATTGGAATAACCTAACTCGGACAAGCCGAAAGAGATTTCACCACAGAGCGCACAGAGATTTCAAAAAGGGTTTCTCCGTGATCTCCGTGTTCTCTGTGGTGGAAAAAACCTTGCACACGTGTGCCTGCGTCACAGTGCAGGCAAAAAACAAGAATTTCATTGATAAGGTACTAAGTTGCTACCTTATCTACTTTTTTACCGCAGAGTCGCAGAGAAATTCATGAAGAACTCCGCGCCCTCTGCGCCTCGGCGGTTCAAAACAGGCGAATTTCCTATTACCCCTTTGAAGGTGACAACTTAGGTGAATTATCGAAAAACTACTCCCCCGCCGGCAAAAGGACGGCAAACGTGGACCCGCGCTCCAGCGTCGATTCCACCCATACCCGCCCCTGGTGACTATCCACAATGGATTTGACGATTGCCAGCCCGAGCCCGGAGCCGGTCACGTCATCAGGGCGGTTCGAGGCGCGATAGAATTTTTCGAAAATGCGATTCTGCTCGTCGGGCGGAATTCCGGGACCCGTATCCTCCACGCGAAGCACAACCTGCTCCTCCTCCATGGAGATGCGCACGCGGATGCGCCCTTCGTTCGGGGTGTATTTGATCGCATTGCCGAGGAGGTTATCCAGCATTTGGCGGATGCGGATGGGATTTGCGCGCACGGGCTGCAAGCCCGGGGCGATCTCCACATCCAGTTGTATCTTCTTCTTCCTGATCTGCGTATCGAACATATCCAGCGAGTACCGGAGAACGTTTTCAAGATACACGGTCTCGCGGCGCGTATCGAAACCCGCCTCCAACCGCCCCAGGTCGAGCAGGTCGTTGACCAAACTGGTAATATGCTGGACGCTTCCCTGAAGCCGCTGCATGAATTCCTGTTGATTCTGGTTCAACGGTCCGGTGCGTTCGATCAATTCCATGTAACCGAGAATGGATGTCAACGGGGAGCGCAGGTCGTGGGAAACCGTGTGAATAAAATCGCTCTTCATGCGGTCGAGTTCCTTCAAATAGGAAATATCCTGCATGGTTACCGCGCTGCCGATCTTCGGAATGGGCGTATATTGCGCATTGAAGACCCGCCCGTCGTCGAAATTGATTTCGTGATATTTCAACACGCCCTCATTGGTACGATCCAACAAGGCATGCAAGTCGTCGTTCGTGATGACCGCCTTCAGGGACTTTCCCGTCAGCGGCGTTTCTTCGCCAAGATTGAATATCTCCCGCACCGCCCGGTTGATCAACAGGATATTCTGACCCTCATCCATGACGATCACGCCGTCCTGGATGTTCGCAATGATCGCCTCCAACTTGACCCGTTCTGTTTCGGAGATATGGGCTTTTTCCTCCAGCGACGCCGTTGTGCGCTTGACCTCGCGCCGCAGCCAATCCCCCAGCGTCCGCGCGCGGACAAGACACCGTTGAACTTCATCCACAATGTCCGCCATTTTGAGCGGCGGATAGAGATAGCCGCTCAACCCCTTCTTCAATATGGATTTGGCAAGCCCGGTTGTGTCCTGATTCGCATAAAGGATGATCGGGAGCGTGGGAAAACGCGCAAGCATCTCGCTCGAAACGGTCAGCCCGTCCTGCCCTGCGAACGTATCACCGATGAGCATCAACGACGGGATCGCCTCCTGCACGGATTTATCCAGCGCCGGGCGGTTATGGACGATGGCGACTTCAAACCCCGCCGCCGACAGGGCGCGCTGCATCAAATCCAGCGTGGGCGATGGGTCCATCGCCAGCAAGATCATTTCCTGTTTTGCCATGTTCTCCAAAATAAAACTCTTTTATTTCGAGGGCGGGACCGTCTTCTCAGAGGAATACAGAAGTCGCCGCAACGTCGCTTGTGCCGCTTCCAGGTTCTTTCTCTGTTCTTCAGTCAAGGCTCCCGGCATCTCTGTCAGAAGCAGGTTAAGGCGGGAACCTGCCGATTGTACTTCACCTTGTATCGCCTCGCGCAGGGATTCAAGCGCGGCGTAACGATGTTTCTCGCCCGCGCGAGCGCTTTCGACGGTGTCTTGCAGGGCGCGAAACAACCTTGCGTTCACCAGCGAAATGGAGGCGAAATCCGCCATCGCTTCGAGCAGGGTCTGTTCTTCGTGTGAAAAACCGCGATCCTCTTTGCGCGCAACGATGAACAGTCCGATCACCTCTCCCTGTATCTTGATGGGAATCACCCCAGCCGCCTTGCCAAGCGCCGCCAGTTTGAATTTTTGCAGCGGCGAGCCGTTCATCAGCAGGCTTTCACCAGAAAGCGCCACCAGCGAGCTGATCCCGTCATCCACAGGCTGGTTTATTTTTGCCGCCCAGGCAGCGGGCAGGTTGCGGTGCGCCCGCATGTAAAAGACGTTCTTCCGTTCCTCTTTCAACATCAGCCAGCACATGTCCGCTTCGGTCACCTGGATGGCGCTTTCAAGGATGCGGTCGAACAACTTCCGCTGGTCGGTGACCGAAACCACCGCCTTTGCAGTGGCAAGGATCGTGGTCAGGTCTCTCAGCCTTTTTTGTAATTGCTCGTTCGTCGCCTTCAATTGGCGGTCCAGTTTTTGTCTTTCACGCGCCTCCTGCGTTTGACGCAGGGCGCGTTCCACGATGGCAACGACTTCGGCATCGCGCAGGGGCCAGAAAAGCACGTCCATCGCGCCAAGACGGAACGCCTGGATCGCGTCCATTTCCTGCCCCTTTTCGGCGATCACGAGGACGGGCGACTTCACATTTTTCGAATTCAGCGCCGTCAGCAGGTCTTTACCGCTCAAACCGGGGAAATTCAAACTGGATAGAATCAGGTCCGGGGGAGTCTGAAGCGCCTGTTTCAGCGCGGATGCGGCATCGCGCATCACAGTCACCTGATAGCCAAGCGGTTGGAGCGCTTGCCTGCCGATCAAATCCGCAATGGTTGGGTCGTTTTCGACGATGAGTATCCGTTCCCCGGTAGCCATTTATTTTATCCTCGCACGAATTCTATCACCTTTTCGATTACAATTTTGATCATGCGTTTTTCGAGATTCAAAATCGCCGTCGTCATCCCAGCCTACCGCGTGGAGCGGGACATCCAAGCCGTTTTGCGCGGAATTCCGTCCTATGTCCGCGCCATCATCGTGGTGGATGACGCTTCGCCCGACTCTACCGCGGACCTCGTAACTGCCTCCGCCAAAAAGGACAAACGCATCCGCCTCATCCGGCACGAGCAAAACCAGGGCGTGGGCGGCGCGATGCTCACCGGCTTTCGCAAGGCGCTGGAACTCGGCGCGCAGATCGTCGTCAAAGTGGACGGCGACGGGCAGATGGACCCGGCGCGCATCCCCGCGCTCATCACGCCGCTCATCGAGGGCAGCGCCGATTACGCAAAGGGCAACCGCTTCCGCGATTTTCACGCCCTGCAACAGATGCCCGTCATCCGCCGCATCGGCAACCTCGGTTTGAGTTTCCTTACCAAAGCCGCCACCGGCTACTGGAATCTCTTCGACCCGACCAACGGCTATTTCGCCATCCGCGCCGATGTGCTGGCGCAGATCCCCCTCGAGAAAATAGACAAGGGCTATTTCTTTGAAACGTCCATGCTCTCACACCTCTACCTGCTCGATGCCTTCGTCATGGACGTGACCATCCCCGCCCGTTACGGAAACGAAACTTCCAGTCTTTCCATCCGCCGCGTTTTGTTCCAATTTCCGTTCAAACTCGCGCGCACGCTTTTGAGGCGCATCGTCCTCAAATATTTCATCTTCGATTTTTCGATGATCTCCATTTATTTTGCAACCGGCGTCCCGCTCCTTTTATTCGGTCTCATCTTCGGCGTCACAAAATGGATCCAATACGCCAAACTGGGTATTGCCGCGCCCACCGGCACGGTCATCCTGCCGACGCTTGCCGTCATTCTTGGAATTCAAATCCTGCTTTCCGCCATCGAAATTGACCTGTACGCCGCCCCGCGTAAAGCCATCAGCAAAGCGCTGGTATGAGATGGACCATCAGCCTTACATTCCAGGATTCAAACCCGCAGATTCGGGACCGCTCGCCCGCTTCCTGCCCGCGCTGGAGGAGGGAGTCGTCTCCGCCTGGCTCGCGCGCCTCGACCAACCCTCCGCCTGGCTGCTCGACCCATTCGGATTCTCCCCGAAGCTTACGCTGGAAGCCGCGCGCAGCGGATACCGCGTGCTGGTGACGGCGAACAACCCGGTCACGCGCTTTCTGCTGGAGGTCTTCGCCGACCCGCCGCCCGAGTCGGAATTCGTCGCCGCGCTCGCGGATCTGGGCGCGGTCAAAAAGGGGGAGGAACGGCTCGAAGTCCACTTGCAATCCCTGTATCTGACCACATGCGAAAAATGCGAAAAACAAATCCATGCGCAAGCCTATCTCTGGCGCAAAGGTGAAGAGACGCCCTATGCGCGCATCTACGAATGCAAACATTGCGGCGACTCGGGCGAACGCACAACCACCGATGAAGACCGGGAACGCGCCAGGAAAATCGCCGCGACGGACACCCTGCACCGCTCGCGCCTGTTCGAGCGCGTGGTTTCGTTGAAGGACGAAGACCGCATCTATGCCGAAGAAGCCATTGAACATTATTTACCGCGCCCGCTGTATGCGCTTGGCACGGTCATCAACCGGTTGGACAGTTTGAAACTATCCGAAGCGCGCAGGCGGGCGTTGACCGCGCTCGTCCTGTTGGCGTGCGACGCGGGCAACACGCTTTGGGGGCATCCGGCGGAGCGTCCGCGCCCGAAGCAGTTAAGCACGCCAAATCAATTCCGCGAGAACAACGTGTGGATGGCGCTGGAGCGTGGAGTCGGTTTGTTTGCAGGATCAGGCTCGCCCGTCGTGTGTGAGGCGTGGCCCAAAAAACTTCCAGAGAGCGGCGGAATCTGCATCTATGAAGGGCGCCTGTCGGACCTGGCGCATAAAGTCAAACGCGAGATTCCAATTGCTGCGATCATCGGTTCGGTACCGCGTCCCAACCAGGCGTTCTGGACGTTTTCGGCGTTGTGGGCGGGATGGTTGTGGGGCAAAGAGGCGGTGGAGCCGTATAAAGCCGCGCTGCGCCGCAGGCGGTATGATTGGGCTTGGAATGCGACCGCGTTGAATGCGATGTTCAGGCATTTGAACGACCTGCTCGCCGACGACGTGCCAATGTTCGGTTTACTCGCCGAGCCGGAGCCTGCCTTTGCGACTTCCGCGCTGACTGCCGCGCACGCCGCCGGTTTCAAACTGGAAAGCATTGCCCTGCGCACGGAACATGACGCGATGCAGGTCGTTTGGAGGAGCGCGCAACCGACAGAAAATTCGCCTGCGGATGTTGAACTCGTCCGCAACGCGATGCGCGGTTTTTTGGCGGCGCGAGGCGAGCCGGTTGGATATTTACACCCGCACACGGCGGGCTTGATCGCGCTGGCGGAGTCAAATGCGTTGAAACAAATGGAAGATGAGTTCGATGAAGCCATGCGCAAAACGAACGGCTTGCTCGAATCCGCATTGAGAAGGGATAAGAGTTTCATCCATTATTCGACGGGCGAAGGCGTGGACACGGGGATGTGGGGGTTGGTCTCGAAAAACGATTCCCTAGCCGACCGCGTGGAGGTCGCCATCGTAAGTTATCTTCAAAAGCAACGAACCGCCATCTTCCTCGAAGTGGAGGAGGAATTGAACAATCAATTCGCCGGGTTGATGACGCCGTCCAAAGGTTTGATCTACGCGGTTTTGAATTCATACGCGAGAAAGGACGGCGCAAACTGGTCGCTGCGCGAAGAAGACGTGGCATCCGCGCGACGCGGGGAAATGGCGAATATGTTCAACCTGCTGGAAGAGATCGGGGGACGGCTCGATTACGCTTCATCGAAAGACGACAAAACGCTGACGTGGCTTGAACATGGAAAGCCTGCGCGAAGGTTTTACGTGCTGGTTTCGGCGCTGGTCCGCCGCGCGTTGGAGGGAGCGGATTCGCAAACCATCATCGTCATTCCAGGCGGACGCGCCGCGCTGGTGGCGCACAAACAGGAGCGCGACCCGTCCCTGAAAGAGCAATTGAAAAAGTATAGGCTTGTAAAATATCGTTTACTGCGGAGCCTGTTCGAGGTCCCGATTTTGACGCGAGAAACATTCGAGGAGCAGATCGCCAGCGACCCGGTGGAGAAGGCAGCTGGGCAGCTCATGATGTTTTGAGAGCCGCGTAATGCGTAAATGGAGTTTCATGTTCAGGAAAGTCTTACTCGTTTTTACACTTGCGCTTCTTTTCTCCTCCTGCATTTCAGTGGAGGTGGAAGAGGCAGACACGCCCGTCCCTTCCGGCTTCGTCACCGCCACGCTCGCGCCGACCAAATCCGGCTACGTGCCGCCCACCATCACGCGCGCGCCGGAAGTCACGCTCACGCCCACGTTGTCCGTCACCATCCCGCCGAACTGCACCAACAGCGCCGTCCTCCTGCGCGACGTGACCATTCAAGATGGAACGCGCGTCAACCCCGGGGAAAAATTTACGAAGACGTGGGAATTCCAAAACACGGGAACCTGCCCATGGATCGGATACTCGCTCAAGTTCGCCGCGGGCGACCAGATGAACGCGCCTCTCTCCGCGCCGATACCTGATACGCTTCCGAAGGACATTGTCCAAGTCTCCGTGCCGCTGACCGCGCCCACGATCAATGGCGCTTTCACCGGTTACTTCACGCTGAACGACCCGAACGGCAGGGACGTGCTGATCGGAACCGAAAGGACGTTTTGGGTGAAAATCACCGTTGGGAACGGTTCGCCGCAGCCGACCAGCGCGGGCAATGCCAACACGCCATCCGCTTCGACAGGCGGGGGCGGAAATTGCAATTACAGCCAGAACGCGGACTACGTCAACCAGATCGCGGCGAAGATCAACGAGGAGCGTTCCAAGGCTGGCTTGCCCGCCTTGACGATCAATTCCCTGCTGGCGAACGCCGCCCAAGCCCACGCCGCGGACATGGCGTGCAACAGCATGATCAGTCACACCGGCTCGGACGGTTCATCCGCATACGCGCGCGCGCTGGCGGCGGGATACGGCGGCGCATTCACCGAGGAGATCATCTACGGCGGAGGCGGTCCGCAGGCGGCGATGACGTGGTGGATGAACGATCAAGTCCATCGCGACGCCATTCTGAACGCCAAGTCAGGCGAAATGGGCGTGGGATACGCGTACTTTTCGAACGGTTCGTATGGGGATTATTTCGTGGTGGAGTTTGGGAGGTAGCGACTACCTCCCCCACCTCGGCTGCCAATCCGAAATGGGACTGTTCGTCAGGCGGGTCACGCCGGTGCCGTCGGGGTGCATCATGTAGATTTCGTTATTCCCGTCCCGAAAGGATGTGAACGCGATCCAATTGCCGTCGGGCGACCAGGACGGGGCGAGGTTGTCGCCGCCGTTCGTGAGTTTGACCAGACCCGTGCCGTCCAGGTTGATGACGTAGATGTTCCGGTCGCCCTGCGGACCTCGATAAAAAGCCAGTTTCGCGCCGTCCGGCGACCAGGTGTTGCGTCCGCCCATGTTCGTCAGGTCAGTGACCTGCTGAACATTTGAGCCGTCCGCGTTCATGATGAAGAGTTGGCGCGCGCCCGCCCGTGAGGACGCAAAAGAGATCATCGAACCGTCGGGCGACCACGCGGGGTCAATGTCGTCCTTGTTCGTGATGCGTTGGATACCCGATCCGTCGGGGCGCATTTTCCAGAGACCGTCTCCGTGCTTGGTGAAGACGATCCACTCGCCGTCCGGGGAGAGTTCGGGGGCGTAGAGCGCGCCGATGGCATTCGTCAGTTTCGTCAGATTATCCCCGTTGCCGTCAATGGAGTAGATTTCAAAATTGCCGCCCTCGCGCGAGGAGAAGTAGACGGTTTCGCCATCGGGTGAAACGGAGGGATAGAACGCGGTGGCTTTGAGACTGGTCAACTGTTTGCGCCCGCTGCCGTCCGCGTTGAGCAGGCAGATCTGGTCAATCTGCTGGACGTAGCAGGTGAAGGCGATTTTTCCAACAGGCGGCGGGGAGTCGTTGTAGGTCGGCTGGGGCGTGGGAATAAATTCGGTCGGAGTGGGCAGGTCGAAGGTCGGAGGAAGCGTGGCAAGGTCGGTGGGGAGGATCAAGGTCTCAACAGCGGCGGTGGCGGCAGGAGGCGGATCCGGTGTGGGCGTGGGTGATTCCAATGGTTCGCTGGCAACGACGATGACGGCGTAACCGACCAACAGGCAAAGCGCAAGGAAGCCAACCCCCAGACCGGCAAGCAGAAGGGATTCGATCCATGTGAGCGCTCGGGAGGGCATTTGCTTTGCGTTTCGCGTTTTACGTTTTGCGTTTCGCCTATTTCAAAATGATTCGATTCCAATCCATCATCGGCTTGACGTTATCGAGCGGGATTTGACCTTCGGGGGCGTATCCCACGAACGAACGGTTGTACGCATCTTCCGCGCCGTCGTCGAGATTCCAGCGCAGGGTGTTGCGGAAAACGCCGAGGCAGGAGGTGCCGCGGAAGTCGTCGGGCAGGGAGGTTTCGAAGGTGTACACGTACGCGCCGTCGGCGGTATCCACCACTTCGATGACGGTGGCTTCGTGGATCCAGCGCAGCCACTGGGTTTGCGTGGATTTCTGTTTGTTCGCGTCCATGGTGGTGCGGGCGCGGGTCATGCCGCCGCCTTTGTATTCCCACGGCACAACGGGCGGCGGGGCGTTCTTTCCGCCTTTGGGTTGGGGACGTTTGCCGAGATATTCCGCAGGGATCAAGCCCACGCCGTTCGCGTCCTGCGTCGGTTTGGGGATCTGCCATTGACTCGGCTGGCTGTTGACGAACCTCAGCCAGAAGATGCTCGCGCCTTGTGTGTAATGCTCCGCGCTGGCGGGTTTGATGAAATATGCGCCGGGCGATTTTTCGGCGGCGAGTTTGACGTAACGCGCGGCATTGTCGGTCAGCCCGCCGGGGGGGAGGTGCCCGCGGATGTGCTGGGCATGTTCGGCGGTCTCGTTGCAAACCGCGCGCGTGACGATCAGTTCCTGGGTATGCCCATGCTCAGCCCGCCAATTGCCGATGTTATCCGCCGCCCATTTGCTGAGGACGGGGTAGAGCTTTGTGTCGGCAAAACGGATTTTATCTTCCTCGGGCGTGAAGGTTTCCCAGCCTGCCTGTTTGACGTGGTTGACCCGCAGCGGCGTGAGCATGACGATCATCTTCCACGCCCAGGCTGGGAGGCTGTCTTTCATCGCCTCCAACTTCGCCAAAGCCTGGTCGGTCGTCATGGACATGTACTCGTACTTGACCTCTTCCTCCACCAGCCCGTCCAAGCCAATCCGTTTGGACTGCGGTCCATTTGCTTTGACGCCCTGCATGTGACGCGCGATTCGATCCGTCCATACTTTCTCTGTGGCGGATGCAAGTTTGGGTTTGGTTCCGGTAAATGCCGGGTCATACTGCGCGATCTTTTCCTGGCATTTCGCGGTCACTTCGGCATCGCTGAGCGCGGCTTGCGCCTTTTTGATCTCATCCACGCGCAGGCGCGCGAGCAGGTCTTTTGGGTCTGCCCACGAGCCGTGCGCGGACTTGTACCGCATCCCCGAAAAATGGACGATCATATATTGCAGCCAGAGCGGGAAGCGTTTCGGCTCCTTCTCGAACCGCGCGCGGATCTCCGCCAGCAGTTGATATTGATCCCTGCCTGCGAGCGTTTTGGCGTACTGTTCCACCTTCAGGCGGACAATGTCCTTCACGGTAACAGGTGTCTTCGGGTCGTAGTTGACCAGGAATTCCTCTTCGGTGGTCTTGTAGTTCGGGTCTGCCTTGCTGAGTTTGTACCATTCCAGTTTCGGCTCTCCGACCTTGTCGTAGGTTTCGTCGAACTGGCGCAGTTTTTCCATCTCCTCCAGCACCATCGGCAGGGCGGATTCGTTCTTGAGTTTGAACTCGGCTTCCACTTTGGAACGGTTCGGGTGTTCGGGCGGCATCCCTTCCAACTGGCGCTGTAAATAGCGGATGCGGTCGCGCAGGAAGCCCAGCTGGGTCTTGAACGACTCGACGCGCATTTGAATGAAGCCGCGCTCGCCGCGGATGTCCTTGGGCCAGGAGGCGATAAAGAGGTCGTGGTTCTTTTGGATCAGCGCCAGCGCCTCCGGCTCCTGCGGGTTGTATTTAACGAAAAAGCCCTTGACGTCCTTCGTCATGAAATAATTTTTGAGCGTGGAATACTGTTTGAATTCGGCGGCGCGGGCGTCGTCCATCCCTTTTTCGTATTCCGCAACGTCCGCCGCGAGGGTGGAGATGTCCTTGTCCTTGTACTGCGCCCACAGGTCGGCTTCCTTGTAGAAGAGGAGGAAGTCGCGCAGTTTGGGAATGCGCATCGGATAGATGTCTTTCAACAGAACGGGGTTTTGCCATTGGAAGTGGTATGGTCCAGCCATGAGAATGCTCCTTGTCAGGTGGTGAAAGCGGCGGTTGCTTTATTAACGCATCTTACGCAATAGGGGCGACCCGTCAAAATCGGAAAGCATAATGTTGCGCAAAGGGAGGGTCGCCCTCCGAGCGATCGGTTTGTTTGTCACAGGGCGATCCTTCCTGTATGACCAGACGGTTTCTAAAATCCTGTTCTCTACCGTACAAATGTCGTTGCGAGGGTGATCTCCCCGAAGCAATCTCCTGTTATTTGGAGAATTCCAGTCAAAGGGAGGTTGCCGCGCCGCCAAAAACCAAGAGCGGCGGCTCGCAACGACATGATTTGACATGGATGTACGGTAGAGAATTAAAACATAAAGGACACGAGATGCGCGAAGGTTAACAAGAAAATTTTCCTTCGTGTCCCTGATGTCCTTTGTGTTTGCCACCGACTCTTTCACCGCATTGCAATCGGCTTCAAATACGAATCGAGGATCGCATCCATCTGCTCCAGCGACTCGCATACGAAGAGCATCGGGTTAAAGGCGTAGACCGTCTTCGGGATACGCGAGATCGTCTCGACATTGAACGGAACCAGAATCACCTCGCCGCCGAAAATTCCCTTCGGCTCGATACCCAGACTCTTGTACAACCCGAGCACCACGTTCCAGCCTTCGTCGGCGGAGGACATCTGTCCCTTTTGATGAAGCGAGTTCACCCCGTCAATGATGCGGTGCAGGTTGGTCTTGTTTGCCTGGAAACGCTCCCGGAGTTGAGGAAAGATCGGCTGGGTGTAGTCAATCACATTGTCACGACCGAGGCGGTAGAACTCCATGATCGTGCGCGTCAATTCCTTGCGCCCGGAGATGATCCCCGCGCCAAAAACGGTAAAGCGGTTATCCTGCACCAACAGACCAAACTCCGTGCTGTACCATGCCAAACGTTTGATGACCTCGCGTTCCTCCGTCGTCGCCTTCATGTAGGCGGGAGCGAACTTGTCCTCGATGTCGGCGTAGAATTTTTGCGTCAGGAACGGCAGGTGCCCGAAGATGTCGTGGAACATGTCGGGTTCCGGCGTGAACTCCATCTGGTCGCGCGCGCGCAAATAGTCCGTAATCAAAAATACACGCTGGGCGAACTTCTTATACCAGTCATCCGCCAGCGTGTAACGGATGACCGTGCGCTCGATATGCCAGCCCGTGCGCGGCGTGATCTGGTCTATCAAATGCTTTACGGTGGGAATACCCTTCGGGTTGAGTCGCAGTAACTCCACCCCCGTCTTCCACTCATCGCAAATATGCTCCAACAGATACGGCTGATGAACACCCGCGAACAGGTCCGCCCAGATGGCGTGCTGTTCGCGGGAAAATTCAATCTCCTGATTTTCGGCTGAATACTCGCGGGATGGGTCAATGTGTTGTTCGGCAATATCCCCGGTGTAACTTGGAACGTTTTGATTCCTGGTCATACGTTTGCGCCTTTCTCAAATAAATTTTGAAGAGCAAAACATCGGCAGTCTCTGCAACGTTTCGGGTCATGTTATCACCACAAAAAAGGGACGTCAAGAATAGGATAAAACCCATCTTTTTTGGAAATGATAAAATCAACCTAATGAACGACCTGAAAGGCAAGACAATCCTCGTCACCGGAGCCGCCCGCCGCCTGGGGCGTCTCTTCGCGCTCGCCTGCGTGAAAGCGGGCGCGGATGTCATCCTCCATCATGGACATTCCCCCGCAGAAGCCGAATCCGTCAGACAAGAAATCGCCTCATTCGGACGCCGGGCTTGGGCGCTCGCTGCGGACTTTTCCCAACCCGAAAACGTTTTGCAATTAATCGAACGCGCCAGCGAATTGAGCCCGCTCTACGCGCTGGTCAACAGCGCATCCATTTTCGAGCCGCTCACAGTCCATGACACCACGCTGGAAGATTGGAATCGCCATTTGAATATCAACCTCACTGCGCCGTTTTTGCTTAGTCAGGCGTTTGCAAAACATGTCAAAGAAGGGCGTATCGTCAACATCCTCGATTGGCGCGCATTGCGCCCCGGCGCGGACCATTTCCCCTACACTGTCACCAAATCCGCGCTTGCAGCGATGACAAAATCTCTGGCGGCGGCGCTCGCCCCGGATATCACCGTCAATGGGCTGGCGTTGGGAGCAATCCTCCCGCCCGCGGATTCATCATCGGCAAGTGAAAAGATCATCGAAGCCGTGCCAGCCAAACGCTGGAGCGAGGCGGGCGAAGCCGAAGACGCGCTATTGTTTTTATTGACGGGTCCCGCCTATATCACAGGTGAAATCATTCATGTAGATGGTGGAAGGCATTTACTTTAGCTTGTCATTGCGAGCGCAGCGAAGCAATCTCCTCATTCAAAGTTCGAGATCGCTTTGGGCTTCGCCCTCGCAATGACATAAGGAGAATTCATGGACAAAGTATTCATCAAAGACCTGCTCGCGCGCGGCATTATCGGCATCCGTGATTGGGAGCGGGAAAAGGCGCAGGACATTTTGATCAACATGACCGTGTTCACCGACACCTCGCGCGCCGGTGAAACGGACGACATCGCATACAGCGTGGATTACAGCGCGTTGGCAAAGAAGGTGCAAACCCACGCCGAAACCGCCGCGCGTTTGACCGTGGAAGCGCTGGCAAATGACCTTGCAAAACTATGTCTCGAAGATGGTTTGGTGAATAAGGTCATCGTGCGGGTGGAGAAGCCCGGCGCGGTGCGCTTTGCAAAATCCGTAGGCGTGGAGGTGGAGCGCAGCCGTGACGAGTGACCTGCATCGCGCTTATTTGAGCCTCGGCTCGAACATTGGGGCGGAGGTCAATTTGCCAAAGGCGATACAAATGCTTCAAGAGGTTGGGAAAGTCGAGGCTGTATCGTCGGTGTGGGAAACGGAATCAGTGGGGTTCGATGGACCGAATTTCTTGAACGCCTGCGCATTGTTTCTCACCCCGCTGGGACCCGTCGAATTTAAAGAAACCGTCATCCGCCCCATCGAAGCAAAACTTGGCAGGGTGCGGAGCGCGGAGAAGAACGCGCCCCGTCCCATTGATATTGACATCGAACTCTATGACGAAACCCCGCTCAACGCGGATTTTTGGGAGTACGCCTTCGTCATCG
The DNA here is from genome assembly GCA_020060625.1 of Anaerolineales bacterium. Lineage (GTDB taxonomy): Bacteria > Chloroflexota > Anaerolineae > Anaerolineales > Villigracilaceae > Villigracilis. Next base: position 54,174 of record JAGUZU010000087.1, on the reverse strand, counting down.
TGCCGCTGGCGGAATTACTGCCCGATTTCATCCATCCAGCCCGGGGCGAGACGCTTGCCCGGGTGGCAGAGCAGGTCAAACGTCAGGTATGGATGCGAAAGCGGGAGGGTGTTGTCATATCCTGAGCGGTTCCGCGCCGCGGTCGAGATGATCCAGAAATTCCTGGCGGGTGTTGATGCTCTTGCGAAAACTACCAAGCATGGAAGAAGTGGTCATGCGCGCGTCATGTTTTCTCACACCGCGCATCATCGCGCACAGATGCAGCGCCTCGATGACCACCGCCACGCCCTGCGGCTTGAGCAGGTCGTGAAGGAAGTCGGCGATCTGGCGCGTCATGCGTTCCTGCACTTGAAGGCGGCGGGCGTACATATCCACGATGCGGGGGATTTTCGAGAGACCGATCACCTGCCCGTTTGGAATATAAGCGACATGGGCGCGTCCCACGAACGGCAGCATGTGATGTTCGCACAGGCTAAAGAATTCGATGTCGCGCACAATGACCATATCATCATAGGTGACATTGAAGATCGCGCCGTTGACGAGTTTATGCACGTCGGTGCGGTATCCGCTGAGCAGTTCGGGGTACATGCGCGCGACGCGCTTGGGCGTGTTGACCAACCCTTCACGGTCGGGGTTTTCGCCAAAGGCGGTCAGCATCGCACGGACTGCCTCTTCAATGGCAGGGGTGTCAATATCTTCGTTGAACGTTGGGCGTTCGTCGAAATCTTCGTTCGTTTCAGGGTTTTGCATGGATTCGTTTCTCCGTGATACTGTTCGGAATTCCCTGATTGTATCTGATTTGAAGCGGGGTTTGGCGGGGTAAAATAATAGCCATGCTTAACATCGCAAATGCCCGCTTCGCTTTTTTGGATATCGAAACGACCGGACTTTCGCCCTGGTTCGGAGACCGCATCTGCCAGATCGCGGTTGTGCTGACCGAAGGCAAACGCGTCAAACGGACCCTCGACCTGCTCATCAACCCCGAGCGGACTCTTTCGCCGTCAGCGGTTCACGTCAATGGTTTGGACGAGTCAAAGCTGTCAGCGGCGCCGAAGTTTGCGGAGATCACCGAGCAACTCGACCCGTTGTTAAATGAGGCGGTGGTCGTCTGTCACAACGCCAAGTTCGATATCCAATTCCTCGATAACGAATATCGCAAGTTGAATCGCGCCGTCGAATTCCCCAACCTGATTGATACACTGTTAATGTCGCGCCAGTTCTACGACCTGCCATCATACAGCCTGAAACATCTCGCGCGGGATTTCAACGTGACTGCCAACATGGACGGCTCGCAGGCGCTTGCCGATGCGATCACGATGAAGAACCTGTTCTTCGCCATGACCGATTCGCTCAAGTCCATCGGCAAGTCGCTGGAGGATTTCATCGGCATTTACAATTCGCCCGCCTGGCCGCCCGAAGGCGTGTACCTGCCGACCGAGTTGAGCGAAGCCATTACGAGCGGGAAACGCCTGTTCATCAAATACATGGACAAGGACGGCGAGACTTCCGAACGCTGGATCACGCCGAAGGAAGTGATCGGCTTGGCGGATTATATTTACCTGCAAGCCTATTGCCACACCCGCGCAGCCGAACGCACGTTTCGGCTGGATCGGATCGTTCAGTTTCAGGTAGGGGTGGGAAACGAAGCCAATAAATAGCCCTAAACGCGTTAGGATAAGAATCCACAACGCCTTTTCCATTATCTAAAGCGACCTGTCTGTTTTAGAAACAGTCAGGTCGCTTATGCAATATCCCTCCAATATATTGAAATTGCTTCGCCCGCAACGACGCAGCGCGGACTAATCGTAATAATACCGCCAGCAGGAATATTCCGTGCCGGAGGGGGCGATTGCCATCACAGGCCATTCCGCATCCACTATTTCGTATTCGTCGAGATCAACCTTCACCGAAGCCAAAGCCTTGTCCGCGTTGAGGCGGGCGAAGTGGAAGGATTGCCATGACTGGTCGCGGTCGTTCTGTCCGCGCTGGTGGCGGATGCAAGCCAGAGCCGCGCCCACCTTCTCATGGACGGAATCAGGCAGGGTCGAAGCGCGAAGCAAGCCCACGAGCGCGGGCACGGCGTCATCGGAGAGTTCGATGAAGTATTGCGAGTCCAGGTCTTCAGCCTCGCCTCCATTCAGTTCGCGCTGAATGTTTTGATTCACGATGAACGCATCCACGTTCAGGATGGGCAGTGTAACGGCAAAGCCAAAGGAAGCGATCAGCATGGCAAAGGCGAACATCCGCTCCTTGCGCAGAATTTCAAGGGCGATGACGGCGACGAGGAGCAGACCGATCCAGACGAGGAAGACGTGGGTGTAGGCGCGCAGGCGTGAGAAGCCATACGCCGCCTCATACAAAACGAGACGTTGATACGCCGATATAAGCATCACCAACAACAAAGCGACGAGCGCAATGCCCAAGCCCGAGAATATCCTGCGCTGTGATTCGGTCTCGCGTTTGGTGACGGCGCTCAAAGTCAGCAGCATGAGCAGGGCGAAGAATGCCACCGCGACCAGTTCGCCAAATCCGCGGCGGGCGTATTCGGCGTAGGTATAGCCTTCGACGTTGATGTTCGTCTCGCCGCCAAAGAAGTATTGGAATTGGATGGTCACAAAAACGGCGAACAGCACGACCACGCTCCCCAGCACAATGCCAGATTCGATGAAGCCGAGAAACTGCGGGATAAATGGCTTTTCTTCGCCAACCAGCTTTTCATCCTTCGATGAAAAAGCGGCGTGTAAAACGATCCCCGCAAGGGCATAGCCAATGACAAGAATGTAGATCAGGCGGAAGATGTATTCGGGCAGTTTCTCGAGTTTGAAGAGTTCGACGAAATCATCCAGCCGCTGCCCGAAGACCACGTCTGCGGAGGCGAGCAGGGAGGCGAAGATCGCCACAACCGGCAGGGCGATCAGGATTCCGCGCACGAGGGGCCAGAGATTGAACTTCGGAGTTTGCCCGCCCGCCTCCGCCTGCGCCTTTCGCGCGTCAGTGGTGAAGGTCAATGGGCGGGCGATCATGCTTCCAGCCAGCGCGAAAAGTTTCGCGAAGTAATCTGCGAGGGTGTATTGCACCCAGCGTCCGCCAAGATAAGTGAGCGCAAGGATGGTGAGCGTGAACATGGTGAAGGTATAGGCGAGAAAGGTCGTCATCGGCTCGGCGCGGATGAAGGTCACAGCGGCGAAGAAGCCGAAAAGCGGGAGCAGGATGAGGCTGGCGCGATGCGGGCGAAGCCCGTCGCTCAGCAACAGGTAGAAGGCGGCAATCACACAAGCCGTCCAGAAGACGGCAAAGTTGATGCCGGGGATGTGCTTCCAAAAGAGGAAGTCGAAGAGCCAGCCGAGGGCAAGGGCGATGATCCAGAGTTTGTTGGGATTGGTTTTCATTGATTGCTCCTTTTACCACGAGGGTTTGCGGATTTGGGCAAGGATAGCCCTGCAAGACTTGCGGAGTCTATCAAAAGGTGTCAGAAATCTCAAAAATGTGGAGGATTTGGGCGCAACCGGACGATGATTACAAATTTGTGAGAATCGAATTCCGCGCCATTGACACCCAAATTATTTTGTGACATACTTCTGCCATCGCTTGGGGGCAAACAAATTGAACCGCCATCCTATAGAAAGGAGGAGGTGATGTCTCTCATGGATAGTAGCATTAAACCCAGCGCTGTGGCATCCCTCCTCAAGTAATTCAGGCAGGAAGCACGCCTGTACCTTCGGGAAGCCACAGCGCCCCACGATTGCCACCCGCAAGGGTGGCAGTCTGGTTTAAAGTACAGAGTTAATACATACCTACCGAAGAATCCACTTTGCGCGCGTATTCGTCGATCCCCCCGCGCACGTTGAAGACGTTTTTAAATTCCTGCTGCGCCAGCCATACGGTCACCTGCATACTGCGGCTGCCGTGATGACAGATGATATAGACAGGCAGTTCCTGCGCTTTGACCGACTCGGGCAATGCGCCCGGTCCCCCGCTCGCCAACCGGCTCAAAGGCGCGACCTCAAGCCTGGTGTCTTCGATTTTGGCATGATTCAACTCTGCGAGTTCGCGCACATCCAGCAGGATGAATCTTTCTTCGGATTTGAGCTTTTCGGCAAGTTCAGTGACTGTGATTTCGGGCAACATAGACTCTCTTTTACCACAGAGCGCACAGAGATCACGGAGATTTTTACGGTTTTTTCTCTGTGAACTCCGTGACCTCTGTGGTGAATCCTTTTATTTCTTTGCCGCGGGCGCGTAGAACTTCTCCACGTATTCCTTGACCATGCGGCGGGTGGAAAACTGCGGAATGACCGTCTTCATCGCGTCCTTTGCGCGGGCGATCCAATCAAGGGGCATTTCTTTTGAGTTCCGGTCGTAATACAGCGGGATGATCTCATGTTCGAGCGCGCGATACAGGCTTTCCGCATCGGCAGCATCCTGTGTTTCAGCGGATTCGTATGGTTTCTCTTCGCCAATCGCCCAGCCGTTGCGCTCGTTGTACGCTTCGCGCCACCAGCCATCCAAAATGGAGAAGTTCAGCGCGCCGTTGATGGCAGCTTTCATCCCCGATGTTCCGCTCGCTTCATAAGGACGGCGCGGCGTGTTCATCCACACATCCACGCCCTGCACGAGGTAACGGGCAAGGTTCATGTCGTAATCTTCGAGGAAGACGAGGCGTCCGCCCGTTTCGGCTTTCTTGACGGTGCGATAGACCTTCTGGATCAACTGCTTGCCCGGCTCGTCGGCGGGATGCGCCTTGCCTGCGAAGATGATCTGCACAGGCATGTTCGGGCGGTTGATGATTTCCAGCAGGCGTTCCACATCCGAGAAGACGAGGCTGGCGCGTTTGTAGGTGGCGAAGCGGCGCGCAAAGCCGATGGTCAGCGCGTAGGGGTTGATGAGCACGCCGGAGGAGACCACCTGCACGGGATGGAATCCGCCATGCGTCCAGCGGTCACGGACGCGCTCGCGCAGGTAGAACGCCAGCTTGCGTTTGAGATGCAGGCGAACCTTCCATAATTCCTCGTCGGGAATGGTATCGAGCTTCTGCATCAACTTCGGGTCGTCCAGATTGTCGTACCAGTCCGCGCCGAGGTATTTCTCCAGCAGGATGTTCATGCGGCGCGCCAGCCAGTTCGCGGTGTGGACTCCGTTGGTGATGTGATCAATCGGCACGTCCTTCACAGGGCGGTCGCTCCACAAGGATTTCCACATCTCACGCGAGACTTCGCCATGCAGTTCAGAGACGGCGTTGCTGCCGCCTGATAATTTCAAGGCAAGGATCGGCATGGAGTACGTCTCGCCGTGCGGATGGCTGTGTTTGGCAACCTCCATGAATTCCTCGCGGGTGATGCCAAGTTCGCCCCAGTAATTCGCGAGATATTTTTCCACCAGCCAGAGCGGGAATTCGTCATTGCCAGCCGGGACGGGCGTATGCGTGGTAAAGACGTTTTGTGAAAGCGTCTGCCTGGCGGCGTCGGCAAAGGTGTTGCCGCCAGCCACAAGTTCACGAATCCGCTCCAGGGTCAGGAAGGAGGCGTGTCCCTCGTTCATGTGCCAGACGGCGGGGTCGTATCCCAACGCGCGCAGGGCGCGGACTCCGCCGATCCCCAAAAGGATTTCCTGCATGATGCGGCGGTCGAGGTCAGACCAGTACAAACGCGCTGTCAGCAGGCGGTCGTATTCGTCGTTGCCTTCCACGTTCGAATCGAGCAGGTAAAGCGGCACCCGCCCGACGCGCACTTCCCAAATCTGGGCGCGGATTGCGCGGTCGGGGAAATTGATTTCGATGGCAACAGGCTCGCCATCTTTGGTAACGAGCGCGACGGGCAGGTCATCGAAGGTGAGGAAGTTGTTGAGCGCCTCCTGCCAGCCGTCTTCGCTGATGCGCTGGGAGAAATATCCCTGCGCGTACATAAAGCCGACGCCGACCAGCGGCAGCCCAAGATCGGAGGCTTCCTTGAGGTGGTCGCCGGAAAGCACGCCGAGCCCGCCCGAATAAATGGGAAGCGTTTCATGCAAGCCGTACTCCATCGAAAAATAGGCGACCGGGTTTTTCAATTCGGGATGCGCCTTCTGCGTCCATGCCTGCTTTTTGAAATAAGCATCGAACCTTTCAAAGACCGCGTCATACAATGCCAGATAATCCGCATCCTTGGCGGATTGTTTCAAACGCGCATGTTCGATCTCATTCAACAGGCGGATGGGGTTGTGACCAAGACGTTCCCACAGGTCATAGTCGAGCCGCCCAAACAGGCGCGCCGCTTCGGGGTTCCAGGTCCACCACAGATTTGTGGCAAGTTCTCCCAAACGCGCGATGCGTTTGGGAAGGTCAAATTTTTGTGAAGGGGATGTGATAAATTCCATAGCGGGGAATGATACCGTAAAAGGCAACAATAGTGAATTTTGACGCCGAAGAATTAGTTTGACGGCGGAACTAATTAACAGAAACAGGACGGGCGCAAGCCCGTCCTGTCCGCTTCACTCTCGACCTGAAACCTGCCCGGCATTAGACGGCTTCTCCGACCTCCGCAAAATGTCTCCGTACTTTCGCCGCAAATTGACGGTCGGTCATCTTGTCGGCGGGGAAAACGCCCGAAATCGGCGGACAGGTCTTCCCCCGTTCGAGGCGTTTCTTCAATTCCATCTTCGCCTCGCCGGGACCCAAAATCAGAAGCGCGTCCGCGCCGCGCAGACGGGCAAGCACGCTTTCATAATATTTGTTGAGATAGCCGTCGTACTGTTTGTCCAGCTGGTCGTCTCCTTTTTGGTATTGGGCGCTGTACGGCGAGCGTGAACGTGTCACCCCGCGCAGGCGGAGATGTTCAATGCCCGATTCGATTTTTTGCATATCTTCACTGTGTTCGCTCACCGTCAGGATCACCGCCCTTTTATGGTCAATCCAAACGCCGATTTGTTTCGTCATGGATTCATCCTTTCTGTGTGTGCCAATTTCAGTATACGCTTTTTTCACAACGGGAGCAAACCTTAGATAAAACAAAAACCCCGAGCAGCGAGAGCGCTCAGGGTTGGTTGATTTCGCATTATTTCCGCTATCGCAAAACTGCCGTGCCTGCCAGCAGGAATAGGAACTGCGGAACGAAACTTAGCGCCACGGTGACGATTGCCATTACCGCGGTTGTGAAGCCAAGCAAAGGTTCGCGTTCGACAACAGGATCGCCTTCCTTCATGTACATGTTGACGACGACGCGCAAGTAGTAGAATGCGGAGATCAATGATGTAACCACGCCGATGAGGGCAAGTCCTGTGAAACCGCCCGCAATAGCGGAACGGAAGAGGTAGAACTTGCCCACCAGCCCGATGGTTGGGGGGAAGCCGATAAGGGAAAGCATGAAGACGGTCATGGCGGCGGCGAGGGCGGGATGCTTCTTCGCCAGACCGGCGTAATCCGCAATTTCAAGCCCCCTGCCTTCGGCTTGTTCAAGCGCGATCACAACACCCCATGAACCGAAGTTCGTCACGGCGTAGGCGGCAAGGTAGAACAAGCCTGCTGCAATGGCGACGGGGGCAACGTCCGCGTTTCCGTAGGGGACGAACGCCATAAGGATGTAGCCAGCATGGGCAATGGCGGAGTACGCCAGCATGCGTTTGATGTTGGTCTGCGAGATGGCGATCAGATTGCCTACAATCATCGTCAGGGCGGAGAGCGCCCAGAGGATGTCGGTGAAATCGGCGGCGAGGGCGGGGAAGGCGGTGGAGAATACGCGAAACAATGCCGCGAAACCCGCAATCTTTGCGCCCGCTGCCATAAAAGCGGTGACCGCCGTCGGCGCGCCCTGGTAAACGTCGGGAGTCCACATGTGGAAGGGGACCGCCGCCACCTTGAAGCCGAACCCGACGAGGAGCAGCGCCGCCCCGATGGTGAGGAGCAGGTTCGAGGTCTCGCCGGAGGCGGCTTTGGCGAAGATGTCGGCAAGGTTGGTGGAGCCGGTCGCGCCGAAGATGAGAGCCGTCCCGTACACCACAAATCCGCTGGCGAATGCGCCAAGTAAAAAGTATTTGAGACCTGATTCTTCGGAGTCGAGTTTGCGGGCGATGGCGGAAAGGACGTAAAGCGGAATGGAAAGCAGTTCGAGCGCGAGGAAGACGACAATCAGGTCGCTGGCTTGCGCCATGAGCATCATGCCGGAAACGCTGAAAAGCAGGAGGATATAGAATTCGCCGCGTTCAATGCCCATGCGTTTGGTGTAACCATAGGCGAGCGCCACGCCGAACAAGCCGCTCATGAGGAGGAGGATGTTGGCGAATGTGGAGAATCCATCCAGCGAGACCATGCGGTTGAAACCCGCGCTGGAGAGACCGATCTGTGTGATGGAATATCCCAGCGCGCCCGTCAGCCCCACTGCCGAGAGGAGCGCGGTGATACTTTTACGGTTTTTCGGAATGAAGAGATCCACCAGCAAAAGCAGGCACGCCCACACGGTGAGGATGAGATATGGAAGAATGGTGTAAAAATCTGTAAATTGAGGCTGCGTCATGAACGCTCCATCCCCTCACCCCTGTCCCTCTCAATGGGAGAGGGGTTGGGGGCAAGGGCAAGAATTACAAAGGCAATGCAGAAAGTAGTTTCTCAACCGCGGGGGCGAGGATATCGAAGAAGGGTTTGGGGTACAAACCGATCCAGAACATAAAGATGACCAGCGGCACGACGGTGAGAATCTCGCGCCAGTTGAGGTCTTTGAGTTCGTGGTGATGGGTCACTTCGCCTGCGGGACCGAGGAAAACCTTTTGGAACATGTACAGGATGTAGATCGCCGCCATGATGACGCCGATGGCGGAGATACCCGCGAACCAGGGGCTGCCGATGGCTTTCGAGCCAAACGCGCCAAGCAGGATGGTGAACTCACCCACAAAGCCGTTAAGACCGGGCAAACCCATCGAGGAGAGCGAGGCGATGAGCATGATGGTTCCGAAGATCGGCGTGATCTTCCACAAGCCGCCATAGACTTTGATCTCGCGGGTGTGAGTCTGCTCGTAGATCATGCCGATGAGAAGGAACAACGCTCCCGTGCTGAGACCGTGATTGACCATCTGCAAAATTGCGCCAGCCACGCCTTCGGCATTGAGCGCAAAAAGACCGAGCATAACGAAACCGAGGTGGCTCACCGAGGAGTAAGCGACCAGTTTCTTTACATCCGCCTGCGCGAAGGAGACCGCCGCGCCGTAAATAATGCCGATGGTCGCAAAGAGCGCGATCCATGGGGCGGCTTGGATGGCGGCGTTCGGGAAAAGCGGAATATTGAAGCGCAGGAAGCCATACGTTCCCATCTTCAGCAGGACGCCCGCAAGGATGACGGAGCCAGCCGTCGGCGCTTCCACGTGAGCATCGGGCAGCCACGAATGGAGGGGCCACATTGGGACCTTGATGGCAAAAGCGGCGGTAAACGCGAGGAAGAGGAACATCTGTGTGCCAGCCGTAATCGCGCCTGTGGCGTATAGGTCAGGCAGGCGGACAAGCATGGTGGGCAGATTGAAGGTGTCCGCTTTGATACCGAGATAGATGATGGCGAGCAGCATCAAAATGGAACCCGCCATGGTGTAGAGGAAGAACTTGATCGCGGCATACACGCGGCGCGGTCCGCCCCAGATGCCGATGAGGAAGTACATCGGCACGAGGGTGAATTCCCAAAAAATGTAGAACAGGAACAAGTCCTGCGCCAGGAACACGCCCGTCATGCCGACTTCCAGGAGGAGGAAGAAGAGCATGAAATCCTTCACGCGCTCTTCCACAGCAGTCCAGGTGGAAAGGATGGAGATCGGCGTAAGGAAGGCGGTGAGCAGAACAAGCAGAACGCTCAGACCGTCCACGGCGAGGTAGTAGTAAATGTTCCAGCCTGCAACGTGGATCCACGGATATTTGGCTTCCAGTTGCAGGTCGGGGTTCGACGCGCTGAACATCGAGAAGACCCACAACGAAATGCCGAACGTCAGCAGGGATGTGACCAGCGCGACCCAGCGAATGGCGTTCTTCATTTCGGAATTCATGAAGAGGATCACAAGCACGCCCAAGATCGGGAAGAAGGTCAGGAGTGTAAGAGGTTGCAAAAGAAATTCCATGTTCTATCCTCGTGCCCTCACCCCTGCCCCTTTCCCAGTGGGAGAAGGGGGTGGGGTGAGGGAGATTTTATTTCAAAATCAAATAACCCAAAATCAAGACAACGCCCAGCAAAACGGAAAGCGCGTACGAACGCACAAATCCGTTTTGGACTTTACGCACATGGTTGGAAATCCATTGCGTTGTCGTGCCGAGCCAGTTGGCAAAGGCGTCAATGCCGCGCTGATCGGCATAGCGGTCGAGCGCAATATTGCTGATCCAGTTATAGGTTCCGGCAATGACCGTATCATGCACAAAGTCGTGCCAGAAGCGCCAGTCAATCACATCCGCCAGGAACTGCGAAATCTTTTTGAACGGCGTGATGATCAAAACGCCATAGCCTTCGTCCACGAACCATTTGTTTTCCATGCCTGTGAACAGGAAACCAAGCGGCTTCTTCAATGGATCGGTCTGACCAGCCTTGAGCGGATTACGTCCGTAGATCAGCCATGAAATAAAAATGGCAAGCAACGCCAGCGCGGTGGATATGCCCGCAACCTGCAAATCGAGCGGAAGCGCATGGACTTCGCCAAGCGTATATTCCAGCCAGTGACTCAGGTTATGGAAGCCTTCAAACGGAAGGTTCAACGCGCCTCCGACTACGCTCAAGCCTGCCAGCACCATAAGCGGCACGGTCATAATCTTTGGGCTTTCTTCCGCATGTTTGGCGGCGTCTGTCCGTGCCTTGCCGAAGAAGACCATCCAGATTTGGCGTCCCATGTAGAAGGCAGTGAAGAAGGCGGCGATGGTCAACTGCCAATAAACGCTGGGGTAATGCAGGCTGGCATCGAGCAGAATTTCATCCTTCGACCAGAAACCCGCGAACGGGAAAATGCCCGCCAATGCCAGCGTGCCGATCATGTACAGCCAGAACGTGACAGGCATGGTCTTGCGGATGCCGCCCATGTTGCGCATATCGCCGGGGTCGAAGACTTCTCCATGGTCGTCGTGACCGCCATGCTCTTCTTTTTTCTTTTTTCCTTTGAGTGGTTTCTTATCGTGACCATGATGCGCGAGATGATGATGTCCGCGCTCGAGCCCGAGGATGACCGAGCCGGCGGAAAGGAACAACAACGCCTTGAAGAAGGCGTGCGTGACAAGATGGAACATCCCCGCCACGTACGCGCCCATCCCAACCGCGGCAACCATGAAGCCGAGTTGTGAGATGGTGGAATAGGCAAGCACTTTCTTGATGTCATACTGACCGACGGCAATCGTCGCGGCGAAGAGCGCCGTCCCTGCGCCAACCATCGCCACGATGTATTGCGCTTCGGGAACCAGCGTGTAAAGCGGAGCCGAGCGCGCCACGAGATACACGCCCGCCGTCACCATCGTGGCGGCATGGATGAGAGCAGAGACAGGCGTGGGACCTGCCATTGCGTCGGGAAGCCAGATATAAAGCGGAATTTGCGCGGATTTACCGGCAACGCCGACAAGCATAAAAAGCGTGATCGCCACGATGACCCAGGGGGCTGCTTCCGCAATGGCGGGCGCGGCGGCAAACACTTCGTCAAATTGGAATGAGCCGAGATACCAGAACATCAAAAAGCCCGCGATCAGGAAACCGAAGTCGCCCACGCGGTTGGTGATGAAGGCTTTCTTTGCAGCGTCCGAGTTTGCCCAGGAGGGTCGGGCGAGTGTATCCATCTCGAACCAGAAGCCAATGAGGAGGAAGGAGCAAAGTCCCACGCCTTCCCAGCCGACGAAAAGCATTAAGTAGGAGTCGCCCGAGACGAGGATCATCATCGCAGCGATAAACAGGTTCATGAAGACGAAGAAGCGGGCGAAGCGTCCTTCCTGATGCTTGAAGCGGACATCCTCGTGCATGTATCCAATCGCGTAGATGTGGATGAGAGTTCCCACGCCTGTAACGGCGACCATCATCGTGGTCGAAAGCGAGTCCACGCGGAAGGTCCAGTCGAGTTCGAGGCTGCCGATGTGAATCCATTCGAGGAACGGCACGCTGACCGCCAGCCCGTGATTGACCGACACCGAGTACGCCAGCAGGATGGATACGACGAACGCCGCGCCCGACGCCAGGCTTGCCACTGCGCCGATCAGCGTTTCGCTCATCCGACGCCCGAACGCGGCGTTGACCAACAAGCCGGTGACGGGCGCAAGCACCAGCCAGGGAGCGAGGAAATAAAAGCCCGTATGTACTGTTTCGCTTAAGTGCATAACATTCTCCGTAATTCGATACTCGATATTCGATCATCGAGCATCGAATATCGAATTATCCTTTTAGAGAATTCATCTCATCCACATTGATGTTCTTGCGGGTTTTGAAAATTTCCACAATCAGCGCAAGCCCCACCGCCACCTCTGCCGCCGCAACCGCGATGACGAAGAAGACGAAGATCTGTCCGCTGAAACTATCGTACATTCTGGCAAATGCCACGAAGGCGAGGTTCGCCGCATTGAGCATCAACTCGATGGACATGAAGATGATGAGCGGGTTACGGCGCGAAAGCACACCGAGCGAGCCGATGACAAATAGGATCGCGGATAAGGCAATGTAATAATCAACGGGGACCATTAACTTCGTCCTCCTTTTTCCTGTTTGGTCAGCACGATGGCGCCGACCATGGCAACCAGCAACAATATGGACGTGACTTCGAAAGGCAGGAGAAACTGGTTGAATAATGTCATTGCCATTTCGCGCAGGTTTTCCATCGTGTTAACCGAGGCTTCAGGGGCGGCAATCGCCATATTTGTGCGGGCGTTCATGAACAGGAGATAGATCGCTTCGACCGCAAGAATGGCGGAGAGCAGCACCGCCAGCGGCTTCTGCCAGGGGAGCGCGTCGGAAGGCGGGAGGTTTTCCGCGCCGAGGAGCATAATGACGAAGAGAAACAACACCATGATCGCGCCCGCGTACACCGTGACCTGCGTCATGGCGATGAAGGGCGCGCCCAGCAAAAGATAGAATACCGCCACTGTGACGAAATTCAACACCAGGAACAACGCCGAATAGACCGCATTGCGGCTGAACAACATCCCCAATGCGGCGGAAATCGCAACGAGGGAAAGGACGAGGAAAACAATCAAGTCAGAGGTCATATTTCTCCATTTACGATTTTCGACTGACGATGCGCGGAACAATCGAAAATCTGAAATCGTAAATCGTCAGTCCGTAGGGTCTTTCATCTCCGGCACGGATCGTGTGAACGCGCGCGGCTCCACCTTGCGCGGCGTGAGCATCTGCTCGGACGGGACAGGCTCCAACAACAAATCCTTGGTGTAGATCGCCTGTTTGCGGTCGGTGAAGGATAGTTCGTAGTTATCGCCCAGCACAATCGCCTCCGTCGGGCAGGCATCCTCGCAAAAGCCGCAATAGATACAGCGGAGCATGTTGATCTCGTAGGTGGAGGCATACCGCTCTCCGGGTGAGAAGCGTTTTTCATCGGTGTTTTCCGAGGCTTCCACGAAGATCGCATCCGCGGGGCAGGCGGCGGCGCATAGCGAGCATCCGATGCACTTTTCCAAGCCATTGTCGTAACGCTTCAACACGTGACGTCCGCGAAAACGCGGGCGGACGGGCCGCTTCTCTTCGGGATATTGATAGGTTACGGTCTTCTCGAACAGGAACGAACGAAGCGTTTCGCCCAGCCCTCTCGAAAGTTCGATAATGGGATCAAAAACGCCCATGAGATTTTCTCCTCAAGTCGCGATAAATAAAAGCGACCGCCGCCAGTAAACAGATAATGGAAAGAATGGGAATACTCCAATAGAACAGCGGATTGTTCAACTCCTGCTGGAGCAGAATGCCCGTGGCAGTGATAAACGCGATGACCAGCGTCAACGGCAGGAGGATTTTCCAGCCCAGCGCCATCAGGCGGTCATACCGGATGCGGGGCCAGGTGGCGCGGATCCAGATCATGAAGAACAGCAGAAGAATGACCTTGATGAAAAGATAAGCCGGTCCCAGGAACCAGAACCGATCCACGCTGAACAGCCCATTCAACCATCCCGTCATAAACCAGGGTTCGCGGTATCCGCCGAAGAACAGCGTCGCGCCAATCATCGAGACCACAATCATCTTCTGGTATTCCGCCATGAAGAACAGGGCGAACTTCATGCCCGAATATTCGGCGTGATAGCCCGCTGTCAATTCCTGCTCGGCTTCGGGCATGTCGAACGGCGCGCGATTCACCTCCGCCAAAACCACAAACATGAAGACCAATGCGCCCGCAGGCTGAACAACCACAAACCATATATTTCTCTGGGCTTCGACAAGATCGTTCAGGTTCATCGAATTACCCAGCAGAATGGCGATTGCAAAACACAACCCCAGCGAGATCTCATACGAGATCATCTGCGCGGAAGAGCGGATGCCGCCCAACATGGCATACTTGTTATTGCTCGACCATCCCGCCAGCACAATACCATACACCGCAATCGAAGCAATGGACATCAGGTACAAAACGCCCACATTCAAATTCGCAACGTACAACGTGATTTCGCGCCCAAACAGCATGAACGATGTCCCAAGCGGGATTACCGCCGCAATGATCAGCGAAGGCACCACCGTCAGCACGGGCGCAAGAATGAAGACAAACCGATAAACTTTTGCAGGGGTCAGTTCTTCCTTGAAGATCAGTTTGATCGCATCCGCAATGGGTTGGAGCAGACCCTGGGGCCCGGCGCGATTCGGTCCCACGCGAATCTGAATGCGCGCCAGCGCACGGCGTTCATACAGCGTCAGGTATGCAAAGCCTGTCAGCAGAAGCAGGCATAATATCAAGCCTTTGAGAAACCATTCAAGCCAGATCGTCCAATCCATATCACTTCACCTTTGAGACAACAGGTTCACGAATGGGAATGCCCATACTGCGCGGCGCCAGCGCCACACCCGTTGAAATCGTATCGTCGAACTTCACAACCGCTTCCACACTCACACCGCCAAAGGAAATTTTCGCAGGCTTGCCTTCTTCCACACCCAGCTTCTTCGCAGTGGACGAATGCAGGAAGATGGTTGCTTCTCCAATACGCCCGCCGAGCAATTCAGCGGAGCGGACGGTCGCGCCGAGATCGTATAATTTATTGACCGGCACAGCCAGCAATTCCTTTTCCTTGGGACGAAGAGCCGCCTCTTTTCTGACTTTGGGAATGCGTACCGTTCCCATAACCTGAGCCATCGGGACGAGTTGCACGCCCAAGCCTTGCGTGTTTTCATAGGTCGTGCCGCCGTAATACAAGTCGCCGCGCCCGACAATGGGCCACTGTCCGCGCACTTCGGCGAGTCTTTCATAGTTCAACTCATTGAAGGCATCAATCGAATTGGCAAGGATGTCGAACACCACCGAAGGCGACGTACCCTCGAGGATAATGCCCATCTGCTTTGCGATCATCGAAGTGATCGCAAAGTCGGGCTTGCTGCTGCCTTTCACAGGCACGGCAGCGTAAAAACGCTGCACGCGGCGTTCGCCGGAAACATACGTTCCCTCGCGTTCGGTAAACGCCTGCGCCGGAAAGACGACATCCGCAATCTCGGTGGTAGCGGTTTCCAGAATATCCTGTACCGCAACGAACTTCGCGCCGTCAAGGGCTTTTGCCAAAGCGGGGCTGTCGCCCGCCGGGTCAGCGCCCACAATGTAAACCGCCCTGCCTTTCAAAGCCTTCGCCAGATTGGCTTCCGGGCGGAAACCGATCTCGAATGCGCCCTGATCGTTGGCTCTCTGCCACACGCCGATCAGCCCATTATTGGGGCGTCCAACATGATCCGATTCCTTCAGCAGGCTGGCGCACGAAGAAGCCAGCGCGGACACGCCATTCACGCCCAGCCCTTCACTGCCGAAGAATACAATCGCATTTTTGGCTTTTGCAAACTCGTCTGAAATTTTGCTTTTCTTGCCGAAACTTGAAACGGTCTTGACCTCATCGCCGTACGCGTAACGGATGGTGTATCTGGCAAAACGATCCAGTTTTGTTTCGCGCGGGTTGGCGACAATCAGCGTCGCGCCGCGGTCCGCCGCCTGCTTGACCCTCAGCCACCAGATCGGCGCCTCTTCGTACAGGTCGGAGGCGATCACGAGGATGGCATCGCCCTTCCCCATCGCGCCGATATTCGTGCCTGCGCCCACACCGACCAACTGCGTCAATTCGCCGCCGCCCATGTCGGAATACAGGATGGCTTTGCCGCCCGCCGTATCCGCCAGCGACTTGAGGTTGAACAGGTCTTCATTGGAAAGCCTGCCCGAAGCCAACAGGACAAAATCCTTCTTCGCCTTCGCAAAGTTGTCGGCGGCGAGTTTGGTTGCGGCATCCCATGAGGCGCGGGTTGGTTTGCCGTCCTTGCGGATCATGGGTCGGGTAAGGCGTTTTTTGCTCTCCAGATAATGGTGGGCAAAGCGTCCCTTGTCGCACAGCCAGATCTCGTTCACTTCCTCGTTCTGGCGCGGCATGACGCGTTTCACTACAATGTCGCCGCCCGCCTTGGCTTCGCGCCGCGTGTTGAGCGTGGTGTTGCAGCCAACAGGGCACTGCGTACAAATCGAGGCTTGCGCTTTCAACTCCCAGGGGCGCGCCCCAAAGCGGAAGTCTGCCGTGGTCAAAGCGCCGACAGGGCAAATGTCGGTGGTGTTGCCTGAGAAAACAGAATCAAATCCGGGGTCCGATAATGAGACGATCTGGGTGTTGCGTCCGCGCTCGTCGAAGCCGAGAACGGCTTCCCCGGCGATTTCATCCTGAAAACGGATACAGCGGGCGCATTGGATGCAGCGTTCACGGTCGAGCCAGATCAATTCGCCGAGCGGAACTTGTTTTTCGAGACGCAGTTTTTCGTCGTAGATGAAGCGGCTCCTGCCCGGACCAAACTGCATGGTCAGGTTTTGAAGCGGGCATTCGCCGCCCTTGTCGCAGACCGGACAATCCAGCGGATGCGACGTGAGCAGGAACTCAACCGTGCCTTTTTGTCCATCCATTGCCTTGTCGGAAGTGGTCATCACCACCATGCCTTCCGAAACGCGGTTGGTGCAGGCGGTTTCGAGTTTGGGCATGAACTGGATCTTGGGCTGACCGTTTTCCATCACCACCTGCCCGGTGTTGCGGTCGAGCATGGGTCTGCCGATCTCAACCAGGCACATGCGGCACATGCCGACCGGCTCCAATTTGGGGTGATGGCAAAAGACGGGGATATCAATGCCCGCCATCTTTGCCGCGTCCACAACCAGCGTGCCGTCGGGTACGGTTACTTGCGTTCCGTTGATTGTTATTGTGACCTGTTTGCTCATTAAGTCTCCGAAAAAAAAACGATACTCGTTATTCGATATTCGAATATCCGGTATCGAATATCGTCTTATGCCTTCTTGAAATCCTGCGGGAAGCGTTCGATGCCGGTTACGACCGCCATGGTGGAGAATTCGCCCAGCGCGCACAGACATTTGCCCTGCATCTGTTTGGCGACGTTCAAAAGCAGGTCCACGTCGCCTGACGAGCCGCCGCCTGAATGAATGCGTTCCGTAAGATGCCGCATCCAGTAATTGCCTTCGCGGCAGGGGGTGCATTTGCCGCAGGACTCGTGCTTGAAGAAATGAATGGTCTTGTTGACGACCCAGTCAATATCCACAGTGTCATCCAGCACGATCACGGAAGCAGATCCGAGGTCCGCGCCGAGCGTGCGGACGGTGGCATAGTCCATCGGAGTATCCAGCACTTTATCGTCCACCACGATCAGCGAAGAGGAGGCTCCCGCGGGCATGATGGCTTTGACTGACCTGCCCTCCTGAATGCCCATGCCGTGTTCGTAGATCAACTCGCGGAAAGTCGCGCCGAAAGGCAGCTCATAATTTCCGGGTTTGCGCACGCGCCCCGAAAGCGAGAAGATTTTCACGCCGGCGCTATCGGCTGTTCCCATGCTTTTGTACCAGTCCGCGCCATTGGCAAGGATCATCGGAACGTTGGCAAGGGTTTCCACGTTGTTGATGACAGTCGGCTTGCCATAAAGACCATACGAGGGCGGGAAGGGCGGACGCACGCGCGGCTGTCCGCGTTTGCCTTCGAGGGATTCGAGCAGGGCGGTTTCTTCGCCGCAGATGTACGCGCCTGCGCCGAGGTGGGTGTAGATTTTCAGCGAGTAGTCTGTGCCGAAAAGTTTGTTCCCGAGATAACCTGCCTCTTCCATCTCCGCGATCTTTTCATCGAGGAAGGCGGCAACCTGCCAAAACTCGCCGCGCAAATAGACGTACGCCACGTTTGCGCCGATGGCGTAACTGGCGATGGCGACCCCCTCCAAAAATTGAAAGGGATTCCCCTCCATGATCTCGCGGTCTTTGAACGTGCCCGGCTCGGACTCATCCGCATTTGCCACCACATAATGGGGCCAGTTCCTGTTGTCGATGAACGCCCACTTCATGCCAGTGGGAAAGCCCGCCCCCCCGCGTCCGCGCAGACCGGAGTTCTTGACCACGTCCGTCACTTCGGTTGGCTTCATTTTAGTGACGGCTCGTTTGAACGCGTCAAAACCGCCGTTCTTCTTGTAAACATTCAGCGTATTGATATCGGGAATATCGCGATGACGTAAAAGGACGTGGGTCATTTCTCCACCTCCGACTCCGCCTTCTTCAATGCTTCGATCAATTCCATCGTGCGGTCCACCGTCATGTATTCATGGTACTTGATCCCGTCAGGTCCCTGCGTCTGGAACATGGGCGCGCGATCACACGCTGCCAGGCACATGACGGATTCCAGCGTAACCAGCCCGTCTTCCGTCGTCTCGCCAACCTTGATGCCGAGGTTTTCGCACAGGTTTTCGAGGAATTCATCCGCGCCTCGCAAGGCGCACGGCAGGTCGGTGCAGACCTGCATCCGATACTTGCCTTCCCTCTTATCGTGGTAGAGCGTATAAAACCCGACAATGGAGGCAACATCCGTTTCGGTTATATCCAACAGATGAGCAATGTCCTTCATCGCCTCCTTTGTGATATAGCCCTCTTCACGCTGGGCAAGATACAAAAGCGGCATGACCGCCGAGCGTTTATGTTCCGGCGGATATTTGGAAAGGATTTGTTTTATTTCCTTCGGATATTTTTTCTCAAGGCTCATCGGTCAATATCTCCGAGGACAATGTCTGTGGACGCGAGGACGGCAACCAGGTCCGCCACCAAATGCCCCTTGACGATTTCAGGCAGCACGGAAAGATTATCAAATGAGGGGGTGCGCATGTGGACGCGCACAGGTTTGGGCCCGCCATCACCTTCGAGCAGGACGCCCAACTCGCCGCGCGGCGACTCGACTGCGCTGTAAACGGATGCTTTGGGGGCAGGGAAACCCTCCGTCCACAGCTTGAAGTGATGGATCAGCGCCTCCATGCTCACGCCGATCTCCGAGCGCGGCGGCGGGACGATTTTTCGATTCTCCGAGCGCACAGGACCCATCGGCAGTCTGTTTAATGCCTGTTCCACGATCTTCAACGACTCGCGCAATTCCCGCACACGGACGAGATACCTGGCGTACGTATCGCCTTCCGGACGCACAGGCACATTAAAATCGTATTGCTCATACCCCATGTAGGGGCGCGCCTTACGCAAGTCCCA
Organism: Anaerolineales bacterium; assembly: GCA_020060625.1. Lineage (GTDB taxonomy): Bacteria > Chloroflexota > Anaerolineae > Anaerolineales > Villigracilaceae > Villigracilis. The sequence continues at coordinate 34,542 of JAGUZU010000087.1, read as the reverse complement.
ATCCACGCCGGAAGCGCGGAGCATGGGACCCGTCACCCCGTGAGATAAGGCGACTTCCCGACTCAAAATACCAATGCCAACTGTGCGGTCAATAAAAAGCGGGTTTTTGGTCAACAGACTTTCATATTCATCAACGCGCTTGGGGAAGATCTTTATAAAGTCGCGGACAGCGTTTTCGAACTCCACCGGCACATCGCGCCAGACACCGCCAGGGCGGATGTAGGTCGTCATCATGCGTTGACCGGAGACCAGCTCGAAAATGTCCAAAATCTGCTCGCGCTCGCGGAAACAATAAAGGAACATGGACATCGCAGCGAGGTCGAGGCCCGAAGTGCCGAGCCAGACCAAATGGGAGGCGATGCGCTGGAGTTCCGTCAGAATCACACGCAATGCCTGCGCCCGCGGCGGCACATCCACATCCACCAATTTTTCCACCGCCATCACATAGGCAAGGTTGTTGCCGATTGGGTTCATGTAATCGAGGCGGTCGGTCATCACTTCAGCCTTTTGGTAGGTCTTGGCTTCCATGTTCTTTTCGATGCCCGTGTGCAGGAACCCGACATCGGGAATGCAGTTGACGACGATCTCGCCATCCAGTTCCAGCAACAGGCGCAAAACACCGTGCGTGGATGGATGCTGGGGTCCCATGTTCAAAAGCATGGTTTCGCCGGTAAGCGCCCGTTCCGAAACCAGGTGTTTATATTTTTCTACGCCGACTTCTTCAAGCTGTGCCATGATTATTCCTTTACGTACGGCTTGCGCAAATCGATCTCTTCAAAGTTGAACGTAAACTGCGGCTCTTCATACCCAAGCGGAAAATCCTTTCGCAGCGGATGTCCTTCGGTCTCCTCCGGCATGAGGATGCGGCGCGGATCGGGATGACCCTCGAATTCGATGCCGAACATGTCGAGGAGTTCGCGCTCGCGCCAGTTCGCCGTCGCATACACGCGCGCCGCTGTCGGGACTTTTGGGCTGTCTCCATCGACCGGGACCCTCACCTGCACCGACACATTGTTCGCCAGCGACGTGAGCTGGTAGACGACGTGAAAGCGCGGCGAGGTCTGCGGATAATAATCCACCGCCGTCAACGCCGAGAGTAGTTCGAATTTGTATTCATCGCGCAGAACGGTCAGCGCATCCACGATCTGTTCGGGGTTGACGAACACATGCACTTCACCGCGGAATTCTTCATGCGCCGCGCTGAATTTTTCCTGCATCGTTTTTACGATTGGTTCGAGTTTTTTATCCATAATCTATACCCTGTCATTGCGAGCGCGCCTCGCGCCGCGAGGCAATCTCCTTTGTGACATGAAGGTTGCTTCGCCGGGACGATCCCCCTCCCCACAGCGACATTAACTTTTTGCCAAATCCTTGAGCTTTTGCGCCTTCACCTTTTCGTGGACGGTCAGCACGCCATGGATCAACGCTTCGGGACGCGGCGGGCAGCCCGCCACGTACACATCCACCGGCACAACTTCATCCACGCCCTGATAAATGGCATAGTTATTGAACACGCCGCCGCACGAGGCGCAGTCGCCCATGGCGATTACCCACTTGGGCTCGGGCATCTGGTCGTACAAACGGCGCAGGACGGGTCCCATCTTCTTGGAGACGCGTCCCGCCACGATCATCAAATCAGACTGGCGCGGGCTGGCGCGCATCAACTCCATGCCAAAGCGGCTCATGTCATAATGCGGCGCCTGCGCCGACATCATCTCGATGGCGCAGCAGGCAAGCCCGAACAGCATGGGCCACATCGCATTTGTGCGCGACCAGTTGACCATGTTTTCCAGCGTGGTGGTGACCACGCCCATATTTCCGAGTTTCTGCTCTACTCCCATTCGAGCGCTCCCTTCTTCCATGCGTACACATAACCGATAAGCAGGACAACAATAAACACGATCATTTCGATCAAGCCGAATATCTTCAACTGACGGAACGCGATTGCCCACGGCAGAAAGAATACGACTTCAATATCGAAAAGGATGAACAACACGGCGACCAGGTAGAAGCGCACAGGCATACGGCGCGTTCCTTCACCGTAGGGGTTCATGCCTGATTCGTATGGCATGTCTTTTGTTGCAGATTTTTTCTTTGGTCCGAATAATTCCCCCAGTCCAATGGCGATAAAGGCGATCAAGGTGGCTGTTGCGATCATCACCGCAATGGCAAGGTATTCCAATAACATGTACACACCTCATTGATGCGTGAAATCTGGTACAGTTTTGCGAAGTATATCACAAAGGTTTTTCACAGACCAGTAAAAGTGCTACTTTTCACAAAATTGGTGATAATTGTCATATTGCGGTAAAAAAGACAAATAACGGGGGCAATTTTTTGTTGTGTCCGCAAACTAAATCGCCCCATCGCGCGCGGAAGGCGCATTAATCCCCCAAATAATCCCTCAACTCGCGGCTCCGCGCGGGATGCCGCAGTTTCCGCAGCGCCTTCGCCTCGATCTGCCGGATACGCTCGCGCGTCACGTCGAAGTAGCGGCTGACTTCCTCGAGCGTATGCTCCTTGCCATCCTTCAAACCGAAGCGCAGTTCCAACACTTCGCGCTCGCGCTCGGAAAGCGCCTCGAGGGCGTGCTGCACCTGCTCGCGCAGCATCTCCTTCGCGGCAGCGTCCATCGGCGAAGGCGCATCGATGTCCTCGATGAAATCGCCAAGCGCGCTGGATTCATCGTCCCCCACCGGTCCTTCCAGGGAAACCGTCTCCTCCGCCGAACGAAGCGCGCGCGTCACTTTTTGCGAGGCGATGTCCAGCTTTTTTTGCAATTCCGGTTTGACGGGTTTGTTTTCCGCATGGGCGCGGAGAATGACTTGCACATCCGACGCGGAAAGATAACCCACCTCGAGCGCCAATTCTTCATTCGTTGGCTCGCGCCCGAAGGTCTGGGTAAGATATCTCTGCGCGCGCAAAATCCGCGAAATGGATTCAAACAAATGGACGGGGATGCGAATCGTCCGCGCCTGTTCCGCAATCGAACGGTTGATGGACTGGCGGATCCACCACGTTGCATACGTGCTGAACTTGAACCCGCGCCGCGGGTCGAACTTGCCGATGGCGCGCAACAGCCCCATGTTCCCCTCCTGAATCAAATCGAGCAGGGGAATGCCGCGCCCAAGATAACGTTTGGCGACGCTCACCACCAGCCGCAGGTTTGCGCGGATAAGCGCCTGGTTCGCCTCCGTTGCCCGGCTGTGAATGGATTCCATTTCCTCGAGCAGTTCCTTATCGGACGGCAGGTTGCGATACAGGGTGCGCTGCGTGGGAAAAGCATGCTGCTCCCGGACGCGCGCCAGCAGCCACTCCGCGTATTTGAACGGGAGCAGGTACAGGTTAAGGAAGACGCTGTACGCATGCCTGGCGAGGTTATCCCAGAGATGGTCGCTCCCCCAATTACCGTTATCGAGGTAGGCGCGGAGATAGGATGGCGAATCAAATTCCCAACCCGCGTGAAGCGTCTGGGATTCGGCGATCACCAGGGCAAGGTTGGGAGGTTCATGGCTGAGCCGTTCCGCGTCTTCAACAAGCCGTTCCCACGAAGTAAGCATATCCGAGAGGATCGAATGATAAACAGAACAAGCCTCCGAGACCCCCCTGCGGTGTTTCAATTTTCGGAGCGCGCCAATCAGCCGGTCTGCCTCGATGAGCGTGGCAAGGCGGAACTCGCTGTCGGAATCGAGCAGTTTTACCTGCCCGATCTCCCGCAGATACAAACGCACAGGGTCTTCAGAAAGTTCGGACGTATCCCGCGCCTGCAATGGCAAAGCGTCATCCAGTTCATCCTCCTGCTGGGCAAGCAGGGATTCATCAGGCTCGATAAAATCGTCCGTCCCGGCTTCCAGCGCGGGCGTCCCGCCCGCAGAGAGCAAACTCAACACATTTCCCACAGAAAGGGTCCCGACGGGTTTGCGTTCGACCTTCGTCCGCTTTTTTTTCGTTCCCTGTTTTTGTCCTGGTTTGGTTTTGGGTTTCGATTTTCTTTTCGCAGGCATTGGCTTCCCTTTCCAAACTCCAATGAACTTGCATTTCCTACAATGTTAAACCCTCGAAACGTCACGTTCTTCTTTTCGATAATCCTCGCTTTGCCTGGTCTATCTTTTGGATCAGGCGCATGTATTGACCCGTCTGTTCGATGTATGTTTTAAGATTTGCGCCGCCCTCCTGCTGACGCTCCTCCTGGATAAAGCGCAGTTGGTTCACGCTGGTCATCGCATGGGCGCGGCGCAGGTCGAGAAAACGGTCAAGCAGGTCGTCCGCCAGTTTGTCCTCGCGCGTGTCGCTCCCATCCGTTTGCAGCAATAAACTCTCGACGAGCGGGGTCAACGTTTCGGTCAATTGACCCGCAAAATAATGCTGGTGATCCTTTTCGTCCTGTTCCACGGCAAGACGCATGATTCCAAACAACAATTGATGGTCAGTATACTCGAAATCCTCCGCCGCCAATGGGCTGAGACCGAACTCCTCCAGTTTGCGATCCACGCGATACAACAACTCAGGCTTGCGATACAAAACACCCAGGCAATAGGTTTCGATCTTCAAGCGCGGATTGACCGCCGCAACGGACGCATCGGCGTTCGGCTGCGACGTCATCCCCCTCGGTCTGCGCCTCACCACCGGACCTCGAGCCTGCGCCCCCATCAACGCGCCTTCACTTACCCGCAGCATTCTCGCCAGCGCCTGACGGTAGGTATCTCGTTCCAGCGGGCTTCCCAGATCGTCAATCAGCGGAAGCACCTGCGCCGCGATCTGGTTCTTCACCTTCGCGTCGTTCAAATCCCGCCCCGCTGCCAGAGTTTCCATCACATGCGTGACGATGGGTTTGGCATTCCCGACGATCCGCGCCCATTCCTCTTTATCTCGCGCCACGATCTCATCGGGGTCGAGTTCGTCGGGGATGGATGCGACGCGCAGATCTGCCTGTAAACGGGATTCGTTGCGGAGCAATCCGCGCGCGTCGAAACCAAGTTCGCCTTCCTTATCCATCGCCGAACGCGCCGCTTCCAACCCGCGCAAAACGGCTTTCTGACCGGCGGTATCCGGGTCGAGCGCAAGGACAATGCGCCGCGTGGAACGTTTGAGCAAACGCAGCTGGTCTTCGGTGAGCGCCGTACCCATCGGCGAGACGACGTTCTGATAGCCCGCCTGATGCAGGGCGATGACATCGAGATAGCCTTCGACGATCACCGCCTGGTCTGCCGCGCGGATGGGTTTGCGGGCGCGGTCCAAGCCGTAAAGCAGGCGTCCTTTGCTGAAGATGGCGGTTTCAGGAGAATTCAAAAACTTCGGCACATCGTCCGGGTTGACGATGCGCGCGCCAAAACCCGCCATGCGTCCGTTCTCATCGCGGATGGGAATCATGATGCGGTGACGGAACCTGTCGTAATAGCCGCCGCTTTCGCGTTCGGAGAGCAGACCCGCATCGAACAAATCCTGCTGGGAGTAGCCGCGCCCCGTGAAAAAGGTCAAGGCGGAATCCCAGGCATTGGGAGCATAACCCAGCCCAAAGGTCTCGATGGAGGCGTCGGTCAGTCCGCGTTTTTCGCGCAGGTAATCGAGAACATCCGCGTTGGCGAGCAAGTGATTTCGATAAAAGATAACCGCGTCCTCGAGCAGTTTGCGGAGGTTGTCATACGCCTCGCGTTGTTCGGGGCTTTCGCGCTGGAACTCCTTCAACTCCACACCCGCGCGCGCGGCAAGTTTTTGGAGGGCTTCCTTGAAATCAACCCCCTCTCGTTTCATTACGAACTTGAAGATGTCGCCGCCTTCGTTGCACGCGCCGAAACAGCGCCACGTGCCGGTCTCGGGCCAGACGACAAAGGCGGGCGTGTGTTTGTTATCGTGGAAGGGGCAGAAGCCGGTGTAATTTTTCCCCGCATGGCGCAGTTTCACGCCAGCCTCGGAAACGAGGTCTACAATATCTATCTTGGATTTGATCTCATCAATCTGTGACATGGCGCGGTTGAATTATAGCATTTGATGGTTCGGCAAAATAAAACCGCAAGGTCGCGTCTGCGACCCTGCGGTTTTGCGGCGGCATGGGTTTTTCCGAATTAGAACCCTTCGAGTTTGCTCAGGTCGGCAATGCCGCTTGCGAGCGCGGCGATGCGCTGCAACAAGCCAAGCCGGTTCTCTTTGACCTTTACATCCTCCGCCATCACCAGCACTTTGTCGAAGAAGGCGTTGACAGCGGGAATCATCGGCACGAAAGCATTCAGGAAATCATCCACCGAGCCTTCGGCGCGTTTGGACTTTTCCGCCTTCTCCAACGCCTTGAATAAATCCTTTTCCTCTTTTTCGACAAAGGCATTCTCGTTCACTTTGAACGTCTGTTTTTGATCGCGGGTGATGCGGACACAACGCGCGAACGCAGGCAGGATTTCGCGCCAGTCTTCGCCTCCGACCCAAGCCGACAACTGCTTCACCGCCCGGGCAGACGCCGCCGGGTTAGCGGCGCCGCGGCGCCACGCCGCCAGCACGGCTTCGACGACGTCATGTTTGTAGCCTGCATCTTTCAACACCACAGACAGACGCCCCGCGATAAATTCCAGAATTTTTGCCTGCGCTTCATCGCTGACTTCAATGGGTTGAGTCATGGCGGATTTCTTGATCGCTTCCGCAAGATCGAAGTCCACGTCATGTTCGATGAGCGGCTGGACGACTCCAATCGCGGCACGGCGCAGACCGAACGGGTCTTTCGCGCCGGTGGGAGCGAGTCCCGCCGCGAAAAGACCGATGAGGGAGTCAAGCCTGTCTGTCAGCGCAAGCGCGAGACCGATCTTCGATCCCGGCACGGTTTGATACTGTTCGGCAATCGCCTGCGCCACTTCGGGGTCTTCGCCGCTTCGCAAGGCATATTCTCCGCCGATGATGCCTTGCAGGGACGTCATTTCGGTGACCATCTGCGTGACCAAATCGGCTTTGGAGAGATAGACCGCGCGCGCAAGGTTTTTGATGCCGGTCACGTCATCCTTCTTGTAACCCAGCATTGCGCCGATTTCCGCGCCGAGTTTCAACATGCGGTCGGATTTATCGAGCATGGAGCCGAGCTTGGTGTGGAAGGTCAGCGAAGCAAGTTTCGGGCGATATTCTTCGAGCTTGAGTTTCACATCTTCACGGACGAAAAAGTTCGCATCCGCAAAGCGCGCGCCGAGGACGTGTTCGTTTCCTTCGCGGACGGTGTCGATGTGCATGTCGTCGCCGTTGCGGATGGCTATAAAATTGGGTAAAAGGTTGAAGGTTGAAAATTGAAGGTCAGACGAACCTGCAACCTTCGACTTTGAACTTTGAACTGGAAAATAGCGTTGGTGTTTCTTCATCACCGAGATCAACACATCGCGCGGCAATGAAAGGAATTCTTCGTTGAATCCACCCATAACGGCGGTGGGCAATTCGATGAGGTTGGTGACTTCGTTTAATAAACCGTCTTCGATGATGGCTTCCCCGCCGACCAGCGCCGCGGCTTGTTTGACTTGCTCCACGATGGCGGCTTTGCGTTCTTCTTTATCGAGAATGATGCCCGCTTCGCGGATGATGTCGAAGTATTTGTCGGCGGATGTGATTTTGATCTCTGGCGAGTCGTAGGGGCGGAGTCCGCGAGAGACGTTGCCAGAAACGACGCCAGCATATTCGAACGGGATGACCATGTCACCGAGCAGAGCCACATACCAGCGGATGGGACGCGAGAAGGAGACGCCGGAGTCGTTCCAGCGCATGGACTTCTCGAACTTGATATCCGCCACCAACTTGGGCAATGCTTCGGCGAGGACTTCGGGCGTGGGGCGTCCAGTCTGCTTGACGAGGGCGAAGACGTATTTGTTATTGCCTTCTTCGCGGACTTGCAGGTCTTCGACGTTGATGCCGTTCTTTTTGGCGAAGCCAATCGCCGCCTGAGTGTAGGTCGGATTGGCAATCCGACTTACGTCTTCGGCGGGGGTGGACAAGGCAGAGCCTTGTCCTACAATGGCTTTGTCGGCGGGGGGACCTTTGACAAGGTCTTCGCGGTCAGGCTGATTCGGGGAGAGAGAGGCTACTGAAACGACAATCCGCCTCGGGGTTGTGAAGATGCGGACGTCGCCATGAGTGAGATTCAGTTCCTTGAGAAGAGTCGGCACACGGGCAGATAAGGCTGCGTAGGCGGTATTGACGTCGTCTGCTGGAAGTTCTTCGACACCGATTTCAAGCAAGAAAGGTAATGGGGAATGGGGAATAGGAAGGGATGCCTTGCCCAATTCACTATTCACTATTCCCTTTTCTTTCAATAGCGGATACTCAAGATTCTTCCTCTGCTCTTCATACGCGAGCGCCACTCCCCTTGCGAGTTCGCGGATGCGGCGGAAGAAGGCTTGACGTTCGGCGACGGAGATGGCTCCGCGAGTGTCGAGGATGTTGAAGGAGTGCGAGCATTTGAGGACGTAGTCGTGCGCGGGGACGATGAGACCGGCGGCGAGACAGGCGTCGGCTTCGGCGGAGAAGAGATCGTACATGGCGCGGACGCGGTCAATGTCGGCGGTTTCAAAATAATATTTGGAGTGTTCGAACTCTTCCTGACGGCGGATCTCGCCATAGGTGACGCCTGCGCCGAACTCTTCGTTCCAGATGGCTTTGGCGTTGTTGAGCGCGATGAGGATGCGTTCGAGACCGTAGGTGATCTCAACCGAGACGGGGTCGAGCGTCACGCCGCCCATCTGCTGGAAGTAGGTGAACTGCGTGATCTCCTGTCCGTCGAGCCAGACCTCCCAGCCCAAGCCCCAGGCGGAGATGGCGGGTTGCTCCCAGTTATCTTCCACGAAGCGGATGTCGTGCTGGCGCGGGTCGATGCCGAGGGCTTTGAGCGACTCGAGATAGAGTTCCTGCGGGTTTCCGGGGTCGGGCTTGAGGATGACCTGAAATTGAGTGTGGAGTTGGAAGCGGTTGGGGTTCTCGCCGTAACGCCCGTCATCGGGACGGACAGACGGCTCGACGTAGGCGACGTTCCACGGTTCGGGTCCGAGCACGCGCAGGAAGGTGGCAGGGTTCATCGTCCCTGCGCCAACCTGGGTGTAGTAGGGCTGTGTGATCAGGCATCCGTGCGATGCCCAGAAGTCTTGTAGTTTGAGGATGATGGATTGGAAAGAGGCTTTTTGTGTCATGTAGGATTTTCGATTTCAGATTTACGATTTTGGATTACGGATGGGATTATAACTGATGGAAAGGTGATGGAAGATTTGCGTTTCACGCGACGGTGGAAATTGGTTCTGTTTCGAGGGCATTTATTGCAGGTATAATAATTTTAACGAGGTGAAACATGACCAATTTAGAACAAACCATCATGCTTGAAATTTCCACGTTGCCAGAAACCCGTTATGCAGACGTGCTGGCTTTTATTCGCTACTTAAAATTAAGCATTCCAACCGAAGAAAAAGAACTGGAAGAACGCTTCGATAAAGCCTTGAAATCCATACGCGCGCGGGCGCAAGAAATGAACATTACCGATGAAGACATAGAGGCCGAAATCCGCGCGGTACGGGACGGCAAATAATGCGCGTGGTTTTGGATACAAATATTTTTATTTCCGCCACGTTGGGCGGAAGATTGGGCGTAATCATTGACGAATGGAAAGCGGGGAAATTCAAACTGATTGTGACAGAAGCGGTTGCACATGAATATCTGGATGTTATCAATCGCCCAAAATTCAAAATCCCGAAAAGCGAAATTATTGCCGCCACCGATTATCTTTTGCGAATCGCCGAGTTCGTTACGCCAGAAGAGGAAATTCTTGTCATCGTGGCTGACCCCACAGATAATAAATTTCTCGAAGCGGCAGTGGCTGGGAAAGTAAATTACGTTGTCAGCGGGGATAATCACCTGCTGGAAATCAGCTCGTTCAGAGAAATCCCCATCATCACTGCGCGCGAATTCATTGATCTGTTAAGAGCGATGTAACCCATCCGTGCGATGCCCAGAAGTCTTGGAGGTTGAGGATGATGGATTGGAAAGAGGAAGGCATAGTTTTGAGTAACCAGTGGTCAGTATTCAGTTTGAAGTTGCGGGGGGATTATAACTGATGGGTAATGGAAGATGGAGAATGGGGTTGAGTCCATTCTCCATCTGAGTTGCGGTTCAAAGCTGGAGTTCCATCACCTTCGGCTTGTCCGCGTGGGCGTGGCAGAAGACTTTGAGGGGGCGTTTGTTAGTATCCATGCTTTACTGATTTATCGTCTCACCAAATTATTTTGGCTTTATTTCCAAAAGACGTAATACTCTATTTATCGTTATTCCGTTTTTTATTCTATCATCCTCAAAGGGAACTCTTTCCTCAATATATTCAAATCCTATCTTGATGGGTATCTCCGTAAAATCTCTCCCATCAGCGCTACAAGCCAATCCAAGTTCAACCATGTATCTCCCAAACGGTAAGTATCTACCATCTTTGTCTTTGAATTGAGCACCCTTTGCGGTTTCAAACTGCAAAGGACGCCGAATAAAATCTTGGGAGTCCAAAGACGCCAAATTTATTCTCCCGAAGCCCCTTGGATCAATATGTTTAATTCCTACTTCCTCATCTGAACCACCTGACCACGAAACTCGATTTGTATGCTTTACAATTTCGTGCTTTATGTCGTCACGGGTAATTCCGTTTAGCCCCAAAGACTTGATATAGCAACGACATCTGACAAGGCGATTTTCCCTGTTTGTTATGTCAATACTTATGTATGGCTTTCCATCATACAATTCATCCGTTGGTACCCACTGAATATGCAAGTTCGTTTTAACAGAGCCTTGTTCTGGTTTCTCGGAAGGTGGAAAACTCACAGAATTGCCAAAATTGATAACGTTTCCATGACCTGTAACAATTACACTTTCAGACACTCCATCACCAATCCCCACGCCACTTGATGAAATCGCTTTTTCTGAAATGCCCTGTTTCTTCTGCAGTTGCACAATAGGTTTCGATTTTCTGGAACGTTTCATCTGTAAGGTTACACCGACTTTCTCTGCCTGCGCTTTCAATGTACTCGCAAGGCTTTGATAACCGTCTGATTCAAATAAATCCACCCAATGCCATTTTCTCAGGCTTTCGAGATTGTCACATTCCTCCAAGCGCGCAGGGATGATAAAAATCTCGCCTTCGGGTTTTTCCATGGCGGTATCAAGGGCAAGGCGTACTTCTTTCTGTCGAAACCCCGCTTGGTTGAACTGCTTTGAGAGGCAAACCACCACTACATCTGCTTCACGTACAGCCTTGCGAATTTCATATTCCCAATCTGCACCTGGAAGAAGCTTTTCCTTATCAAGCCAGGCGTCAACACCTTCCCGCTTAAGACGCGAATATAAAGAGCGCACTGCATTTTTGTCGCTGTGTGCGTGGCAGAGAAAGACTTTGAGGGGGGGCGCTTGGGTTCGGGCATAGGGAGGTTTCCCGCTAAGGAGTAACGAAATTATACAACTGAAAAGAAGTTTTCTAGTTGATTACCTATACCAAGAAAAATCGTCATCATAAGATTCTTCTTCGTATTCATCATACAAGCCACTCTCCAGCAATTCAACAAATTCATCAGGGATTTTCAAATAAGACCGATAAGCCTTGTTGTTCTTTTTACACCATATTTTATAGGCGTATTCACAAAACTCTTCACGCATTTGCATTTCATCATCATATTTCTTCATTGCCCACTCATCTTTATATACTTTTGTACCCCAATTTTCAAACCAACGCTCATATTCTGCGTATCTTCTCTCAGATTCAACCCGTTCTTCATCGGCGTCTTCGTGACATTCCCCTGCACAAACAATTTGAAGATCGCCATCCCTTTCAAGCCCACCTACGCGATCATAGTTTAGATGATGAACTTGCAATCCAGCCTCATTAATATATTCGGCTCCACATCTTTCACATTTATACCCCACTTGTTTGAATTTCCTTCTCTTTATTTCTCGCCAGATTTGAGAAGAAAGATAATTTTTGTATACGCGATTCCATTCAGCAGTATTGCCAGAAGCTGCTTTAAATTTTTCTCGCGATTCTTTTGTCTTTACCTTTTGTTCCTGCTGTCTTTTCCACTCCTGGTTTTCATCTGCCCAATTCATAATTCCGCCTTTTTGTCACGCGTCCATATCATCGTTTGTCAGCCGCGTGTACAGTGCGCGGACGGCGTCCCGGTCCGCGTGGGCATGGCATAAAAATACCTTCAATGGTCGCTTGGCTTCGGTCATATCCGTCCCGTTTTAGTGAATGAAAAACGACGCGCCACCACAAGGAACGCGCCGTTTCAGGTTATTTCGCTTTCTTGTTGGTTTCCCTTTTCTCTTGAATCCGCTTGACAATGGTATCCAAGTCTTGGTCGTCGAGCCATTTGTGGCGATCTTTGGAGTAGTCGCCGTGTCCCGTTTCAAATTGCTGGAGGAAGCGCACCATACCCACAATACCAAGTTCACGCGCCAGCGCTTCCATGCCAGCGATGCGGATTTGTTCAAGAGACATTGTTTGTGCATTCATCAGATCATCTCCTCTACCCAGGCAAGAGGGTTCATTACTCGTATTTTCAATCGTTTCGATATTCGTTTCGCCAGTTTCAACAGGCGGTCATCGGTCGAAAGAAAAACGTCCGCGTTTGCGCTTTCAGCAGAGGCAAGATGCAAGGCATCGAAGATTTGAAAGCCTGCTTTCTGTAATTCTGCCGCTCGCTTGATTTCTTTTTCGCCGATCTCCACATTTTCATCAATGAAACCTGACAGCAATTTTGAGCGGCTTAATTTTTGAGTGTCTGGCGTCTGTTCGATCTCGTCAGTCAATACATCGCTTCCAACCCAATCCCAGTCACCTTTTTCAATTCGAGACAGAATTGCCAATACTGCTTCCGCCTCAAGACGAATCCTCTCTTGAGTTTGGTCATCGAATGGGCGATTAAGACAGCATGTATCGAGATAGATTTTGGTCATTTGAATTCCAGTGACAATTATACCGCCCAAATTATGGGGTTATGCGTCCACGCCATCGTCCGTCAGGCGCGTGTATAGTGCGCGGACGGCGTCCCGGTCCGCGTGGGCGTGGCATAAAAATACTTTCAGAGGTCGCTTGGTCTCGGTCATATCCGTCCCGTTTTGGTGGTAATGAAAACTATCTTGCCAAATATTCTTCGGGGGTCAAAACCGTTAAATCCGTTTTTCCTTTGAAGTGTTTGGCATTCCACGTCACGAAACAATCCACATCTGGAGCATATTCCGTAGCCGAAATAATCAAGGCATCCATGAACGCCATGCGGGCACTTCGCATTTTCTGAAATGGACGCTCGTAAATGATTTCGCGCCACGTTTCAGGGTCAATTTTCTCTTTTGAGTCGGCGTCCCAGATAACGGTCAGATTGTAGGCATTGACAAGCCAATCCTGCCAGCCTTCCAATTGTTCTTCCGAAAGATTAAAAGACAACTGCCCAAGGACTTCCATCACGTTGTAGATCGTGGTGGCAGGCTGGGCAGTTTGAACGGCTTCAAGAAATTTCAAATTTACACTCTGGCGGTCATCGTTGGGGTATGCAAAAGCCAGAAGCAATACATCCGAGTCGATCACGACCATGAACGTCCCCGCAATTGGCGCATCCCATCATCAAGCGATTGTTTTGCCGTGGCAGACTGCACTGTTTTTCGTATCTCGTTTGCAAGCAGAAGCGCAGAACGCCTGACCTTGGGATCACGGGACGGACGCACGAATCTGGTTGAAGACAATCTTGCCAGTTCCGCGCGCAAACGCCGCTGGTCCCGCAGAGATAATTGGCGAGCCAGTTCCAAAGCCGTTTTGTACGTGGGGCGTTTTCGCGTATAAGTGGTCATGGTTTTATTATACTCACTTTTCGCGCACGGCTTTTTTGATTTCCAATTCCCAGTCCGCGCCGGGGATGGTTCGACTGCGCTCACCACAAGGTTTCTCTTTGTCCAGCCACGCGAAGCGGTCCACGCCATCGTCCGTCAGGCGCGTCCTACGGCAGTGCGCGGACGGCGTCACGGTCCGCGTGGGCGTCCCACAAGGGGATAATATGGCACAGGAAGACTTTGAGGGGGCGTTTATCTGTTGTCATAGTTACAACAATTTCTTGAACTCGTCGATGGTCAACCCCGCGTCCTTGATAATTCCGCCCATGGTGAAGGCGTTGATCGGGTTATTGCGCGGGATGATGATAATACGATCATCTTTTGCCATCGAGATATGTTTCCCTTCGCGGATGACGCGAAACCCCGCTTTCTCGAATGCTTTTACCGCCCGCTGGTGTGGAATTCCCGCCAATTTGGGCATGATTAAACTGGAACCTCCACAATGCGGGTTTCCTCATTCTGGTTCAAGATTTCAATGGTTTCGAGATATGTTTTGATCGCGTCCTTGATGTTTTCGATGGCTTCCTCTTCCGTCTCTCCCTGCGACCAGCAACCTGGCAAGCCAGGAACCCAAACGGCAAAGCCCTCGTCTGTTTCTTCGAGTCGGATTTTGTATTTCATAAAACTGCCTCTTTTCACTTTAGGCTATCGGGCATCTATCCCTTCCCAAAGTTGATCGAGCGGGAGCAATTCGTTGTTCATCGCCTCTTTCCAGCCCTGCGCAAAACTTTCGTCGGCGGGTTTAAGTGTCACGGTCTCACGGAACAGGCGAATCATTTCCAATAAGGCGGGCAAATACTCATCTGGTGTCTTTTCGATTTCCTGGGAAATTTTTTTTGTGTATGGATGTGGATAAACAGTCATTGTCTTTCTCCTGAACAATGACAATTATACCGCTTCGCGGATTTCCAATTCCCAATCTGGTAGGTTGCGACCGAAGGGAATGTCGAAATCCTGCCCGGGGAGGATGGTTCGGCTTCGCTCACCACAAGGCTTTTCCTTATCATCCAACAAACATGCGGTCAGCCAAGTCAATCGCGCTATAATTCACGCCGAGGAGAAATCATGTTAGTCATCGTCAGCGACCTTCACCTTGGAGACGGAACCACCGCCGATTCAATTTCCGCCAGCGCGTTTCGGCTGTTCGCGCGCCGCCTCACCGAAACCGCCCGCTTCGCATCCGTTCGCAAGGACGGAAAATACCGCCCCATCGAAAACCTCGATGTCCTCCTGATGGGCGACGTCCTCGACCCGCTTCACTCCACCCGCTGGCTGGATACCACCCCCGGAGATTCCAACTACATCCGACCCTGGTCCGATCCGTCCAATCCGCATTATGCGCCCAAGCTTCTCGAAGTCACACGCGCGATCCTCGATGAAAATCAGGAAGCCATGGACATCCTGCGCCGCCTCGCCAGCGGAGAAAAGATTCAACTCGCGCCCGCCACCCGCGACGGCAAGCCCGATTTCCAAACCGCAGAGCAGATTCCGCTCAAAGTACGCATCCATTACATGGTGGGCAACCACGATTGGTATTACCACCTCAAAGGCGAAGCCTTCGACAGAATCCGCCTCGAGATGATTCAAAGGATGGGGTTGAGCAACCCAGCCTCCCCGTTCCCGTATGAAGCGGATGAATCCCCGCTCCTGCAAGAGTTGTTCGAGCGTCATAAAGTCTTTGCGCGGCACGGCGACATGTACGACAAGTTCAACTTCGATAAGGAAAAGGGACGCGACCACGGCACGGTCGGCGACGCCTTCACCATGGACGTCTGCAACCGCTTTCCGGTGGAAGTGCAAAAACGGTACGGCGACCTGCTGCCCTCCGGCATCATAGACAGTTTGCGCAAGATCGCCAACATCCGCCCGGTGCTGGCGGCGCCGTTGTGGATCAGCGGACAGATCCGCCACTACGCCGGCGAGCATCCGCTGGAGGATGAGTTGAAGCAGGTTTGGGACGAGATCGCCGATGAATTTCTGCAAATGGATTTCGTGCGCGAAGCGGATAAAGCCTTCCGCTTCGATGTGGTGGACGCGATGGAACTGATCGTGAAGATCTCAGGGCGCGCCTCCTTCTCGACCATCAACGATGTCGTCATCTGGGTGCGCAAGAAGATGTGGGGCGGAAAACATTCTTTCGCCAATTATGCGTTGAAAGAGCCGTTTTACCTCAACGGCAAAGCCCAGCACATCGTGTACGGGCATACGCATCATTACGAAGTGGTGCCGCTGGGAATGACCTTTGCAGCCTCAAACCCCGAAAGCCAGGTCTATTTCAACGCAGGCACGTGGCATTCCTATTACGACCTCGCCATTCAAAACCCCAGGGAACAAAAGTTCGTGCCGTACCAGGCGCTCACCTACCTCACGTTCTACACGCCGGAAGAACACGATGGGCGGCGCTTCGAGACCTGGTCCGGCGCGTATGCGTGATGGATAAAGACATCCTCATCCTCGGCGGCGGACCGGGCGGACTCTCCACTGCGCTTCATCTGGCAAAGTTTGCCCCGCCTCTCACTCCCCGCATCCTGGTTCTCGAAAAGGAACATTATCCACGCCTGAAACTTTGCGCCGGCGGGCTGGTTATCGACGCCGAGATCATCCTCGAACGCCTCGGGCTGGACGTGAGCGAAGTCCCGCACGTGGATGCCAAATCCGCGCGCTTCGACTTCGCAGGCAAAGGGTTGAACGTCCGCATCCGAAAGCGTCACGCCATCCGCATCATCCGCCGCGACGAGTTCGATCACTGGCTGGCAAAAAAAACAGAGGGCAGGGGAATAGAGATTAGAGAGGGAATCGTTGTAAAAAGTGTTCAGCCGCGTGAAGATTGCGCTATCGTCGAAACCGATCAAGGAGAATTTCGCGCACAGGTCGTCGTCGGCGCGGACGGTTCGAATGGAGTCACACGTCGCTGTATCTTTCCAAACGATCCCGTTTACACGGCAAGGGTATTGGAAGTTTTGACCCCCGCCCAACCCTCCCCCAGTATTGGTGGAGGACGGGAGGGGGTGGCGTTCTTCGATTTCTTCCCCGTTCCCAACAACATCGCAGGCTACGTCTGGGACTTCCCCACGCAGGTCAAGGGTCAGTCCATGCGATGTTGGGGCGTCTACGATACAAACCTGCTCGCAGACCGGAAACGCCCGGCATTGAAAGAACCGCTCGCCGAAGAGATGAAACGCCGCGGCTTCGACTTGAACGAGTACGAAATCAAAGGTCACCCCATCCGCTGGTACAGCCCGTGGAACAAGGCGTCCGTTCCGCGCGTGCTGCTCGTTGGCGATGCCGTCGGCGCGGACCCGGTCTTCGGCGAAGGCATCAGCATGGCGCTGGGCTGCGGCGCGGTCGCCGCGCAGGAGATCGCCGAGTCGTTTCAGCGTGGCGAATTCTCATTCAGCAGGTACAAGCGTCGGCTGGTACGAAGCGGGCTTGGTCAAACCCTGTTCGCGCGCTGGGTTATTGCCCAGGTCGTCTATTCCTTCAAATGGAAGTGGTTCCAAATCCTGCTCTGGCGGTTGATGAAACCCGTCGTCCTGCTTGCAGCCTGGATATTCGTTTTGAATTGGAGTAAAAAAGGCGTACCGCAGGGCTGGCCTTCCGCCGGAAGCGCGAAATGAATTTCGCTGCGCGCATAACATCATAGGACAATGCAATGGGCACCGCAGACCTTCACATTCACAGCATCTATTCCCACGACGCAACCGCCACCGTTCATGCCATCCTCAAACAGGCAATGGACGTCGGCTTGGATGTAATCGCCATCACCGATCACGACGAATTCAGGGGTTCGCTGGAAGCGCAGCAGATTGCGCCCGCCTACGGCGTCGAGGTCGTCCCCGGTGCGGAAGTCTCCACCGAGGACGGGCATTTGGTGGCTCTGTACATCAAGACCCTCCCGCCCGCGGGGATGTCCATCGTGGATACGCTCCTGCACATTGGACGGCAGGGGGGCATCGCCATCGCCCCGCACCCGTTCAACAACCTGCCCAACAGCCTTTCGATGAAAGCCGTGCTGAGGGCGCTCGCCCATCCGCGCGCCAAGGACGTGTTGAAGGGCATCGAAACGCACAACATGGGCACGCAAGCCTTCGACAAGGTCGCCCGCAAAATTTCGGCATACCTGCCGCTGGCAAGGATCGCCTCCAGCGACGCGCACATCTATTGGGCGGTCGGCGCGGGGCGCATCGAGTTTGCCGGCAAAACCGCCCGGGAACTGCGCGCCGCGCTCGAAACCAACGCCACCCTCCCCATCCCTTACGACGGGGAGGAATCGGCGCGCGCCATCTTCAGTTGGGCGCGGCGGATCGCCATGCGAAGGCTGGGTTACGCCTCCGATGCCCGCTCGGCTTCCGGGGAAATAGATACCCAGCCGATGACCAAAACCCTACAGCAGAGGATTAAAAGAAAAAGGGACGGCAAATAAGCTGTCCCTTTTTGCGACCCTCCGGCCAGGTTCAGGGCAGGTTTACGATTTGATTTTTTTGATGAAGCCCGGGGTGTTCAAGCTGCGTTCCAGCAAATATGTGAAGTATCCCTGCATGAGCGTTTCCGCCTCTTTCCGGACCTCGAGGCTGGGATTCGCGCGAGAGGCATCTCTGTAGCTCGAGCGTTGGAAATGGCGCAGATACTTGAGCGCCTCCAGCGAAATCTTCGGCAGGTTGGGCAGCCCCCCGCCGCAGCGCGGACAGATGACCCCGCCCGCCGTGAACGAAAAGAACTGGTCTTCCGCGAAAATCTCGCGTCGGCAATTGGCACATTCGAATAATTGCGGGCGAAATCCCACAGCATCGAGCAATCTCACTTCATAATAACGGACGGCAAGCCACGCATCGGTTTCTTTTTCGATGCGATCCAATGTTTCCACGAGCAGCCGAAAAATGGATGGATTTGCACCTTCGTCTTCGTAGGAAAAGCGCAGAAGCAGCTCCACCGTGTATGCGGCATGACTTGTTTTGACGAGGTCGTCATGCAGGGGAAGAAATGCGTTGATCGTTTCCACCTGCGTGACGATCAGCAGGTCGCGCCCCTTTGCGAGTTGGACCGTGATGTAGGTGAAGGGCTGCAAATGTCCGCCCTTGCGCGAGGTGATCTTTCGCGCGCCTTTCGCAATCGCGCGCACCATGCCCCGCTCGCGGGTGTAGAGCGTGAGCAGTTGGTCGGCTTCGCCCCAATCCGCATGGCGGAGGACAACGGCGGAAGCGCGGAAGGAGCGGAAGTCGGTCATGGGGAAAGTATACAAGTAAACAGAGTAAACAGGTATACAGTTGTATCGTGTGTATCTGTCTACTTGATGAGATGTTTTGGCGTGAACGCTTCAGGGAGCAACTCGCTGACGGTCATTTCCTTCACCAATTTCCCATCCTCATTTGCCATCAGGACAATGGTATTCAGCCCGAATTCCGCCAACACCTGCCGGCATCCGCCGCAGGGCGAGCCGCCGTTCTTGGTGACAACGGAGATCACTTCAAATTCAGTTTCGCCTTCGGAAACGGCTTTGAAAATAGCGACACGCTCGGCGCACATTGTCTGCGGGTAGGCGGCGTTTTCCACATTGACACCCGTGTAAAGTTTTCCGCTTTTCGTCCGCAGCGCCGCGCCGACAGGGTAATGCGAATAAGGCACATACGCGCGGCGGCGGGCTTCGTTGGCAAGGTCTATCAGGGATTGCTTTTCTGCTTTGGTGATCATGGGCTGCCTATTTCTTTTTTGATTTTCGTTCCAGTTTCTTGATCGCGCGCGCGGGCATACCGACCACAAGCGTGTCGTCCGCCACATTTTTTGTCACCACTGCGCCCGCGCCCGTGCGCGCGCCATCCCCGATCTTCAACGGCGCGACCAGCATGGTATCCGAACCGATGAAGACATCTTCGCCGATCTCGGTGTTGTGCTTCTTTTCTCCGTCATAATTGCAGGTGATGGTCCCCGCGCCGATGTTGGTATTCGCGCCGATTTGCGCGTTGCCGACGTACGAGAAATGTCCCATTTTCACGCCTTCGGCAAGGTACGAATCCTTTACCTCGCCAAAATTCCCCATGCGGACGTGGCTGCCCAAATGCGCTCCCTTTCTCAGCCGCGCAAACGGACCCATATCCACATCGTCTTCGAGCGTCGCGCCTTCCATCACCGAGGCGAGTATCTTACAGCGATTCCCGATCTTTGAATCGCGGATGATGGTGTTTGGTCCGATCACGTTGGCTTCGCCAATCTCGGTCTTGCCGTGCAGGTACGTATTCGGCATGAGGATGGTATCCCTGCCGATCTTCACGTCTACTTCGATATAAGTGGAGGCGGGATCCATCATCGTCACGCCATTGAGCATGTGTTCCTGAGTGATGCGGCGGCGCATGGCGGCTTCCACCTCCGCAAGATGCGCGCGGGTGTTGATTCCAATCGTCTCTTCGAGATCGTCCATCACATTGGCTTGGACGGACAAGCCGTCCCTGGTCGCCAGTTCGACGGTATCCGTCAGATAATATTCGCCTTTTTGAGGATTTTTCGGGATGCGATGCAGGGCGTCCCAGAGCCAGTTCGCGTCGAAACAATAACCGCCCACGTTCAGTTCCTTGACCTGTAACTGCTCGGGTGTGGCGACATATTCCTCCACAATGGCTTCCACCGAGCCGTCGTCCCTGCGGATGACGCGCCCGAACCCGCGCGGGTCATCCGCAATGACGGTCAGCATCGAAATGGGTCCGCTGTTCTTTTCCTGCGTTTCCACCAATTGCTGCAAGGTCTCGCCGCGCAGGAGGGGCATGTCGCTGTAGCAGACGACGACGAGATCGTTCTTTCCCTTTAACAAGGACTCGGCTTGCATCACGGCATGTCCCGTGCCAAGCTGCGGCTCCTGCAAGACGGTTTGGGCTGATTCGCCAAGCCAGGCTTTTACCTCGTCCGCGCCGTGACCGACCACCACGACGGGTTTTTCGGTGGTGGATTGCTGGATCGCGCGCAGGGCATGCCAGATCATGGGCTTGCCCGCAATGGGATGCAACACCTTTGGCAGGGATGATTTCATGCGCGTCCCCTGCCCGGCGGCGAGAAGGATTGCGGTACTCTTCATAATTCTCCTAGAACAAAAACAGGATTTGCGCGGGCTGTACATCGCTCCGCAACAAATCCTGTTTGAAAATCGTCCGCATCGCGGATGGGTTCAGGCTGGGGCACCTGGATTCGAACCAAGATCCACAGCTCCAAAGGCTGGTGTGCTGCCATTGCACCATGCCCCAGTGCGGGCAAGATTTTATCACAGTTTTATTGCTTTTCACCGGGAATGATGCCGAGTTTGCGAGCCTCCTCCAATGTAATAACATCTTCGTTGGCGGGTTTTGCGGCATGTTTTTCTGCGGCTTGCGTCCAAAAATCGTCCGCATTTTGGATTTTCGTCTTTTTGGTGACAGCCTGGTTGAGCAAGGCTTCCATTTCAGGGGCGGGAGCGGCTTGGGCGAGCTGGTCGGTTTGCTTTTTGGGAGCAGGTTTTCGCGCGGATTCCGAAGCGGTCTTTAATTCGCCGGTCACGCCCATGGATTTGAGCGCCTTTTCAATTTCGCCTCGCAATGCGCTCAGTCCGCCAATTGTTTCAAGGATGCGTTCCTCGGTGACGAGTCCCACCCCGGCGACGAGCAGGGCGTAAAGCGGCGTGACGGGGATGAAGAGTAGGTCGTGATCTCCGCCGCTGAAGACGTGGTAGGCATTCGGCATTTCCTGATGGTTGTGACGGGCGACCTTCAGGCTGGCAGTATGGATCGCCATCAAGGAGGAGATGAGCGAAACTTCCATGCTGGAGTCGTGCAGGGAGCCTGTGCGCGCCTGCACCAGCCCGCGGTCATTGAGCAGGAAAACCGCATCAGCGCTGACATCCTGCCTGAAGTTGGCAAGCAGATCAGAGACGCGGCTGTGGCGTTCTTCCACTTGTTCGCCCCGCGGTTCGGAGGGAAAGATGGTTTGGACGAGTCCCAGCCCGCGTTCGACCACATCCAGAAAATCCGCCATGGGGATGGGTTTGTCGAAAACGGCAAGCGCGCCCGCGTTGAGCATTTCGTCGCGCATTTTTTTATCGGTCATGCCGGTGATGAAAATGACCTTGACCTCGGGGTGGCGGGCGCGCACCTTGTGCATGAGTTCCACGCCGCTTATGCCGGGGAGTTTGTAATCGGCGATAAGCAGGTCTATGGAATGGCGGGTGGATTCGAGAAGCGCTTCCTCACCTGACGGGGCTTCGAATATTTTGAGGTCGTCGTTCTTGAGCGCATCCAGCGTCGAATGAAGCAGCCGAATGATGTCCCGCTGGTCGTCCACGATCAAAATTTTACGATCCATAAATTCCTGTCCTTGTCATCCGGCAGGGTGTCCGCGCGGATGTGGGAATGAATTCATCAATGAATAAATTGATTATAGCAAAGTCCGCTTTTCAAAACCTAATCATTTTTGACAGGTTTCTCCCTTGCCAATGGATTCGATATTCCAAAGAGAGTTGGCGCTCGGGTCGAGGTCGAAGTGGCACACGTCGGGGCGCGCCACGGCAATCTTCAGACGATGAAAAAGCGGAATGGCGGGAAGTTCATCGGAAAGGATGACCTGCGCCTGGCGGTGAGTGGCGATGTAGGTTTGTTCGTCGCGCAGGGATGATTGCGCTTCGCGGCACGCCTCATCGTAGGCTTCGCTGCTGAAGCCCGTGATATTCGTCCCAGCCCATGAGTTATCCTCGGTGGGAATCCCGTCGCTGGCAAACCAGTTACAGGGCGGCTCAATGCCTTCCACGCCCATTGCATATTCCGCCAGATCGAAATTGCGCCCGAAGAGAACTCCGTTTGGTCCGCCCGTATAAAGTTCGTTTGATGAAAGATAGATCACGTTGAGCCCGATGCCGCATTCCGCGAGCGATTTTTCGATGATCTCCACGATCTGTTTGCGCTGGGTCGAGCCGGTTGTGTAGTAATCCAGTTGAAGAGGCGTGTTATATGCCACATTGCGGACATTGACCGCGCGCATGGGTGTGGCGGGGTCGTCGTCCGCGTCCCGCCAGCCAGCCAGTTCGAGGAAGGAACGCCCCGTTTCCGGGTCGTACGAAATCTGCGGAAGGTTCGGGTCGAAAGCCGGGTGTTCGGCAGGCACATAGCCCGCCGGGACGGTGGTCATGCCAAACAACACATTATCCACAATGGCTTGGCGGTCGAGGCAGTATGCAATGGCTGCGCGGGTGTGTTTGTCGGCAAAGAAGTTCTGCCTGTCTTTCGATTGATCATAACCGTCGTCGTAGGATGCGGGCGCAAGCCCCAGCCCAAGCCATTCAACGGTCGTGCCGCCGGCGACGAAGACCTGCGCCTGTTCGGCGGCTTGCATTTCCAGCAGCAAACCGAGGTGGCTATCGAGGTTGATGGAGGGATCGAGAATGTCACAGCGTGATGCGATCAACTCGGTCAGAGCCGTGTCCGGGTCCGGGATGAAGCGGATGTTGACAATGTCCGTCGCGGGGTAGCCGCTTTCGTTCAAATAGTAATAGGGGTTCTTCGTCAACGTGATATGATCGCCCGGTATCCATTCTTCGATCTGATATGCCCCCCAGCCAACGGGCGAACGGGCGGCGATGTCCACGGACGGCAGTTCTTCCGAAGTGAACTCGCCCCATAAGTGCTTTGGCGCAGGAGACCAGAAATTTGTAGAATAGGTCGGATCAATAAAACCGGGGATGCCCCACCATTGCAGGGTTTGCGCGTCGGCGGCTTCGTATGCCTGGGTGCGTTCGATCAAATATTCGTCGGCGTTTTGAAGAATCTCAAATGCGAACACCGAGTCGTCCGCGGTGAGAGGCGTGCCGTCGGACCATGTGAGGTTTGGACGCATACGGAACGTGACCACCATCTGATCCATTTCAAGCGAGCCGGTTCCATCGAATGTGACGACGCAATCGTCGCTGCGGCAGCCCGACGGGCGAACCTGCGTCCCCGCCTCCAACTGGACGAGATTCCCCTCCGCATCCACCACCAGACTTTCATCCTGCACGGTTATGCTGACGATTTGCGCGTCCCCGTTTTCGAGCGACGGCATTTGCGTCAGGATCACGGGCTGGTATTCATAGCCGAGTGTGTCGAAGGGACCGTCATAAATGGCAGCCAGCACGCTCTGCGCGGCTGAGTTCAACTCGCCAAACGGATACAACGTGTTGGGTTCCCGCCCAAGGCAGACGGTGAGGGCGGTTTCGGCGGCAGGCTCCGGTATTTGGGTCGGCAGAGCCGTGAAGGTTAATGTCGGCGTTTCGGTCTGGGATTGGAATCGAAGGCATCCAGCAAGGATGAATGCGGTTGCAAAGAAGAAAAGAATAATTTTCTTATTCATGATTTCCTATCCGGCATTGCGGGTTGAGCGCGGCATGAATACATGACAATTCGGCAATTATACCCACGTTGCCCTCCGAAATAAAAAGAGACCGCACTCATGCAGTCTCTCGCATCTTTGAAGCCATTATTCCACAAGCCAGCAGGCAACCCAATGACCCGCGCGGGCTTCCCTGAACTCAGGCTCTTCCTGCGAACAGCGTTCCACCGCAATCGGGCAGCGGGTGTGAAAACGGCATCCGCTCGGCGGGTTGAGCGGACTCGGCACGTCGCCTTTGAGAATGGTGCGCTCGCGTTTTATCTTCGGGTGGGGAATCGGAATGGCGGAAAGTAGCGCCTTGGTATAGGGGTGCAGCGGCTCGCGATAAAGCGCCTCGCGGTCCGCCAACTCGACGACCTTGCCAAGATACATCACCGCCACGCGGTCGGAAATATGCTCCACCACGCTCAAGTTGTGGGCAATGAACAAATAGGTAAGCCCAAACTCTCCCTGCAAGTCCTTGAGGATATTCAAAACCTGCGACTGAATGGAAACATCCAGCGCGGAGACCGGCTCGTCGCAGACGATAAACTTGGGCTGCAACGCCAGCGCGCGCGCAATCCCAATGCGCTGGCGCTGACCGCCCGAAAATTCATGCGGATAACGGCGGGCATGGTATTCTTCCAGCCCCACCTTCTTGAGCATGTCAATGACGACCTCCCAGCGCTCCTTCGGGGTGCCGATGCTGTGAATGTTCAACCCTTCCATGACTGATTCGCCGATCGGCATGCGCGGGTTCAGGGAGGCATACGGGTCTTGAAAGATGATCTGCATATCGCGGCGCAGGGATTTCAATTCCCTCGCATTCATTTTGAGAACGTCCTTCCCATTAAAGGACACTTCGCCGGAAGTCGGCTCGATCAGGCGCAAAATGGAACGCCCTATCGTCGTCTTGCCGCAGCCCGATTCGCCCACCATGCCCAGCGTTTCGCCTTTTTTGACAAAAAAACTGACCTTGTCCACTGCCTTCACCCATGCGGAAACCCGCTGAAGCACCCCGGAGCGGACGGGAAAATATTTGGTCAGGTCCTTTACCGTCAACAGATTGTTGTTATCTTGATTCTGCATTCTTTATGTCCGTTTCACTTCGTTGTGGATTGACCGGCATGTTTAATGGGCGCGGCATGACCCTCCCCGTCCTGATAAAGCCAGCAGCGAACCTTGTGACCTTCCTCGATTTCGATCAATTCGGGATCGCGTTCCGTGCAGATCGTCAGCCCATGTTCCACGCGAGCCGCGCAGCGCGGGGCAAAGCGGCAGCCATTCGGCAGGTTGATCAGGTTCGGCACCGAACCCGGAATGACCTCCAACCGCTCGCGGATCTCGCCCAGCACGGGAACAGAACCGATCAATCCCTTCGTGTACGGATGCAGGGCATTGTCGAAGAGCGCAGCCACAGCAGATTCCTCCACGATCTCACCGGCATACATAACCGCCACGCGATCCGCCATTTCGGCGATCACCCCAAGATCATGCGTAATAAGAATCATGGTCGAACTGAGTTGGCTGCGCATTTCACGCATCAGATCCAGAATCTGCGCCTGAATGGTAACGTCCAGGGCGGTGGTGGGTTCGTCTGCAATAAGCAGGTCCGGCACGCAGGCAAGCGCCATGGCGATCATCACACGCTGCGCCATACCGCCCGAAAGTTCATGAGGATAGGAAGCCGCGCGCCGCTCCGGGTCGGGAATTCCCACCTGCTTCAAAAGTTCAACCGCGCGCACCCTGCCCGCCTCCCTGCCAAACTTCTGGTGAATGCCCAGCACTTCGGATATCTGATCCCCCGAACGGAAGACAGGGTTAAGAGCAGACTGCGGCTGTTGAAAGATCATCGAAATACGATTGCCGCGCATCTGCATCATTTGCCTCTCGCTGGCTTTTGCCAGATCGACGCCGTCGAAAAGGATTTCCCCTTCCACAATTTTGCCCGGCGGGTTGAGCAGCCGCATGATCGAAAGCGACGTTACACTCTTCCCGCAACCGGATTCCCCCACAATCCCAAGCACTTCGCCGGGATACACATGAAAGTCCACGCCATCCACCGCGCGCACCACGCCGTCTTCGGTGAAAAAATAGGTCTTCAGATTCTTTACTTCAAGCAGGGGTTTCTTATCGCTCACAGCCACGTCAGACTCCTGGGGGTGGAATTGCAACATTATAGCAAAGATTAAGACACAGGCATAGCAGAGCAAATGCGTGACGGAAAAACCGCCTCACATCCGCGCCCGAGCCTGCTCCTGTTATTCTCGAACCGCCGCCCCGCCCCAAGCCCGGCGGTTGCATCCGTTTACTTTCTCCGAAGAAACTGCAAAAGAAATATAACGAAGAAAAATGCAGCCAGCCCGACCAAAATCGGGGCATAGGAAAAAGCCGCGGGGGAGTCCGCGGGCGAAACTGGTTCAGGCGTTGGAGTCGCTTGTGGAGGACCGACCAGGATGAGGCTTGCGTTTGAGGCGTTCAGTTCCCCGCCTGCATCCCACAAACCGTTCTCGCGCAGGAGAAAGGCAGTCAACTGCCAGGTCTTTTCCTCTGGGAGGCTCCCCGGTTTCCAGAACGGCATGGCGGCGAAAATATAGGAGCGCAATTGGGCGGCATCGGCGAACTTTTGCAATGCGCCCGCGCCAATGACCGGCGGGATATATTCCGGGATGGTAAATCCGTTGTCGTAGGGGCGCTTGCCATGACAGCCTGATTCCCAGCAATACTGCTCGCCTTCGGGGTAGGTCTCGCGGAATTCCGCGGTCAACCCCTGTCCGCGATCTCCATGACAGGGAAGGCAGTCCAGCCAGTAGACTTGCGCGCCAATATCCGCCTGTGTTGCCACAGGCGGCAGGGTGGGCTTGGCGAGCCTATCCGGGGTGGGCGTGGCTTGCAACAAAGCCGTTCCCTCCTGGAAGAGCGTTGCTGTAAAAATCAACGCCAGCCCAAGAGGGAACAGAATGAACTTCAGAAATGTTCGAGTGGAGATCACAAATTAGGATTTGCCGCGCATGCGGGGATCGAGAACATCGCGCAGGGCGTCGCCCAGCAGGTTCCATCCCATCACAAAAAGCACCAATGTCAGACCGGGCCAGACCACGATGTACCAGTATTGATCGAGGCTGATGATCCAGTTGCGCGCGAAGGACAGCACCTGTCCCCAGTCCGCATAGCCGATCTCGGTGCCGATTCCCAGGAAGGAGAGCGCGGCAAACGATAACACGACATCGCCAATCGCCAGGGACGCCAGAACCAGCGTGGGGAAGATGGCATTGGGCAGGATGTGACGGAAAAGAATGCGGCTGTCTTTTACGCCGATCACGCGCGCCGCCATGACGTAGTCGCGTTCCTTGGTGGAGAGAATATCGCCGCGAATGATACGGGCGTATCCCATCCACCCGAATGTGACCAATGCCAGAATGGATGGCACCAGACTCCTTCCTATCTTTGGCGTCAACACGGCGGCAAGGATCAGCGCGGCAAGAATGAAGGGCAGGGTCATCATGACGTCCACGATGCGCATGAGGATCATGTCCACCACTCCGCCGTAATAGGCGGAGACAGAGCCGACGATGATGCCGATGAGGAAGGTCGAGACCACTACAATCATGCCTGTGGTAAAGGCCGTCCGCGTTCCCCAGATGATGCCGTAATAAACGTCATATCCGCCCTGGGAAGTTCCAAAAATATGGAACCATTCTTCTTCTCCGGTTACGGCTTTCCACCAGAAGGGAATGGGGGGCTGCCGCACGCGCCATTCGGAACCCATCGGCTGGGGTTCGGCTCGAAATCCATCGCGCGGGATGCGATAAGGATCGGAGGGATTGATGGGAGGCGCAAGGAGGGGGGCGGCTATGGCAACGAGGACAAAGAACAGGATCAAAGAGAAACCGATGATCGAAGCCGGGGTCTTGAACATCCCGACCACGATGCGATAGTTATCGGGTCCGAGGAGGCGTTCCAACCTCCCGATCTTGCGCATCGAAATGGATTCAGCCAGCAGGCTGTTATCGCCGGTGGGGGCAACTTGTGTCATGAAAAAATCTCCTTAGGACAGGCGCACGCGCGGATCGACAAACGCGTACAGGATGTCGACGACAACGTTGGCTACGATCAGGATAAGACCATTAAAGAGGGCGAAGCCCAAAACAGTGACCACGTCCAATTGACCAGCCGCTTCCGCCGCCGCCTTGCCGATTCCCGGATAATCGAAGACGGTTTCGGTAATGACCACGCCGCCCATCAAACCGACCACGGTGAAACCTGCCAGGGTTATGACCGAGATCATGGCGTTGGGTCGGGCATGTTTATAGATGACATCGCGCTCGGGAAGCCCTTTTGCGCGCGCGGTGGTAACGTAATCCTGGCGCAGGGTTTCGAGCATGGAGGAACGGGTCACGCGCAGGAAGGTAGCCCAACTGATGTAGGAAAGGGTCAAAATGGGGAGGATCATGTGCCGCAGGGTGTCGATGAAAATATCGAAGCGTCCGTTGAGAAGGCTGTCAATCGTCAACAGGGAAGTGTACGTTTTGAAACTTTCGGAATTCACGACGATACTTGCCTCGGTGGAAAGGCGGCCCGGCGGGAACCATTGCAGGTTGGCATAAAATATCATCAACATCAACAAGCCGAATACAAAAGTCGGGAAGGAGGTGCCGACAATACTGAAGATACGCCCAGCCTGATCCGCAAAGCCGTTATGGTGTACAGCCGCCTGAACCCCCAGCCAGATGCCGACGAGGATGACCGGTCCCACCGCCCAAAGGGTAAGGTCCAGCGTATTTGGGAAGCGGTTTTTGATCAGGGTCGCCACAGGTTGACCGCCCGTGCGCGACCAGCCAAAATCGCCGAAAAGGATGCCGCCGTTTCTTTCACCGGTGACCTGGTCCGTCGTCCCGACCAGCCAGCGCCAATACTGAACGTATAACGGCTTGTCCAACCCATACTTAAGAATAATTCCTTCGATCTGCCGCTCGTTCTTGGGAATTTCACGAACATACAATGCAGAGCGCTCAACCGGCGTGAGGAATTGCAGCATTCCAAAGATGAGGATCGTCACGCCAAACAGCAGGAGCGGTACGAGCAGTAAACGCCTGATAATATAGTTAACCATTCTGCTTACTCCTTCAAACAAATTATGTCATTCGGAAAACGGCGAAATAAATTTCGTCGCTTTCCGCAGAACAAAATCGGGCACTGGAAAGCGAGGGGAGTGGCGCTGAGCGCCACTCCCCATCTTAGTTTCCTACAGAAACATCCTATTCCTTGTACATCGGGTAGTAGTAGAAGTTGCTGTAGTTCTGGTTGTACTGAATGCCCTTGACGTAGCGGGGCATGAACCCATGGCTGGTCGAGAGCACGCCGATGATGCCGGGCGCGTTATCGTAGACCAACTGGTTCAATTCCTTGTAGATCTCGTTGCGGGCGGCGGGGTCGCTCTCGAGCACTCCAGCGTTGACCAGCGGCACGAATTGCGCCTTGATCTCCGGGTCGATGCTCTGGCGGTTGGCGTAGAAGGTCACCAGGTACGGCACATACCAGTTGTGCGGGTCGTGGATGTCCTCATGCCAGCCGACGAAGAAGAGCGGAGCCAGTTTGGCGTTGATGGAGCGCAGGAAGGCAGGCCACGGCAGACCCACAGACTCGATGATGAACTTGTCGTTGACGGTGTTGACGTTCAAGGACAGCATTTCAACAAGGGTCTGGCGGGTGGTGTTGCCCTGGTTATAGGTGCCGGAGAGGCGGAAACCAGTCGTCCAGATATCGCCTTCGGGATCCTCACCAGCCGGGATGCCGTCCTTGTCGAGGTCAGCCAGCTTGAATTCTTCCTCGCATTTCGCCAGGTCGAAGGAGTAGGTGGGATCATCGTCGTTGTAACCGGGCATATCTTCGATCGCCAGGCTCTTGGACTGGATGGCTTCGCCGTTGAAGATGTCGGCAATGTAGGTGTCCCAGTCGAAGCAGTAGTTGAAGGCTTTGCGGACATGGATATCTTTGAAGAAGTCAGTGGGGATGCCGTTGCCATCCAACTTGCCGGAGCCGAGGTAGGTGTTGCTGCCATCGGGGTTTGCGACGTTGAAGTTGAAGAAGATGTCGCTGCGGGTGTTGCCGGAGCGTCCGAGGGTTAAGCGGAACGGCTTGGTCTCGTCCGTCACTTCGCAGACGTAGTCCACCAGCGCGGCGTCCCAGTTACAGGTTTCGCCGACCAGCGCGTCCATTTGCGAGCGGTTTTCGGGCGGAACAGCAACCCAGTCAGCATCGCCGGCTTGCATCATGGCGAAGCGGGTGCTCCATTCACCAACGTTCTGAAGCACAACGCGCTCGAGCTTGGCGGGTTCGCGCCAGTAGTCCTCGTTGCGGACGAGGACAATCTCTTCACCGGGGGTCCAGTGATCGAGAATGAACGGACCGGTGCCGTTGGCAATGTCGTAAATCGGGTCATTCTCAGGCTGCATGGCATAGAAGTCCTGCCAGGTTTCGCAGGAGCCATCCCAACCGCCGTTGGCGGCTACCCAGTCCTGGTCCATGGCGGCGCTCCAATAGCCAGCGATCGTGGAGATGAAGGGAGCCCAAGGCAGAGCCAGTTTCATGCTGATGGTGCCGGCGGCATCGTCAACTTCGAAGCGGGAATAGAGCGCTTCACAGACGCCGACGAGGATTTCCGAATCGACTTCCTTCATCGCTTCGACGTTGTCATAGAGCTCGTAGGGGAGTTCATCCATCTCCTCGGTGGAGACGCCGTCTTCCAGCGCTTCCAGACCGAAGACCTGAGCCACTTCAACCATTTCCGAGATGTCGGAGGTGCCAACGCCCCAGAAGGGTTCGATGATCAGGAATTGGGGTGAACTTCCGCCGCCCTGCAACATGCCGCGCACGAACGAATAAGCGACATCTGAAGCAGTCAGGTCGGCGCCATCATGGAACTTGACGCCCTGGTGGAGTTTGAAGGTGTAGACCGTGCCGTCATCGGAGAGTTCCCAAGATTCAGCCAGAAGAGGCTCGAATTCGGAAAGGTAGTTGCCCTTGTAGGTCACAAGGGTCTCGTAGACGTTCTGCAGAACTTCGCCGCCGGCGGTTTCATAATCCAGCGCGGGGTCGAGCAGATCGGGTTCACCGAAGGAAACAGCAACAAAGGTGGTGGGGTCCTTGGAGGTAAAACCACTTGTCGCAGCGCCATCACCACCGGTGGAGGGAGCCTGAGTGGCTTCTTCGCCGCCGGTGGAAGGAGCCGCCGTATCAGCGCCGCCGCAGGCTGCAAGAGCCAGGCTGGCGATGACAAGAAGGCTGAACAAAGTAAATAGTTTACGCATCTTTCTTCTCCTCACAGTTAGAAGGATTGGGTAACGAACTTTCTTGACACGAGCATTTTTCAAAACGGTCATTTTTCCAGCGGGCAACCACCTCCTTTCAAGGTTTAAAAGTGTTTACTTAACCATGTGACAGGCCACAAAATGACCTGGCTGCACCTCTCGAAATTCCGGGCGGGATTCGGAGCAAATCTTATCCGCAATGGGACAGCGCGTCCTGAAACGGCACCCGGAGGGGGGATTGGCGGGCGAAGGCACATCGCCTTCCAAAATCACGCGCTTGCGGTTCGCATCCGCAATGGGATCGGGGATGGGAACGGCAGACAGCAGCGCCTGGGTGTACGGATGGTACGGCGATTTATACAGGGTATCACGATCCGCCAGTTCAACCAGAACGCCCAAATACATGACCGCCACCCGATTGCTGATGTGGCGCACCATGGAAAGGTCGTGCGCAATGAACAGATAGGTCAGATTGAACTGTTCCTGAAGGTCTTCGAGCAGGTTGACAACCTGAGCCTGAATGGACACATCCAGGGCGGAAATCGGCTCATCACAAATAATAAAGGAAGGCTGGAGGGCGAGCGCGCGTGCAAAGCCAATGCGCTGGCGCTGTCCGCCTGAGAACTCGTGCGGATAACGCCCGGCAAACGACGGGCTTAGATTGACCAATTCCAACAGGTGGTTGACGCGCTCCTGGATCTCGGCGCGGGTTGCCACATTGTGAACCATCAGCGGCTCACCGACAATATCTGCCACTGTCATGCGAGGATTGAGGCTCGCATAGGGGTCCTGGAATATCATCTGCATTTTTCGGCGGGTCTTGCGCAAATCCTCGCCTTTTAAATTGACCAAATCCACGCCGTCGAATTCGACGTTTCCGGCTGTAGGGCGATATAACTGCAAAATGGCGCGTCCCGTGGTGGATTTTCCACATCCGGACTCACCCACCAAACCCAGCGTTTCGCCGCGCATGATGTCAAATGTAATACCATCCACTGCGCGTACCGCTCCAACCTGACGCTGGAACACGCCGCGGAAGATGGGGAAATGCATCGTCAAATCTTCGACGCGAAGCAATACTTCATTGTTTGTTGTCATGCCCTGCTTCTCCCGGTTTTGGTATCAACCCAGCACGCCACACGATGTTCAGGCTCGACAACTTCGAGCATTGGGTTTTCCTTCCAGCAGCGGTCCATGGCCCACTTGCAGCGGGGTGCAAACGGACAGGCTTTGGGTTTTTGATAAAGGATGGGGGGGGCGCCTTCGATGGAGTACAACTTTTCGTGTTTTCGCTCGTCTACGCGAGGCAGGCTTCCGAGCAAGCCGATGGTGTATGGATGCTGCGGATTGCCATAAAGCAGATTTACCGGCGACTCTTCGATAATGTATCCGCCATACATGACCATGACACGCTCGGCAAACCCGGCGACAACGCCAAGATCGTGGGTAATCCATATCACCGCCATGCCAAGCTCGTCGCGCAGTCGTTTTACCAAATCCACGATCTGTGCCTGGATGGTCACATCCAACGCGGTGGTCGGTTCGTCTGCGATTAAAATCTGCGGGCTGCAAGATAGCGCCATTGCGATCATTACGCGCTGGCTCATGCCGCCCGAATATTGATGTGGATAATCGTTCAATCGGTCTTTTGCGTTTGGAATTCCCACCATTCCCAACAATTCCGCCGCGCGTTCGCGCGCTTGATTCCTGGTCATCCCAATATGAAGCATCAACGGTTCTTCCAACTGCCTGCCTATCGTCAACACCGGATTCAACGAGGTCATTGGATCCTGAAAAACCATGCCGATCTGCGCGCCGCGCACATGCCGGATCTCTTCGTTCGACATCTTGAGCAGGTCCTGCCCAAAGAAGAATGCCTGCCCTGCAACGACTTTCCCGGGAGGAGAAGGAATAAGTCCCAGTACCGAGAGCATGGTTACGCTTTTTCCGCAACCGCTCTCCCCTACGACACCAACTGTTTCACTTTCCTTCAAACCAAAAGAAACGCCATTGACTGCATGAACTACTCCATCCGGGGTCTTGAATTGCGTTTCAAGACCTTTAACGTCCAACAAAAGGTTCTGCATCCGCAAGGGTCCTTTTCTATGTTGAGATACCTATGTCTTACGAACTGATTAATGCGATAGGCGAGGTAAATTATACCTAATTCTCTCGAAGCGTCAACAGCCCGCCTCGGAAACCGGTCAAAATAACCTACATTGGCTATAAGATACCCTGAAAAATGGAAAAAGCACCCCTACTGGAGAACTGTTTTTATACCTATTTCTCCGGAATAATCCGTGGATTCAACGCCTCCGGCGGCTTGGGAAAGATGCTTCGACGTTGACAAGCCTCTCCCGCCGCCATAGAATTCATGAAAAAAGGAGAGACATCATGCTTAAGGAATTCAGGGAATTCGTCATGCGCGGCAACGCGCTTGACCTGGCGGTTGCGGTCATCATCGGCGGGGCGTTCGGGAAAATCGTCGGTTCGCTCGTCGAACACATCTTAACGCCGCTGATCGGACTGTTCATGGGCGGCGCGGATTTCAGCGGACTCAAGTCCACCGTCGGCGAAGCGGAATTTTTGTGGGGCGCTTTTGCCCAATCCATCATTGACTTCCTTATCCTCGCCTTTGTCATCTTCCTGATTGTCAAGGTTGTGAACAAGATAAAGAAGGTTCCCCCACCCGCTGAATCCACCACGAAGGAATGCCCGCACTGCTTCAGCGCCATTTCCATTAAAGCTACGCGCTGTCCCAACTGCACTTCTGAATTGAAAGCGTAATGTAGGTCCGGCTTTTAGCCGGACAAATGCGGCAGGCTGCATACCCATATCTAGGCACTTAGCCTGCCCTACTTTCCATTTTCCAAGGCGAGGACGCATGTCCTCGCCTTATCATTTATACCCACAGGTATAATGTCCCCACCATGAATTTAGATTTCATCAACAAACTCAACCCACAGCAGCGCAGCGCGGTCACAGCGGCGGATGGACCCGTTTTGGTCCTGGCAGGACCGGGGTC
>JAGUZU010000066.1 GCA_020060625.1 Anaerolineales bacterium | reverse complement strand
TGCTCTTCAATCGCTTCCAATGGCTTCGGCGGCATGGCTACTCCTTGATAGTAGCCAGTTTTACCTCATTTCCAAGCCAATTTAGATGCGATTGCCCTGATCCTCTGTCTCTTTACATGATTTGTTCGGGAAATTATTGATCAAAATCATCTAAAACAAGGTGAGAACTTGTGAACCTTCGAATTGCTCTAAATTCAGGCTGTTCAGAATACTGCTTTTTATCGGGCGTTTTTCGTCCCAGAAAATCAGGGCGGAATAAAAATCTCTTGCAATCCTTGAAGATAGAATGTCAAGAATTTTTTTTGCATCCTGTTCCTTTGTGAAACTCAAAAAATAAACCGTGTCATCAAAGACCGCGGGCTTATTTTCGATTGTGCGGACGAGGCGGAAATCCAGTTTTTTGTAAAGACCACAGATTGCGATCTTGTATGGCGCAAAAGTATATGCGCCAACCCCGAAAATCGAAAAGCGCGGGTTGTCTCGATATATTCTGCTTTTTCTTCCATCCAAATATTTGGCGTGCGCCTCCAGATAATTCCAAGTCTTAGGCGCGAGTTTTTTAATTGGGCTGGTTGGTTCGCCCACTGCCGTTTGTGTGACAAGAGCATAACGGTTCGTCGCCTCAATACGGTTGTTGGCGATATCGGAGCCTTTTAGCAACGGATAAAGATATGTGGATTCGATTTCCACGATCTCGCCCAATCCGTTGACAAAACTTCCGTCAACTTTTCGAAGTTCCATCACATCCGAGCAGTCATGTTTGATTCCAGAACGCCACTTTGTTTTATTGCGTCCATAATACCCGCTCAATCGTTCGAATGCATCCAAATCTCGAACCGTAATTCCGTTTCGATGACCGACCCGCTGCCCGCTTATACTGTTAATGCCTTCGTAAATGTCATAATCATAATTGTGTGATCGAGGGTCGAACTCGCAGAATAACAAACAGGCGTCCACAGAAACGTCAAAATACTTCTTAGCGTCAATGCTGTATATTGCAGAGCGCAAAATGCCAATTTTTTCTGCGTGCAGATGATTTAGAAATTTTCTGGCTACCGAGGTTTTGACCAGCATTGCAAGATAACCATGTCGGTTTCTCAGCCAGTTTGACGATTGAATTAACATCCATTCCGAAATATCGAAATTGCTTTTCCCCGTCATGGCGTCGAAGCCGTTTCGATTTTGAAAATTGATTTTTGCGGGAAGATTCGTTCCGCCGATCACGCCTTGTTGGGAATTCGTGACCCAGGGAAAATTGCCAATCACCAATAACGAACCTTCAACGTCGAGCAAATTCTTCCAGTTGAAATCAAAAAAATCGCCTTGCAACAAACGAATGCGCCTGTTTTGGAAGAACCTGTTTTTCCGGTTTTCCAACTCGTCAAGATAAACCCGGTTAACATCAACCCCAATAATTGCCTTTGCGGAAGGAAAACTGACAGCGGACGCTTCAACAAAAGCGCCAACGCCGCAAGTAGGCTCGATTACTATAGTCGGAGACACGCCCAATTCAACCAGTTTTTCGCATACCTTCTTTGCCAACTCTAACGGGGTTTGAAAATCTCCAAACTCTATCTGCGCTTGTCGCAACATGTCGGTCATTCGTTTACCCGGTAAATTCCTTCCATTCGACCCGCCTGCTCAATGACCCGGCTGTATTGTAGCCGCCATTGCAGAGCGTTGGATATGGTCAGGAAACCCTGCCTGGGAGGGTGGTTGATAATTTCCCCTGCGATCTTGTTTGCTTCGATGTCATCCACCGGTAAATTCTTGTCGAGCATAAAAGCGACAAGGTCGTCCCGATTCCCTTCATTCTCCAATATCTGAAGGATGCCTTTTGTCATCTGAAAATCCGCTGTCCTGTCCGCATTGATAAAAATGGTGTGCAGGATTTTTAAGGATGCTGTCTTCCTGGCGGCATTGTCCGATTTTTCGTAGACGAACACAAGAAGCGAATAACCCAAACCATAAATTTTCTGCCGGGCGGATTTGAAAGGGCAGGATGATTGCGGCTGATTGATGCTCGTAACTTTCACGTCAACAAGTAAATTTGGAAAATCTATGCCGCTGGCTGAATTGCCCGCTTCAAAATCGTACTTTCCCCGCAGATATGTCTTGAATTTATGCTCAAGATACGTCCCCACAGCCTTACCGTCCGTTACGCCAAATAACGATTTTTCGGCATGACGCGATTCTGCAATTGAAAAAACAGCGGCTTCCCTGCGTAATATCTTAACAGTTAATTTGGGCATGGACAGAACCTTTATTCGTTAACTTTCTCTGATTTTACCCCAACACACAAATCACCACTCTCCCACCCCAAATTCCCAATCCTTCCCTGTTTTAGGGAAAGGGAACGATGGCGCAAGCGCGGTTATAATCCCCGCCATGCGAAAGGGACTTTTACTCTACAACCCCGCGGCAGGACGTTACCCCGTCGGGAGATTCGTTCACGGAATCATCAAACCATTGCAAGCCGCAGGCTGGAGCGTGGATGTCGCCGAAACCCTCAGCGGCACACACGCCGTCCAAACCGCGCATCAAGCCGCGCGGGAGAAATATGAAGCGGTCTTCGCCATCGGCGGCGATGGCACAGTGGGGCAAGTCGCCAGCGGATTGGTCAACTCGGAAACGGCGTTGGCGGTCCTGCCCGCAGGTACCACCAATGTCTGGGCGATAGAGCAGGGACAAAAGCCGTTCAGTTGGTGGCAGTGGTGGAACTTGCGCGAGAACGCCAAACTACTGGCGAACGTCGAGCCTCAATACGTGGACGTGGGTCTTTGCAACGAACGCCCCTTTCTCCTATGGTCGGGCATCGGCTTGGATGCGGAAACCATCCGCCGCATCGAACCGCGTCCGCGTTTCTTCAAGCACATGGCTGTGCCGCATTATTTCGCCACCACCGTTTGGGAGGCGTCTTTCTGGCACGGGCTCGACCTGCGCGTCTACGCCGATGACAAACTGGTGGAAGGACATTATCTCGTCGCCGTCGCAAACAACATCCGCCATTACGCGGGCGGCTTGTCCGTGCTTTCGCCGGACGCGCTTCTCGACGACGGTGAAATGGATCTATGGCTCCTGAGCGGTGCCAGTCTCGCCGACGCCTTCCGTCATTTTTTCGAGCTTGTATCCGGGCGGCATCTCAACTCCGACCATGCGCGGCGCATCCCTTTCCGCACGGCGCGCATCGAATCGGACGCGCACTTTTCCATTCAAGTGGACGGCGACCCCACGCTGGGCAGCAACCGCGCCGAGATCAAAGTGCGGCATCGCGCGCTCAAAGTGCTGATGCCCAAAAACGCTTTATACTTGCTTCAAAACCCAAAGAAATAACATGGACATGCGCCCCTACCTCAACCGTTTTGTGATTACCGGATCGCTTGTCTTCGCAGGCGTTCTGATCCTGGTCACACTTGCACTTATCGGGTGGACATCTCCCCGCCTCTCCCCTGACGTTGGGTTTGCTCCCGCCGACCTGACCATGATCCCCGCCCCGACTCATACGCTTGCCGCCACAGCCACTCCCACCCTTGATCCCCTTGCCAGCCCCACGTTCGATCCCGAAACCATCCACATCGAAGGCTACGTGCAGATCAACGGCACCGGCGGCGACGGGTTAAGAATCCGCTCGGCGCCAGGCTTGGGTTCTGAAACAGTTTTTCGCGGGGAAGAGGCGGAGGTCTTCCTCGTCAAGGATGGACCGCGGGAAACCGACGGCTATATCTGGTGGTATCTCGTCGCGTCTTATGACGACACACGAGCCGGGTGGGCGGCGTCTGAATTTTTGGCGGTTGTGCCTTCACCGTAAACCTTCACATCAATAACAAGGAAACAAAATGTCTGAAAAACCAACCAGTGTTACAGCGAATAAAAGCAAACGCGAACTTACCGTTACATGGGACAGCGGACATACGAGTATCTATCCGTTTGGATTGCTGCGCGCCGCCTGCCCTTGCGCCTCCTGCCGCGGCGGACATGAGAACATGAAATCCGAACCGGATGAAGACGTGTTCACCAAACAAATGGAGGACAGCCCCGCCACGCAAATCGCCAACATCGTCGCCACCGGTTCCTACGCTTTGACTTTCGTCTGGGAGGACGGGCATGACTATGGCATCTACAACTGGCATTATCTGCGGGCGTTGTGTCCGTGTGATGAATGCCGCGCAGGGAAGAAGTAAAAGAAGCAAATGAAAAGGCGACCATGATGGTCGCCTAATTCATTAAATATCCAACAAGATTGATTCTCAAACCGCGATACCCATTCTGGGTTCTTGGCACGCCAAGAGCGCAGAGAAACCTTTTATTATTCTTCGAGTCCTTTGCGGTCTTGGCAGTGAAGCCTTTGTCCAGGTTACGGAGTCGGGGTTCTTGTTGGAGTTCGCGTTGGCGTCCTTGTTGGGGTTGATGTGCGTGAAGGCGTTGGGCTTGTCCGCAATGTCGGCGTGACGGTAGGCGTTCGCGGCGTTGGCGTCGAGAAACCCAATTCCTTGAGATGATCCAAAGCATCCTGCCGCATTTTGGGGGTCATCACATCTTCATCCATCCCAAGTAATTCATTGTAAGTACGGATGGCATCGCGCGTGTCACCGCGTCCTTCCTGGGAAAGTCCGCGCCAGTACAGCGTGAGCGCCTTTTCTTCGTCGGTTTCTGCAAGCGAGCCCATCGCATCGGTTTGCAGGAGCGCGCTCCCGTATTTGCCTTGCATGTAATACCCGCGAGTGAGTCCCAGCCGCACTGCAAATGACCTGTCATTCTCCCTGACGGCAGTTTCGAGGTCGTTCACGGCTTCATCGGCGTTTCCCAATTCCAACTGGGACAGTCCGCGATAGGCATAAAACCTGCGCAAGCCGGTGCGGTTGAGTTCCGTCGCTTTGTCGAACGTCACAACCACAGCCTCATAGTTTCCGATCTCATAATACGCCTGTGATAGTTCCGCCAGCGCAAGCGCGTCCTCCGTTGCATAGATGGTGTAGATCTCCAGCGCTTCCGCCGCCTTTTGATACTGTTCGTCCTCGAGATATAACTCGCCCAGTAATTTATAGACGGGCAGGGAGGTAATATCGAGCGAATAAGCTTTCTGCGCGGCTTCCAGCGCCTTCTCCCGATCATCCATCGCCAGATAAGTTTCGGCATAGAGAAGATGCACCGCAGGCGAAAGCGGAAGGAGTTCCTCGGCGCGTTCCAGATCTTCCAGCGCGCTTTCCGGGTCATTGTGTTGGAGGTGGTAACGCGCGCGTTCGAGATAGGCTTCGGCGTAGTATGGGTCGCGCCGGACGGCTTCATTGAGGAGCGATTCCGCATTGAAATTCGGATTGCCCATCAAACGCGCCCGCGCGATCCCAAGGTAGGGCGGACCATAATTAGGGTCGATCTCTATCGAGTCGTTATAAGCCCGGATCGCGTTATTCGCCTCGCCTTTGAGACGATAGGCTTCACCGATCAAATAGGGAATATCCGCCGACGTCGGCTCGATGGGCAGGATCATCTCCATATTCAGGATGTAGGTGTCGAAATCCCCTTTTTTGAAGGCGTCTTCAGCGAGACGGTAATAATCCGACGCCTCGACAGCGCGGGGCGTGCTGGCATAACGAGGTGTGGGCGTATATGTTTCGGGCAGGAACATCCACAACGGTGTGGGACCGGAGAATGGATTTGTCGGGATGGCAGTGGAACCGAAAAGCGTCGGCGTGGCGGTGAAGGTTGGGGACGGTCCCGGCGTGCTCGTCTGGGTTGGGCGGATGTTCGCGCGGCGCGGCAAAACGAAACCAAACACAACCAGCGAGCAAAGCGCAACGCCGATCACCGTCAACCCCGCCAGGCGGACAGCCGGTTTTTTGGAGAAGGCTTTCAGCCCCTTCTCTTTTGGCTGTTCGTCCGCAAGCAGTAATTTTTCCTCCCATGTGCGCGGACGGTTCATCGGGAACGGCTGGACGCTTTCATCGGGAGGTAAAGCTCCGAGCAGGACCAAGCCCCGTTTTGCCGTACCATTTTCCGGGTCCAGTTTGAGCGCGGTTTGCAGGCAGTAAACGCGCTCGTTTTGAGTGTCCACTGCCGCGCTCAACCAAACCCAGTAAGTCGGGTTGTTCTGATCCGATTTAAGCAAAAGGGTCAGCAATTCCTTTGCGCGCGGTTTGTCGCCGCGGTGCAGGGCATCCACCGCATCCTGAAAGATCGTGTCGTCCGAATGTTCCTTGAAGTCATGCGCCATGGTTCGATTTTAATTCAATTCATGGAATTCTTCGACCTGATATGTATAAACCTGCAATTTTGTATTGCGCCACAGATCCGGGCGCGCCCCCATCTTATGGCAAAGCTGATCGAGGAAGACGGACGGCTCCGGCAGTTTTTCCCAAACCTGCGGCAGGAACGTCGCCTTGCGCGGACCGTGTTTCAGGATGACGCCGTCCACATGCGGTTTCAACTTTTTGAGCAGGTCCTCGCTCGTTGTGTAGCGCAATTCCTGCGGCGCGCTCAAACGCGAGACCTCGATCTTGATCCTGTTTAATTCGCTTTCACTCACCGGAGGAAAGCGCGGATCCTGCAATGCCGCCGCGACGGCATGTTCGCGCACATCGTCCGCGAGCGGCTGATAGGCTTCCAACGCGCCAATGCAGCCGCGCAATTCATCATGGATGGTCAGCGTGACAAACGACGCGCCTCGTTCCCGTAAAGTTGGCGTAAGGGACTCCACATCCAACGGCGGCAGTGGCTTTCCCCTGACAGCGGATTCAATCGCCTCGCGCGAGAGACGCAAAAGGATTTGCTTCTCCCCATCGGTTAACTTGGCAGACATCTTTCCCTCCATGTAATTCACGCCCCCGGCGCGAACTACAACAAAGCGGACAGTTTCCAATACCTGCGGCTGTGATAGATAAGCGGCTCTCCGCTTCCATCCCCGCGGGCGGCAAGCACTTCGGCGATGAACAGGGTGTTCATCCCGACGTCGAATGTTTGCGCCACGCGGCAATCCAGCCATGCCAAACCGCCCACGATCAACGGCGAGCCGGTCACCAGCGTCTCGGTCTGTAAATCTGCAAAGCGGTCTTCCACGCCCGCAATCCGCCCTGCAAATATATTCGATATTTGCATCTGTTCGGCGGAGAGGATCGTCAGACCAAACGCGCGCGATTTCATGATCAGTTCGCGCGTACGCGAACCGGATTGCAGGGAAATGGTGATCATCGCCGGTTCCAACGAAATGGACGTAAACGAGTTGACCGTCATACCGTGCCGTTGACCTTCGTGCGCGGCGGTCACAACCGTCACCCCGGCAGACCAGGCGCGCATTGCGTTCCGCAAAGATTCGGGATCGAGCGTCGTCACAGGAAAATTCTCCATGATAAATTCATCATACTTGTCGGGGAAAGAGGCGTCAAGTCAAAAATCGAACGAACGCTTTTTTTGATTCAATCGCGGCTTGTTTCCTTACCTTAAAAGCATTTCATTTACACGTGGTAAACTCCCAGCCATGTCAAAAAGAACGAGAAACATCATCATTGCGTTGACAGGATTGATTCTGTCGGCGGTTTTGATGTACCAAATTCCCGATGTGCGGGAACGGCTCGCATGGCGCATCGATGTCTTTCAAATCTATGTAAAAAACGTGATCGACCCGGTCGGTCCCGTACCAACTGCGCTTCCCGTCACGCTGCAGCCTGCCACAGCGACCATCCGCCCCACCAACACGAAAAAAGCGAACCTCACTCCGTCCGTCACGCCCACCTCCACCTTCCCCCCACCGCCTGCGCAGGTTTCCATGACATCGCCGCCGTATGAAAAACAAACCCCCAACAACTGCGGACCCGCAACCCTGTCCATGGCGCTGCACATGTACGGTTGGGAAGGAGACCAGTCCGACATTTCAGACCTGGTCAAACCCGTCACCGGCGACCGCAACGTAAACCCGGAAGAATTGCGTTACTACGTCCGCACACAAGCCGGATGGCTCAACCTCGAATACCGCGTGGGCGGAACCATCGAGATCATTAAACGCCTGCTGGCGGCGAATTATCCCGTCATCGTGGAAAGCGTGACATCGCTCAATCCCGGCGACGCGCTCGGTCCTGCCGACGATCTGTGGGCGGCGCATTACCTTCTCATCACCGCCTACGACGACACAACTCAAGAATTCACCGTGCAGGATTCCTATCACGGTCCAGACCTGACCATCTCCTACGCACAGCTCGAAGAGGAATGGAAGCCCTTCAACAACCTTTATATGGTGATCTACTTCCCGCAATACGAAGATGAAGTAAAGACCCTGCTCGCCTCAGACTGGGACCCGAACCTGAATCGGCAAAATGCCCTGATCGCCACCCAAGCCGTCACTGCCACCGACTCCGCCGACGCCTTCGACTGGTTCAACTACGGCAGCAACCTGACTTATTTCGAGAAATACGAAGAAGCCGCCCTCGCCTACGACAAAGCCCGCGAGATCGGTCTGCCGCTGCGCATGTTCCGCTACCAATTCGGACCTTTCCTTGCCTACTTCCACTCCGGCAGAAACGACGACCTGCTCGCCCTCACCGATTACGCGCGCGGCATTACGGAAATGTCCGAGGAAGCGTGGCTTTGGTATGGCTACGGTCTCTACCGCAAGGGAGATTACGACGGAGCGCTCAAAGCCTGGCAAAAGGCGGATGGTATCAACCCGAAATTCTTCGAGGATCAGGCGCGCAACGCCATGCAATTGGTGCAATAAAATCCCACCCAAAACAATAAACCATGAATCATCGAAATATCATTCTCATCATCCTGGCTTTATCGCTTGCCGCCTGTCAACCTGCTTCGACCAGCACACCGGAAGTCGAACCCACCGCCACACAGACGGTCATCCCGCCGACACCCACCGAGACCGAAATTCCCGCCACAACGCCTGAAGTCACCGCCACGCCGGAAACGACCAGAATTTCGCCAAAAGACGGCATGACTCAACTCTTCATCCCATCAGGGATATTCATCATGGGCGGGCTTGACGTACATCGCGAAAACGATGAACTGCCGCCTCACGAAGTTTACGTCAGCGCGTTTTGGATGGATCAAGTGGAAGTCACGAACGGCATGTACAACCTGTGCGTGCAAAGCGGCGAATGCAGACCGCCTTCACAACTCCGATCCGATAACCGCGAAGATTATTTCGAAAATCCTGAATTTCAGGATTACCCCGTCGTGTATGTGACATGGTACGACGCAAACGCCTATTGTCAATGGGCGGGACGGCGACTGCCGACCGAAGCGGAATGGGAGCGCGCCGCGCGGGGCGATGACAAACGGAATTTCCCCTGGGGCGATGAATTCCCGAATGAATATAACGCCAACGCAATCAACATCGTCGGAGATACGTCGCGCGTGGGGTCGTATGCCGAAGGCGCGAGTCCGTTTGGGGTATTGGATATGGCTGGAAAT
The DNA here is from genome assembly GCA_020060625.1 of Anaerolineales bacterium. Lineage (GTDB taxonomy): Bacteria > Chloroflexota > Anaerolineae > Anaerolineales > Villigracilaceae > Villigracilis. The sequence goes on along the minus strand of JAGUZU010000066.1, from coordinate 44,639 downwards.
GTGTGGGAGTGGGTGGCAGATTGGTATAAGCCGGATTATTACGCCAAGTCCCCGCTTGAGAATCCATCGGGTCCATCGGAGGATGATGTCTTCAATACGATGCGGGTGATTCGCGGCGGCTCATTTCAGGATGACGGAGTTGTGTTGCGACTCGCCAACCGCAACTTTTTGAATGGACCCGATCCGAAAGCGCAGCCAAATGAAGATGCCTATTACGGGCGCAGTTCGATGAAGATCGGTTTCAGATGCGCAGAGACTGATTAAACAGCAGCAGGTTCGGGCGGGGTTTGAAGCGGTTATTCGTCCACAAAACTATAGCCGCCGGGCCAGGTCTTGATGAGATGCGCTTCGCTGGTTTCTTCTTCCAGTTTTTTTCTAAGGCGGTAGATCACATTCTTTAACTGGATCACGTCCCCTTCCGCGCCCCAAACGGTTTGTATGATCTCTTCGGAGGGAAAGACATAGCCGGGACGACTCATAAGAAGATGCAAGAGACGAAATTCAAGGTTGGTGAGTTTGGTCTCTTTTTTGTTCGAGCCGATGATGGAGCGATGGGACGGATCAAGCCGCAGGCGTCCCGCGTGGCGGGGGCGCATCGGTTCGCTCCAACTGCGGCGAGACCAGGCAATGATCTTGGCAAGGAAGATCGCCGGGCTGATGGGTTTGATTACGCATTCGTCCACGCCGTTTTGGTAGGCTTCCAGAATTTCGGATTCGTTGTTGTATGGCAGGAAGAGAAGAATGGGGCTTGCGCCAAGCGAGCGGAATGTGCGGCATAGTTCCATCCGCTGGGCATGAGGCGCGTTTACGTCAATGACGATCAGGTCGGGGATTTCCTCGACGGAACGCTGCATGGCGCGTTTGACGGACGTCTCCACGATGGCGATGAGTCCTTTTTCCCGGATGATGTATCCCCAGATCGGGGCAGTGGCATCCTGGTCGCAAACGATGAAAACGCGGGGTGTATTTTGAGGCGGGGTTAGATCACGGGGAGTCATTTCGGGTCCATTGTCGGGCATGAAGCGGGTTTACAAAGATGCAAGCCGCATTATACACAGAAAGTCGTAATAAGTCGTATTTTCTCACCAAAATGTTACCTTTGGGGGATTAGGAAAAAAGTCCTTGTTTTATATACTGGGTTCATAAATAACCTAAGTTGCTGCCTTATCTACTTTTTTACCGCAGAGAGTGGCGGAGAACGCAGAGAAATTCATGAAGAACTCCGCGCCCTCGGCGGTTCAAAACAGTCGAATTTCCTGTTACTTCTTTGAAGGTGACAACTTAGGTTAAATACACAAGGAGGCTCGATGAAAAAGCTATTCCCAATTCTGGCTGTTCTGGCTTTATTTGCCTCAGCCTGCCAGGCGGGCAGCGCCCAGCCTACGGCGATTGCACTTCCAACTGCAATGCCCATTGCAACCACCGTCATCAACCCCACTGCGGAAATCGTTTCCGGCGGCGATGCCGGCTCGGAGCGGGTTTCGCAGGTGGATGGAATGCCCCAAGCCTTTATTCCGGAAGGCACCTTCCGCATGGGCGCGCTCGATGTTGACGAACAGAAAGACGAAAAACCCGACCACAATGTGTCTTTAAAGGCATTCTGGATGGATAGACTGGAAGTGACCAATGGTATGTACATGTTGTGCGTACAGTCCGGCAGCTGCGAACCTCCGCAGAACTTCAAGTCTCAAACGCGCAACTCGTATTTTAACAATTCGGAGTTCAACGACTACCCTGTTGTGTACGTTACCTGGCTGCAAGCGGATACCTACTGCAAATGGGCTGGGCGACGCCTGCCGACCGAAGCGTAATGGGAACGCGCGGCTCGCGGCGACGACTTTCGCACCTACCCATGGGGTGATGATCGCCCGGATTCCTCGCGCGGCAACTTCAATTACTTCGTCGGCGATACCACCCGCGTGGGGACCTTCCCCGCCGGGGCGAGTCCCTTCGGCATTTTGGATATGGCTGGCAACGTCGCTGAATGGGTGCATGACTATTACGACGGCAATTACTATGCCCAGGGTGTGACGGTGAACCCGCCCGGACCCGGCGCGCGCAGCGTGTATTTCAACCGCGTGGTACGCGGCGGCACATTCCAGGATGTCTTCAAGGATGTGCGCGTTGCAAACCGCGCCTCCGTGCGCGGCTCCAACCCGGATGCGGATGACATTTACTCCGCGGACTATCTCGGCGAATTCTCACCCAAAATCGGCTTCCGCTGCGCCTCGGACTAAGCCTCGATATGTTTGCCAGCAAGCCGCCGGTTCACGCCGACGGCTTGTTTTTTTATTGACTCGCAATTTTTGCTATGGTATTATCCGCGCTACAACTTAATAACCCAGAAAAGACGCTCTTATCCAGAGAGGCGGAGGGACCGGCCCTGCGATGCCTCGACAACCGAATTTAGTTGGATGGTCAGGTAGTTAAGTAGTTTGGATAGTCGAAAACTACAAAACTGCTAAACCACGAAACTACACAACTAAATCACGGTGCCAATTCCGACAGGATACGCTGGAAGATGAGAGGGTAACCTAGCATAATTCGAATTGCCCTTTCTGCACGTCTGAATGGGCAATTTTCTTTTCTAAAGGAGAAAAACTATGAGCAATACTTTTATGTCTTCCCCCAGCCTGATGTTTACATCAGAGTCGGTATCGGAAGGACATCCCGACAAAATGTGCGACCAGATCTCAGACGCGGTACTGGACGCGTGCCTCGAACAGGACCCGCGCTCGCGCGTGGCGTGTGAAACAGCCGTAAAAACAGGGTACGTCATGCTGCTTGGCGAGATCACCACCAATGCCGTTTTCAACTATGACGACCTTGTCCGCAAGGTGGTCAACGAGATCGGCTACGATGACAGCGAGAAAGGCTTTGACGGAAATTCCTGCGGCGTGCTGGTTGCCATCGCCAAACAGTCCGGCGACATCGCCATGGGCGTGGACAAGGCGCTCGAAGCCAAGGACGGCAGCATGACCGAAGCCGAAGTGGAAGCCATCGGCGCGGGCGACCAGGGCATGATGTTCGGCTTCGCCTGCAATGAAACTCCCACGCTTATGCCGCTGCCGATCTACCTTGCTCACAAACTCACCCGCAAGCAAAGCGAACTGCGCAAAAGCGGCGAACTCTCCTGGCTGCGCCCGGATGCCAAGAGCCAGGTGACCATCGAATATTCCAACGGCAAACCAAAACGCGTGGATACCGTTCTAATTTCCACACAACATGCCCCGGAAATTTCCCAAGCAGAAATCGCAGAAAGCGTTACCGAGCAGATCATCATGCAGACCCTGCCCGAAGAATTGGTGGATAAAAACCTCAAAGTGTATGTCAACCCCACCGGGCGGTTCGTGGTTGGAGGTCCGATGGGCGATGCGGGCTTGACCGGGCGCAAAATCATCGTGGATACCTACGGCGGCATGGGGCGTCACGGCGGCGGCGCCTTCTCCGGGAAAGACCCCACAAAGGTGGACCGCTCCGCCGCGTATGCCGCCCGCTACGCGGCGAAAAATGTCGTCGCCGCCGGGCTGGCAGACCGCGTGGAAGTGCAGGTGTCATACGCAATTGGCGTGGCGCATCCGCTTTCCGTCAATGTCGAAACGTTCGGCACCGCAAAAATAGCGGATGAGAAAATCGCCGCGCTCATCAACGAACACTTCGACCTGCGCCCCGGCGCGATCCTCCGCGACCTTGACCTGCGCAAACCCATCTACCGCCAGACCGCCGCATACGGTCACTTCGGGCGTGATGACATCGAACTCCCCTGGGAGCGCACCGATAAGGCGGAGGCGCTGAAGAAAGCTGCCGGCTTGTAAAAAAACCTGCCTGCCAACAAAAGCCTTTCGGAAATTCGGCGCAAAACCGTATTTTCGGAAGGCTTTTTTTATATTAACAAACTCGCTTTCCACAGAGTCGCGAACGCCTTCAGGCATGGGCGCATAAAGCGAGTCGCCAAAAATATTCCCGCCAACCTTTCGGCTTTGTCATGAAAGTACCATATACCTTCGCCGGGGATGTAGTGTAAAATTCCTGCCATGATCGCACAAGGCATACAGCGAAAAATCCAGGTTGGGTTTCGACGATACGGTTTTCTTATCAGCCAAATCCTGCAATGGATTGTGCTTGCCTACCAGGCAGTTGCAGCCGCAATATTTCTAATTGCCCTGTATCTTGGGTCCCGCTGGATCCAACAGCCCTTTCTTGGGGCGTTTTATGAACACACGCTTGTTTTCAACGGCACAGGCTCCGCGCAGCCCGACCCCGCCTGGGCGCTCTTCGGTCAGGTCAAGGTCGGGGATCAGCTCATCGAAGTCAATGAAACGCCGGTAAAAAATGCAGTCGAAGTTCAAAATATACTCGCAGACCGTTTTCCGGGAGAAGCCGTCTCGGTTACGATCCGCACCACAGACGGGGACACGCGCTCGCTGGATGTCACCTTGTATCCCTTCCCCGAATCAAGCCAAAGGACCTATTTCATTATCCCGTCCATTCTGGGCGGCGTCTTCCTGCTCGTTAGTTTATGGATATTCGGTTTCCGCCGCTCCGAACCGGCGGGACGCGCCTTCTCCCTTTTCACGTCATCGCTTGCAATCATTACCGGCGCCTATTTCAACCTGAATACCACCCATGAATTCACATACATGTGGACACTCGCATGTGGGATCGCGGGCGGCGCGCTGGTCAACCTTACCTTTGTCTTCCCTGTCGAGCCGCGCCGGATCATCACACAGCCATACCTGCGCTGGGGCGGAATTGCCGTCGGGCTGACCCTCTCCCTCCTTGCATTCCCGAACCTTTTCAATTTCGAACGCCCCGCCGCCTACATCCGCAATTGGCAGATCATCTACGGATTTATCGCGCTGGCAATATTCGTTCACATCCTCATGAACTTGTACCACGCGATGAACGCCCAATCCCCGGTCATCAAGACCCAGTCGCGCGCCATCCTCATTGGAACGACCTTCGCCTTTGCGCCGCTTGGCATCTGGCTTGCCGCCAGTTTTATCACCCCCCTCAACTTCTCGCCTTATCTCTTCCTGCCGCTTGCCCTGTTCCCCCTGGTCATCGGCTACACCATCCTGCGCTTCCGTTTCCTGCGAACAGAAGATTTTGTGCGCCGCTCCGTCATGTACGTTTTGCTCACAGCCTTTGTCACCCTCGGGTACGGGCTTGTCGCATCCGGTGTGGGGTTGATCTTCGGCGCATCCCTTCCTTCAAATAATCCATACCTGGTGGGCGGCGCAATTCTGGCGATAGTCATCGTCCTCGAACCTGTCCGCACGCGCCTGCAAAACCTTGTGGATTCGATCTTCTTCCGCGGCGCGCGCGCCTTCGCAGAACAACTGGAGGATTTCTCCCACAGACTGACCACCGCGCTCGACCTGAACACGATCAGCGCGATCGTGCGGGATAAAGTCGCCTCCACCCTGACCCCGGACCGGATCCACATCTATACATACGACTCCCTCAACGACTTTTTCTCCGCCCTTCCCGGGGACGACCAGCGCCCCACCAGCGACATTCGATTTACATCCACAAGCCCGTTTGTACAATACTTCCAAAAGGAACGCCTGCCGCTCTACCTGGACAATGCAACCACCCCGCCCGAAGCGCTGCAATCGGAACAATCCCGCCTGGCATTACTGGGCGCGCGTCTCTTCATTGCCCTTCCTGGAAAGGAACTTCCAAACGGCTGGCTGGCGCTGGGTCCCCGCCTGGCGGGACAGCCCTACACGCCGCGCGACCTGCGCTTCCTTGAAAACATCTGCGACCTTGCCTCCGTTGCCATCGAACGCGTGCAAACAGTCGCCCACCTCGAACGCCGCATCCAGGAAATGAACGCCCTGACCCGCGTCTCCCAGGGCGTGAATGTGACCCTGACGTTCGACGATGTGCTCGAATTGATCTACGCGCAAACCGCCCAGATCATCCCCACCTCGCATTTCCATATCACCCTTTATAACAAGGATAGCGATTACTACTATTACGGTTTTTGTCTCGAAAATAACGAGCGAATCCAGGAGCGTGAAAATCTACCCTTTTCGATGAACACAGGCTTGGCGCCGGAAGTGATCCGCAAGAGCCGTCCAATCATCACACAGGATTACATCCGCGAATGTCAAGCGCGCAGTCACACGCCCGCATTGGATAACGTCTTTGCCTGGATGGGCGTGCCGCTCAATGCCGGCGCTGAAACCATCGGCACGCTCAGCATCGGCAGCCGTGACGGGGCGACCGCCTATACGCGTGGGCAGCTCGAACTCCTGCAAGCCATCGCAGACCAAACCGCCGGCGCCATCGTCAAGGCGCGCCTGCTCGAAGAGACCGAGCAGCGCGCCCGTCAGCTATCCACGCTGAACGAGATCACGCGCCAATTGACATCCACGCTTGAACTCGAACCGCTTTTGCAAAACATCCTCGAAAACGCTGTCGGCATTTTGCAGTGCGAAGCGGGCAGCCTGTTCCTGATGGACGAACAAACCGATGAACTCGTCTTCAAGGTGACGGTGGGACCCGTCGCGTCCAACCTGGTCGGGCAACGCCTGCCAGCCGGCACCGGCATTGTTGGGCGCGCGGTGCAATTACGAACACCCGTGATAGAAAATGAAGATCAAAGTTCCGTCTCGCATTTCAAGGGCATCGACCAGCAGACAGGCTTCGTCAGCCGCTCGTTGATGGCGGTCCCGCTTCAGGTGAAAGACCGCGTGATCGGCGTGATCGAAGTAATCAACCGCCGCGACGGGCTTCCCTTTGTGCCGGACGACCAGACCCTGCTCACCGCGTTTGCAGGGCAGGCGGCTGTGGCAATCGAAAATGCGCGCCTTTACACCCTCACCGACCAGGAACTGGCGGAGCGCGTGGAGGAACTTTCGGTCATGCAGCGCATCGACCGGGAATTGAACGCCAGCCTCGAAATGGACCGCGCCATGCGCATCACACTGGACTGGGCGTTGCGGCAATCGAACGCGGAAGCCGGGTTGATCGGCATCCTCGAGGAGGAAGACCTCCGTGTCATGGCGCACCAGGGTCTGGAGGAACAGGTGGAAAAATTCCCCGACCAGTTGATGAAGATCGAACTGTCGTCCATGTTGAAAGCCATCGAAACGGGACTGCCCCAACAGATGAGCGTCGAAGCGTTAAAGGGAAAACTGCTCGGCGCCTCGCACAATCAACTGGCGATTCCGATCCGCCGCGAAACGACCGTGATCGGTCTGCTGTATCTGGAAAGCACGGACGATACCCAGCCCGATGTGGATTTCCTCACCCGCCTCACAGACCACGCCGCCATCGCCATCTCGAACGCGCAACTGTACGGCGAAGTCCAGCGCGCCAACCTTGCCAAGAGCGATTTCGTCTCCTTCGTGGCGCACGAACTGAAGAACCCGATGACCTCGATCAAGGGCTACACCGAATTGCTGGCAGGCGGCGCAGTCGGACAGATCAACGAAATGCAGACGAACTTCCTGCAAACCATCAAATCGAATGTCGAGCGCATGTCCACCCTGGTTTCGGATTTGAACGACAATTCCAAGATCGAAGCCGGACGCCTGCGCCTCGAATATAAAGCCACAAAAGCCGATGACCTGGTGGATGAAGTCATCCGCACGTTCACCCGCCAGTTGGAGGACAAGAAGCAAACCCTCGACCTGGTCGTCCCCAAAGACCTGCCCCCCATGTGGGCAGACCGCGTCCGCGTGGGACAAGTGCTCACCAATCTCGTCAGCAACGCGCATAAATACACGCCGGAAGGCGGAACCATTCAGGTGGGCGTGGAGGAAAGCCACAACCAATGGGACCCCGACGGCGCGCCGCGCGTCATCCATCTATGGGTAAAGGACAGCGGCATTGGCATGACCGTCGAAGACCAGCAGAAGATATTCCAAAAATTCTTCCGCTCCGAAGACCCCAAGGCAAGGGAAGCCCCCGGCACAGGGCTGGGATTGAACATCACAAGGAGTCTGGTGGAAATGCAGGGCGGCAGGATCTGGTTCGAAAGCGAATATCGCAAGGGAACCACCTTCCACTTCACCATTCCAGTGGCGGAGGAATAGCGAGGCGAAATGGCAATGATCGCATCTGTTGGATCTGCCCAGGCGCTCGACGGGCGTGAAGCGGGCTTGCAAGCCGCGCATCAGGCGCTGAACCGGCTTGGCTCGAACACGCCCAATCTGGCTGTCGTAATCGCATCCCACCAATACCAGCCGCGCGAAGTATTGAGCGGCATCTCCAGCCTGCTCGGCGATTCCCCGATGATCGGTTTCAGTTCCCCCGCCGCGCTCACCCGCGAAGGCGAACAACCTCACTCCGTTGCAGTGGCGCTGCTTCACGGCGACTTTCAAACGGATACGCTTTGGCTTCCAGGCTATGCCCAATCCGGGCGTGAAACCGCCGCGAAAATCCAGCAATATGCCGCGGCGCGCGTCGAGCGTCAATCTGTCCTGTTTTTTGCGGACGGCTTCAACGGCGATGCCGAACAGTTTTGCAACGCCCTCTCATCCGACCTGCCCATTGCCGGCGGTCTTTCCAGCGGTGATCTTCACACCGGCAACACGTATCAAATGGCAGGCAACCAGAACGGCTCCGGCGGGCTTGCCGCCGCGTTTCTGCGCGGCAACCTGAAATTGGGCATTGGCTCCGACCACGGCTGGAACCCAGTCGGCAGCCAGTTTCGCGTCACACGTTCGCGCGGATTCTGGCTTCGCACGCTGGATGGACGCCCCGCCTCCGAAACCTACGCCGGATTATTTGGCTACCCCGCGCGTGATTGGGCGTTCCCGCCGCTGAGTCACCTCGCCCGTTTGTATCCTCTCGGCGTCGAACAAGGCGAGGGGCTGGTGGTCCGCTCCCCGATCCGTGTCGAGGCGGACGGCAGCTTCCGCATGAACGCCGCCATCCGCGACGGCATTGATGCCTATCTTTTGGTGGGCAGCCGCGCCACCTGTGAAACTGCCGCAAAAAATGCCGCGCAACAAGCCTTGCGTCAACTGGGCAGCGCAAAACCCGCCCTCGCCATTGTCCTTGTGGACATCGCCTGGCAGATGCTTTTGAAAGCGCAGCCGGGAGCCGAGATCGCCGCAGTGCAGGAAATTCTTGGCGAGAGCATCCCAATTGCCGGCGGCTACACGCTTGGGCAGATCACTTCAGACGAAAGCCCCAAGCCAAAATTCCTGAACCAACATATCGTCGTGATTGTGTTTGGCGAAGAGGAAAATGACTAGACAAATACGCCCTTTCCCTCGCTTTGTCGGGGGATTTTTTATTTTCCTTTCAATTTGGTAAACTCGCGCCCCGGCAAATCATTGTATACTGAATCCACCAACGAGGCTGGGCATGACCGAAAAGAAAACATCCTCACGAAAATCAACCAGACAAGCCAAACCCGAACCGGAGATACAAACAGGCGACCAAAGCATTGCCGTCGGCGGCTCTTTAACCGACAGCGCCATCATCCATGGACAAACCATCGTCCTTGCAGACCGCTTCTGGCGCGACCTCAAACCTGCCCTGCCTGCCGAGACGCTTCGAGAGGCAACCGCAGCTTATCTCGCCTACCTCACCGACCGTCACTATTACCTCAGCCTCAAAGGGATGGGAGTATCCGACCGGGTTCCGCTCAAATTGAATCTGCTCGATCTCTACGTCCCGCTCAAGGCGCGGATGGAACTTCCCGAAGGCGAAACCTGGAAGCGCGACCTCAGCCTTGCCGGGCGCGACATCACCGACCACAAACAGGAGATGCTTCATTTTGGGGAACCTGTTCCGCTCCTTGAAGTTCTGAAACATCACTCCGGCGCCATTGTGCTGGGAGACCCCGGCGCCGGCAAGACCACCTTCCTGAAATACCTTGCTTTGCGGCTCGCAAGAGGCGAAGGCGCGAAGATAGGGCTTTCGGATTTTCTGCCCATTCTTCTTCCCCTCGCCGCGTTCGCCAACGCGCTTCAAACCCGCGACATCCGCCTGGATGATTTCATCGCCGAATACTTTGCAGGCATCGGCATAGACCTGCCGATTGGACCCATGCTGAGCGAGGCGCTTAAAGCCGGGCGCGCGCTCATCCTCCTCGATGGTCTCGATGAAGTGCGCGACCTGAACATGCGCAACACCGTCGTAGAGCGCGTGGTAGATTTCTTCGCCTTCCACCGCCGCGAGGGAAATAAATTCGTCCTCACCAGCCGCGTCGTCGGCTACCGCGCCGTGCGCCCCTCGGCGGAAGACCTCGCCGAATGCACCATCGTGGACTTTGAAGAAGACGAAATCGAAGAATTCGTCAAACATTGGACTGCCGCCATAGAAAGACAGGCGCAGGGGAATACAGCCGTCGCCCGCGCCGATGCGGAAACAGACCGCCGCGAACTGTTGGACGCCATCAACCAGAATCCCGGCGTCCGGCAATTGGCGTCCACGCCGCTTTTGCTCACCATTCTTGCGTTGATGAAGCGGCAAGGCGTGTCCCTGCCGGAACGCCGCGTCCAACTCTACGACCAATATGTAAATACTTTGCTTTCCACCTGGAACCGCGCGCGCAGCCTGAGCGGGCGCGCGCCGGGACGCGACATTGACGAAATTCAGACCGTCCGCATCCTTGCGCCGCTCGCCCTGTGGATGCACGAGATCAGCCCCGGCGTTGGGCTGGTGGGGCGCGAGGAAATGCGCCGCAAACTGGAGGAACTGTTCCATGAACGCGGCGATGTCTCGCCGCACCAGGCATCGCGCCAGTTTTTGCAGGATGTGCGCGAACACGCCGCCCTGCTCCTCGAACGCGGTCCCGGCGAATACGGCTTCATCCACCTGACGTTCGAGGAATACCTTGCCGCAGTTGCGCTTGCTCTAAAAGGACAGGGTGACTCAACTCCGATCATCGAAACCCTCTCCCGCCACGTGGGCGAACAAGCCTGGCGCGAGGCGACCTTGCTGACCATCGGTTATCTTGGCATTCGTCAGCAGCTGCCGAAGATTGCCGGGCAGGTCGTGGAATCGCTGGTGGAGAACAAGCCTGGTCCGCCTGGCGAAGCGGTGGTACTCGCCGGGGACGCAGTGCTGGATACCTGGCCCGGCGGCGTCCCATTGCAAAGCAAGGAAAGAGTCACGCAGGCATTGCTCGAAACCATGCAGGATGCCGCCATCCGCCCGGAGTTGCGGCGTCATGCCGGGCTTCTGCTTGGACGGCTCGGCTGGAGACCGGGAGACTTGGATCGGTTTTCGGAAGTGCCTGCTGGTGAGTTCCAGGCTGGGATCAAGAAAGAGGCGAAGGAAATTCCATACATGTACTTCGCGGCGAAGTATCCCGTCACGAACATCCAGTTCGCGCGCTTCGTCAAAGAGGATGGATACCAGACCCGCGAGTATTGGAGCGAGGCAGGCTGGGAATGGCGCGCGGGCAAATACGATTCGCGTTCGCTTGAAGGCGTGGAACGCGATTGGCTGGAACATCGTCCGCTCTCCAAACGGAACATCCCGTATTACTGGCATAACATCGAATTGAGCAACCCAATCGTGCCGGTGGTGGGCGTGTGCTGGTTCGAGGCGGAAGCCTATTGCAACTGGCTGGCGAAAAAGATCGTGGCGGTGCCGGAAGGCTATGTAATTCGCCTGCCGCGCAACGATGAATGGGAACGCGCCGCGCGCGGCACAGACGGACGCGAATATCCCTGGGGCGAAGGCTTCAATAAAGCCGCCGCAAACACATGGGATTCCGAAGCCACCGGCTCCGGGCTGGGCGGCACAACCGCTGTGGCAACCTTCCCGCAGGGCATCAGCCCAACCGATACATGGGACATGAGCGGCAACGTCTGGGAATGGACATCCTCATGGTATGATGAAGACAGGAAATACCGCATTGTGCGCGGCGGCTCATGGATCGGTTATCAATGGTTTGCGCGCGCTTCGTTCTGCAACTGGTCCATTCCGCTCATGTTCAACGACGACCTCGGCTTTCGCATCGTGATCGCGCCAAAAGATTCATAGGAGGAAGCATGGCAGGCAAAAAGAAAAAAGACGGTTTGAGCGCCGGAGATAACAGCATCGTCATTGGCGGGAACGTCGAGCGGAGCAACATCATATCGGGCGACAACAACATCGTTTCCAGCCAAAGCATTCAGGTCGCGCCATTATTCAAGGTCATTTACGAAGCGGTCGAAAAAACGGAACTCCCCGCCGCCGACAAACAAGACGTTAAAGCCGAACTGCGGGAAATCGAAACCGCGCTCGAAGAACCCCAACCCGATGAAACCTTCCTGGCGAGGCGTTTTCGCAACATCAAACGCATGGCTCCCGAAATTGTGGAGGTTGCGTTTGAAACGTTAAAAAATCCCATCGGCGGCGTGGCGGAAGTCGTCAAACGCGTTGCCAAACGAATGGCGGAAGAACAGCAGTAGTACAATGAACCGGCGGAAACGCCGGTTTTTTTATCGAAAGGATGAAAATGAAAAAGACAATTTTAATCCTGACATTTTTGACGCTGACCGCCTGCTCCATTCCAGTGGATGCGCCCCCGCCTCCCACCGCCCTGCCGTCTGATACGCCCCTACCGACCCTGACCTCCGCCCCCGCATCCACTCCCCTCCCCACGCCGACAGAGACTCCAACACCCGCGCCCGCCCTCTGCAACGATCCCCGCGCCCTCGACCTGCTCAAATCTCTGCGCGTTGCCTTTGAAAACGAAGACGGCGATCTGCTGGCTCCGCTCGTCTCCCCAACCACCGGCATGGACGTGACCTTCATCCGAAACGGGAAAATCATCACATACGATGCGGAACATGCAAAATTCGTCTTTGAAACCACCTACCAGGCAGATTGGGGTCTGGGAGCCGGAAGCGGCGAACCCGTCGTCGGCTCGTTCCAAGAGATCGTCCTGCCGTCACTAAAGCGGGTGTTCACGCCAAATGCCATCATTGCCTGCAATGAGTTGAAAACCGGCGGCGCAACCTACATCCCCGAATGGAAGTATCCCAAAACCGGTTTTTACGCCGTCCACTTCCCCGGTACAGATCAATATGGAAGCATGGACTGGGAAACCTGGGCGGTGGGAATGGAAACCACGGGCGATAAACTTGTCGTCACCGCGCTTGTCCATTATGCCTGGGAGCCTTAGCAGAAGGCAGAAGGCGGACGGCAGACAGCCCATCATCATTAATGTAAGAAAACCCCTCCTGTGCTATTCTATAAAACAGATTATTGCAAAAAGTTGCAATAAGAAATTTCATGTCCTGCGCCGCTGCGTACGCCCCCCAACTCCGCGCCCGCGGATACCGCATGACGCCCCAGCGTCTTGCGATTTTGCACGTCCTTCACCATGCCGGAAAGCATCTCTCGCCAACCGAGGTGTTTGAACAAGCGCGAGAGGAACTGCCCCGCATCACGGAGACCACGGTTTACCGCACACTGGAATTCCTCGCCTTGAACGGATTGGCGCGTCCCGCCTACATGGGCAGCGGGCATCTCGTTTATGAGATCGCGCGGCACGAACACCATCATCTAAAATGCCGAAACTGCGGACACGAGATCGAAGTGGAACACACCCTGCTGGAAAAACTGTACAGCGAACTCGAGGCAGCCAGCGGCTACCGGCTGACGGACAGTCACGTTACCTTTTTCGGTCTTTGTCCAAATTGTCAAAAAGGAGAAGAATAAGATGCTATACACTCCAGCCCCCCTTCACATCCCGGACGGCTTTTTGAGTATTCTGGTTTCTGTCGTTTGCTGGGCAATTACCATCATCGTCATCGGTTTCGCCATTTCAAAAACCAACAAGGCGCTGGGCGAAAAGCAAATCCCATTGATGGGCGTCATGGCGGCGTTCATCTTCGCCGCGCAAATGATCAACTTCCCGGTGGCGGGCGGAACGTCCGGGCATCTGCTGGGCGGCGCGCTTGCGGCGATTGTCCTTGGTCCGTGGGCGGGCATGCTCGTCATGACGGCGGTCATTGCCGTGCAGGCATTACTTTTTCAGGACGGCGGTCTGCTTGTGATGGGCGCGAACATTCTCAACATGGGTCTGGTGACCGCCGCAATCGGATACGGTTTGTACCGCTCGGTGGCGGGTCAATCCAAAACTGTAAAACTGACCGTTGTCGGAATCGCCGCGTGGCTGTCGGTAATGGCGGGCGCGTTGCTCACCTCCCTGCAATTGTGGTTGAGCGGTACCTCGCAACTTGAAATCGTCATCCCTGCCATGCTGGGCGTTCACGCCCTCATCGGGCTTGGCGAAGCGTTGATCACGGTCTTCGCGCTGGCGTTCATCATACAGACCCGCCCCGACCTGATCGGTGAAGGCTCCGAATCTGCGAAAGCCAGCCGCAATTGGGTCTTTGCCGGCGGGATCGTCTCCCTGCTTGTGGTTCTGCTCTCGCCGCTCGCCTCCGCCGACCCCGACGGCTTGGAGCGCGTTGCAAAAGATTTAGGCTTTCTTTCCGTTGGGCAGGATGCGCCATACCAGGTCATCCCCGATTACACAGTCCCATTTCTCGGTGAAACTGCGCTTTCGACCATCCTCGCAGGCGTGGTTGGCATTCTTGTAGTCGGCGTTATCATCGTCCTGATCGCCCGCGGCATGAAGGCAAAATCGTAAATTAACATGCACTTCGACGCCTTTGACCGCTATCACGAAAAGGAGAGTTTCCTTCACCGCCTCGACCCGCGCGTAAAAGTTCTCGTGACGGTGATCTTTATCGTCTCGAATGCCCTGCTCCCGGACGGCGCATGGATCGCGTTCCTGTTCGCGTGGCTTTTCGTTCTTGCCGCAAATCTGTTTTCACAGTTGGGAATTGGATATAGTTTGAAGCGTTCGATCATCGCATTGCCTTTCGCGTTGATTGCCATCACGGTTCTTTTCTCCATGCCCGGCAAACCGCTTTCCACTTTCCACTTTCTAATGTGGAATCTCACCATCACCGACGCAGGCTTGCTTCGTTTCGTAAGCATCCTCATCCGCGCGTGGCTTTCGGTGCAGATGGCGATCCTGTTGGTGGCGGTCACGCGCTTCCCCGACTTGATCCACGCGCTGGAACATTTGCGCGTGCCTGCCATCCTCACCACCATTATTGCTTTTCTTTATCGCTACCTCTTTGTGCTGACAGACGAGGTCTTCCGTCTGCTTCGGGCGAGGGAAAGCCGTTCGGCAGCCGTACCAGGTTCGAGGTCCGGGGGAGGCGTATTGTGGCGAGCAAAGGTCGCGGGCAATATGGCGGGTCAACTTTTTCTGCGAAGTTATGAGCGCAGCGACCGCATCTACAATGCGATGATCGCGCGCGGATATGCCGGTCATCTTTACACGTTGAATCCGCACGAGATGAAATCCGGCGATTACTTTACAACGGCGTTCGCCGTCGCCGTTATTTTCATTCTGCAAATCCTTGGAAGGTTGTAATGCCTGTCACCCACCTTAAAAATACTTTTGTAATGCCCGAATGCGACGGCGATATTCTGTACGTGAACGAATTGCATTTTGCCTATCCCGATGGTCACGCGGCGTTGAATGGCGTTTCGTTGAAGTTATGCGAAGGCGACAAGGTCGCGCTGGTGGGACCGAACGGCGCAGGAAAGTCCACGCTGATGCTGCATTTGAACGGGATTTTGCGCGGGCGCGGCGATGTTGAAATCGCAGGCATGCGCCTCACGCGCGACAATCTGCCTGTCGTTCGCTCCATGGTCGGACTCGTGTTCCAAAGCCCGGACGACCAACTCTTCTCCCCAACTGTGTTCGAGGATGTGGCGTTTGGTCCGCTTCACATGGGCTTGCCCGAAGACGAAGTGCGCGCGCGGGTGGATGCGGCGCTCGAAGCCGTGCGGATGTCCGGGTATCGGGATCGTTTATCGCATCATTTGAGCGTGGGCGAAAAGAAACGGATCGCCATCGCGACCGTCCTTTCGATGCAGCCCAGTCTTTTAGTCCTGGACGAACCCTCCGCGGGGCTTGATCCCCGCGCGCGGCGGACGTTGATCAACCTGCTGCGCGAGTTGCCGATCACAATGCTCGTCTCCACCCACGACATGGCGATGGTGAAAGAACTCTTCCCCCGCACGGTTGTGATGGACGAAGGCAGGGTGGTTGCGGATGGGTTGACGTATGAAATACTGGAGGATGAAAGTTTATTAACGGCGCATGGGCTGGAGAAGCCGTGACGGCTTAATCCATAGCGCGGCAAGCCGCAGCCAAAGTAAGTCGGATTGGCAATCCGACCTACGCGCAAAATCTTCGCGGTTGGCGTAGTTTTTGCAGAGCAATACTATAAAGGTCAATTTATTGCCCAAGTTTTTCGTAAACTGTATTTGGAATATCCGAAATGCGATAGATTTGAATGTATTCCAAATCGTTTATATAGATCGTTTCCTCCGGCGGGACATCCTGCAAGACGCCCAGGATTTTCTCCGTTTCGGGTTGCGCCTTCCTTACAATGGGATACAAAACCAGATAATCCGAACCGCGCAGGTCGTCGGTGATCGTGGCGAAATCGTTTTCGATTAGATACACTCGTTTGAAAACCAAAGTTTCGCCGGAAAAAAAGAAGGAAAACGTCCCCATGCCGTTATAGGCGTAGACACGCATATCCGCCGCGTCCGGCTTCTGTGATAGATAATCCGCCGCCTGAGCCAGTCCCTCGCCATACCCCAGCGTGGATGCGCTTTGCGCAAAAGGGTTTTTGTAGGTGAAATAATAAGGAGCGTAAGGAAGTCCGGCGCCGATTTGCATTCCGATCAAGGCGACAAGAAATATGACATATACGCGCCTCAAACCCGCCCATTTTGCCTGAACCTGCAACCAGAGATACCCCCACCCCGCTCCCGCCGCCACATTCAAGCAGACATGGCTGGTAAGAATATAATGCGGGGAATTGCGCCCCTGCGCCACGCCGAACATGAGGATAAACAGCCCGGCAAGCAAGATCAGATACGCAAGCGTAGACTTCACCGGTGGCGAAAGCTTTTCTTTATCCGTTGAAACCATCGCAACGAGGGCAAGGATCAATCCGAGCCATGTAATTGGAGTAGAGGATGCCGCCCAACTGCGAACATATTGCAGAATTCCGTCGAAGCCGGAGACAAGGCTGAAAGAGGAAGGCTGCAATTCCTCTGTCACATCGAGGCGGGCGCCTTGAAAGGCGTAGCTGAAGGCATTCCCATAGATTTCGCCAAGCATCTTCCCTGGCGCGACCCACACCCCGGGCCATAAAACCACATAAACCAGCGCCGCGATCCCAAGCCAGAGCAGGAAGGTCTTGAACGCCTCCCAAAGTTTTATGGGAAGGGTCTTCCCATTTTGCCTGAACAATCCAACAAAGAGCATCAAGCCGACCAGCCCAACGATGACAATGGATGAGGATTTGGTCAACTGCGCAAGCCCGAATGCCGCGCCAGAAACAAACAGGTATATCCATTTGCGGTCTTTGTTCAAATGCGCCTGCATTCCCAGAAACGAGACAAGCACAAATACCGCAAGCATGCCTTCATGGTTGAGCAAACGCGAGTGACCCAGATAGAACGGAGCAGTTATTGCGAGTCCAATGGAAAGGAATGCCGTAATTTGATTCGTTAAAGACTGAAGAAGGAAAAATGCCAGCAACGCAAGAGAAAGGATGAGCGCGGATTGGATCCATCGGCTGTTTCGCACAAGGTCCAACGCTTCCTTCCCGTTTTCCCGCAGGAATTCCTCGAATTTGGGTTTGCGGACGTCGAAGTATCCCTGACCAAACCCACGATATTCAGGGAAGTAGGAAAGCATACCCGCCGTCACCACCCACGTAGTCGTAACGGCGGGATGATAGTCGTAGAGGGTGTTCGCAAAATCGCCGTGTGTGAGGGCGTAATAAAAATTCGAGCCGGAGATCACCCACCAGGGCTCATCCACCGTCACAACCTGGTCGTTTGCAATGACATGCGACGGCGCGATCAATGCAAGCAGGAGCAAAACAACGAAAAATCTTACAAGGGCAGTATTGCTCAAATCACGGTTCATAAATTTTCAAACGCTTCCAGCATCTCCGGCGTAAAGGAATCCGCCTCATAGATTTGGATGTATTTATACCCGTCCATCCAAATTTCATGGATCGGCTTCACCTGAGAGAGAATGTTTAGATAAGGATGATATTTGTTCATCTGAATCTGGTTCGCATAATACACAACGACATAATCGGCGGAGTTGATGTAAAACAGGAGGTCTTCGGCATGTTCCCCGTCGATGTAATACGGACGAAACGCCGTGGTCGTACCGGGGTAAAAATAGGAGAAACATCCGCGCGGGTAGTAGACAAAGGCGGTTGAATCCTTTGCATCCGGCAGTTGAGCGAGGTATTCAGCAGCAATTTCCAATCCCTCGCCATAAGGGAATTGAGGATAATCGTTGTACCATCCCGCCGAATACAGGACCGGGTTGCGGTAGGTGTAATAATACGGGAAGAATGAAATCGCGCTCCACACTTGAAGCGATAGAAAAACCACCAATATCGCGTAACCCACCTGTACCTGCATGGTCTTAAAACGATTGGCAAGCCCCTCGATCATGAAATACCAGCCCAAGCCTGCAAGCACGTTCAACGCAAGGTAACTGGAAAGGATGTAATGCGGGGAGTTGCGTCCCTGCGCAACGCCGAACATGACGACGAAGGCGATGGCGGTAGTCAGCAGGAGGGTAAATAACTGCCTGCGGGGTTGAACCAGTTCAGGGTCCCGCGTGAACGGAAGCGAAAAACCAAAGAGGATTCCAAGCCACGTTAAGGGAGTGATCCGGTAGATCAAGACCTTCGTCATCTCCCAAATCCCGGAAAGATTGTTGAGATCAAAACTCGAAACGTCCAATTCCTCGGTCACTTTGAGGCGCGCGCCTTGAAAGGCATAACTGAAGGCGTTGCCGTACACTTCGTAAAGCATTTTTCCAGGCGCGACCCACATGCCGGGCCAGAAGATGAAATAAGTCGCCGCAAGGATTGCAAACCAACCGAGAAAAATCTTTGAATTTTTCCAAAACGATGCGGCAACGCCTTGTTGGCGTTCGCGCGCAATCTGCATCAACAACAGAATGCCAATTGCCGCAAGCATGGCAATGGCGGACGATTTCGTCAGTTGGGCAAAACCCGCCGCCGCGCCTGAGATAAGAAGAAAAACAAATTTGCGATCCTGTGAAAGATAAACAACGAATGCCGCCAGCGAAACGAGGACGAACAACGACACCAGCGCTTCGTGATCGAGCATGCGCGTGTGACCCAGAAAGAATGGGTCGAACGAAGCGAAAAGAATTACAAATGCGGCAGCCGCTTTTGGAATTAATCGTTGAAGGAGGTAAAACAACAAGAGAAAAAGCGCAAGAACGATAAAGACCTGAATCAAACGCGCAACATGCAACAGCAGCAACGGGTCCATGCCGTGCTGGTACATGAACGGATCCAGCCTGCCTTTTTCGTAATCAAGATAGCCCTGCCCAAATCCGCGATATTCAGGAAAATACGCCAGCATCGCGAAACTGATGATCCACATGGTGGTGACGGCGGGCTGGTATTCATAGACCGTGTTCTCGAATTCCCGCTGACCCAGCGCATAATAAAAATTCGCGCCCTGGCTCAGCCAGGACGGTTCATCGAGCGTTACAAACGAGTCAAGTTTTGGAATGCGCGGCGCAAGGATTGCAACGATCAGCGCGGCGTAAATTGCGAGGTCAATCGTCTTGCTTCGGTTCATGAGAAGCATTATACCAAAGCAAGTTTCATCGCTTCTGCGCGTCGAAGAAGCCCGCCCGGATGGTAAAATCACTTAAACCTTTTGGGATGTAACGCGTGAAAAATATTCCTATAAAATTTCTTCGCAACGAAAACGCCGCCGTTCCCGGCGTTCTGTCTCTGCTGATACTTCTGGCTTACGGACTCCTCACCCCCTGGATGGGATTCTATTGGGACGACCTGCCCTTCGCGTGGTTCCTGCGCTTCTTCGGTCCCGGCGAATTCATCGAAGCGTTCCGCCCCTTCCGACCGTTTCTTGGACCCATCTTCGCCGTCACCACCACCCTCTTTGGCGGACATCCGCTGACATGGCAGATTCTTGGACTGGTCATCCGCCTCCTACTTGGACTTCAAGCCTGGTGGCTGCTTCGGAAGGTTTTCCCCAGCCGACAACAATCCGCATTGTGGGTTGCCCTGCTCTTCACCGTCTATCCCGCTTTTGGTCAGCAATGGGTGGCATTGACGCACGTCAATCAGGAAATGATTCCCCTGCTGTTTCTGCTTGCCTCCTTCATCATTACCATCCGGTTACTGCGAAACGGGCGTTCCTCATGGGCTTTGACAGGTCTCGCCATTTTCCTGCAAGCCCTGGGGCTGCTTTCCACCGAATATTTCTTTGGTTTGGAAATTCTTCGTTTTCTATTCATCCTCGCCGTTTTTTCAGAAGAGGTTTCAAACTGGCAGACGACATTACAAAAAGCCGGTAAAGTATGGCTTCCGTATCTCATTGTATGGATAGCGGACGCCGTATGGACATACGCCTACTATCAATCCAATTCCTACAACTCGTACGACATCAGCATTTTCTCCAGTTCCACCTTTGCGCCGCTGGCGCTGGTAAATGAAGTCGTCACAACGCTTTCGCTTTCCGGCTTTGCTTCGTGGCTGGGTTCGTTCGATATCCTTTCAACGATAGACGGTTCAACCACCCAGGTCATCGCATTGGGCATCCTGCTCATATCGGCATCCGCTGTGTTTGTATTCATGCGAAACGTTCAAGACGACAATCAAGAAACCGCCGCCTCCAACAAAAACGACAACTGGGGCTGGTGGGCTGTTGCCATTGGATTCGTTGGGATATTCGCGGGCAGGCTTCCCTCCTGGGTGGCGGGACTGCCCCTGAAGATCGAATTCGACTATGACCGTTTCTTTGTCTCGATCATGCTTGGGGCAAGTTTATTCATCGTTGGGCTGGCAGATTTGTTATTAAGAAATTCGAGGCGGACCGTCGTCCTGAGTATTTTGATCGGGATGTCCACCGCCTATCAATTTACAGTCGCAAACACCTTCCGCCGCGATTGGGCAAACCAGCAGGATTTCTTTCAGCAGATGGCGTGGCGTATGCCCGGGCTGAAGGAAAACACCGCCGTTCTGGCGTATGAACTTCCGCTGAAATACGCCGCAGACTTGCAACTGACCGCAGGGCTGAACTGGATGTATGCGCCTGATTTGAACAGCCGCGAACTCCCCTACGTTTTGCTTTACCTGAAAACAAGATTCGATCCCGCCGAACTGCGGGCAGATACCCCCATCCAAATTAATTACCGAACTGTGAATTTCAACGGTTCAACCTCCAACAGCGTTGTAATTTACAAGGAAGCCGACGGTTGTCTGCGCGCGCTTGACCCGGTTTATGGGAGCGCGGAGACCGTTCCCGGCGCAAGTTTTTATTTGACCGATGCCATTCCGCTCTCCAACCCGGATCAAATCATTGTGGACGCTCCCGATCCTGATTTGGATAAAACTTTGTTCGGGGCAAAAACGGAAAATGAGTGGTGCTACTTCTATACAAAGGCGGAACTGGCGCGCCAGCAGGGAGACTGGGAGCAGGTAACACTGTTTTATAAAGAGGCGCAAAAATCCGAATTAAGCCCCGCCCTGCCGGTCGAGAATTTGGTTTTCATCGAAGCCTTCGCGCGCGCAGGAGACATGGATATGGCGATCAAATTGACCGAACGCGCCATCAAGGGACAGCCAACGCTTTGTCCCGCGCTCGATACGTTGTGGGACCGGGTTTCGAAAAATCAGGATGTCTTGGAGATCGCGCCGATCCTTCAAAAAGAATGCGCCCGTTGAACGGGCGCATATTTCGCAAGCATTCCGCCTACTCGAAATCAACCCTTTCCTTCGTGATCTCGATGTGGTAGATGACGTTGGGATCGGTCATGCACAGAATCACGGAACCCGTCCGCGCGATGGATGACTGCTTGCCCTCGATCCATGCCCAACCCCAATAACAGCCTGCCAGCACTTTGGCGGCAAGCTGCCCTCCCACCCCAAAAGTGAACGTGTATGTGACGCATTCCCCCTTGTCGTTTGGGGTGTTCATCCCGAACGAAAGATTGACATTCCCTTCCGAGCGGTTCGTGAATTCGACGTTCGCCAGCCCGCCCTGCGGTTCGATGGGCGGAACCTGGTTGCATTCATCCTGGGTGGGGACGGATACCGCTGCCTGCGTTTCAAGCGCAAGGGTCGGTAAAGGCGGCAGGGTTGGAAGCAGGGTCGCTGTGGGTTCGGGGGTAAAGGTCGGCGGGATGGGTGTGGGGGAAGGCGCGGCAAGCGCGGTCTGCGTGATGGCGAGCCAGGCTTCGGCAACCGCCGTGTTGGCAATGTCTTCGGCGCTCATCTCCGGTTCGGCGGAACCGCAGGCGGAAATCGTCAAAGCGATCAGGATGAAAATGGCAAGTAGATTTTTTCCGGTCATTTGTTACTCCAGCCCCCATTTTTACCACAAAGATGGTTAGTGTGATTTGTTTTCCCGGCGCCCAAATGTTTATTTTGGAAGAACAAGCGGGGCATCTTTAAACGGGTGTTCCACCACCTGCACGGGCAGGCAATAGGCATTTGAAATGGTTTCGGGGGTCAGCACATCGCGCGGAGCGCCAACGGCTTTTAGATCCCCGCCAACCAGCAAAGCGACCCGGTCCGCGTACCTGGCGGCGAGGTTGAGATCGTGCAGGGCGACCAGCACGGCGAGATTTTCCTTGAGCGCCAGCTCGCGGATCAATTCCAGCAGGCTGACTTGATATTGCAGATCCAAATGGGCTGTGGGCTCATCCAGCAAAAGAATCGGCGTGGACTGGCATAATGCGCGGGCGAGCAGGATGCGCTGCGCCTCGCCGCCGGAGAGTTCCCCCACGCGGCGGTTGGACAAGGCTAAGGCGTGGACCCGGCTCAGGGCTTGGCGGGCAAGTTCCTCGTCGAGAGAAGAGGCGTTGCCGAGAAAACCGAGGTAGGGCGTGCGTCCCATCAAGACGGTCTCCCAGACCGTAAACGCGGGCGGCAATGAAATCGCCTGCGGCACAACCGCCATGTAGCGCGCGCGTTGGATCGGCGTCAGCGCGTGGAAATCGTCGCCGTTGGTGCGGACCGAGCCGGTGGAGGGAATCACGCCGCTCGCCGCGCGGATGATGGTGGACTTGCCCGCGCCGTTGGGTCCGATGAGCGCGAGGACTTCACCGCTTTGCACGTCGAAGGAGACATCGCGCAAAACCTGATGCCCATGATAGGAGGCGGAAAGATTTTGGATCTTGAGCATGGGTTATCCTTTTATGACCATTGGAATGCCCGCCGCCATGAAGAGGACCAAATCCGCTTCGCGCGCCAGCCTTTGATTTGCCCAACCGACCCCGTCACGGTATACACGCCCCATCTGATACGGCGGGACAAGCCCCAGACCGACTTCATTGGAGACGATGATCCAGCGGCTGTTCGAACGGCGGATTGCGGCGAGCGTCTCTTCGATTTCGTTTTGAAGGGCTTTGACGAACGGAGATTCATCCGCCAAGTCGTCTTTTACAAACTGCATCATCAGGTTCGAGACAAGCAGTGTGACGCAGTCGAGAATCACGATTTCGGATTTTATTTCGCGCGCGTGTCTTGCAATCGCAAACGGGATTTCGAGCGTGTACCAGGCGGCGGGTCTTTCGGATTTGTGTTTTGCTATTCGCGCGGACATTTCGTCATCGAACGCCTGGGCGGTGGCGATGAACGTCACGGGTTTGCCGGATTCTTCCGCCAAGTGAAGCGCATGGGACGATTTTCCGCTGCGCGCGCCGCCGAGGATGAGGGTGATGCCGCCCATTATTCAAGCGCCTTTAAATGTGAAATTTCATTGAACAAATTCAAAACTGCGCCGTTTTCATGAAAACTGACGATGGTCAATGAGGCTTGCAGGACGCGGAATTGCCAGTAGCGTTTCAAATCCATGCCGAGGACGAGGCACAGCAGGGTTTGAATTACGCCGCTGTGTGAGACGACCAGCACGGCATCATCCTTGTGGTTTGATTTCAACTCATCCAGGGCGGATTGCACACGCTCTGCCAGCTGCATCAGGGACTCTCCTTCGGGCGGCGCGGAGGGGACCGGGTTGGCGATCCAGTTTGTGAGACGGTCATGCCATTGCGCGTCAACCTCGGCGTAGTTCAGTCCTTCCCATTGACCAAAGGACAACTCGCGCCAGCGCGGGTCTGTTTTGATTTCGAGTTGGCGCGATGCCGCGATGAGTTGCGCGGTGACTGCGGCGCGGGAGAGGTCGCTGGCGTATATCGCGTGAACCGTTTCTTTCGAGAGGCGGTTTGCGAGTTGTTCTGCCTGCCGAATGCCGGTCTGATTCAAGGGCGCATCGGATTGACCCTGATAACGACGCGCCAGGTTCCAATCTGTTTCGCCGTGACGAGTGAGAAGGAGTTTCATGGTTTCAAGGTTTCAGGTTTCAGGTTTCAGGTTTCAAGTTTCAGGTTTCAGGTTTCAAGTTTCAAGTTTCAGGTTTCAGGTTTCAGGTTTCAGGCGCGGATAGCGGTGAAGGCGACGAGTGTCAGCATTTCGACAAGGGTCGTGATTGCGCCGTAGATGTCGCCGGTGAGACCGGGGAGGAGACGCATGGCGTAAAGCGCGGTTGAAAATGCGACCGCCGCCGCGCCGAGCATGAGGGCGAATCCCAGCCAGCCGAGGATGAGCCACGAGACCGCGCCCGCCATGATCGTTGCAAGGACGACTTCACGAAGGGTCACGCTGCGTTTCATCTCGAATCCCAATCCATCTTCACGGGCGTAGGGAAAGGCGTAAATGACAAGCGGAGAAACCCAACGTCCCAGCGTGGCGGCAAGCAGAATGGACGGAAACAGGACAGAGGTCGAAGAGAGAGCCGCGAATTTCGTCAACATAACAAGAATGCCGCCGATTGTCCCAAACGCGCCCACGTGCGAATCTTTCATGATTTCCAACCTGCGTTCCGGCGTCCAGCCGCCGAAGAGACCGTCGCAGGAATCCATGAAGCCGTCGAGATGGAAGGCGCGCGTGAAAGCGATCCAGGCAAACAACGTCAATGCGGCGGAAACGGTTTGCGGAAAAACCAATTGCGCGGCGTAATTCACGCCATACACCGCGAAGCCAAGCGCGACACCGACGAGCGGAAACCAACCCGCTGCGCGGCCCATCTCCCGCGAGGTGAACGGGCGGCTGATGAGCGTGGGAAAGATGGTAAGAAATTGGAAGGCGGCGAGGATGGGGATCATTGGAGATTAGTGATTGGAGATTGGAGAATAATGAGCAGTGAGTGGAAAGTAGAAAGTGGAGAGTGACATATGATCATTCGACTACTTGACTAACACCCGCTTCACTGAAGGTCGCCATTTCACTCAACACTTTACACGCCGCCTCCGCCATCGAAATGCCGAGCGCCGCGCCCGTGCCTTCGCCGAGGCGCAAGTCAAAATCGAGTAACGGTTTTATGCCGAGCCATTCGAGCATGAGCGCATGACCATTTTCCTTTGAACGATGCGCCGCGATCAGATACTCCCTGCACTGCGGCGCGAGCGTCACCGCGATCATCGCCGCCGCCGTGGAAATAAACCCATCCACCATCACCGGCGCGCGCTTCGACGCCGCGCCGATCATCACGCCCGCCAGCCCGCCGATCTCGAACCCGCCGACCTTTGCCAGCACATCGAGTCCGTCGTCTGCGTTCGGCTGGTTCACAGCCAGTCCGCGCGCAATCGCCGAAATCTTTCGTTGGAGTCCGTCGTCGTCCACGCCTGTGCCGCGCCCCGCAATTTTTTCGGGCGGCAGTTTCATCAACGCGCAGGCAATCGCCGCCGACGGGGTCGTGTTGCCGATGCCCATATCGCCTGTTCCGAGGATGTCTGCGCCGTTGGATATTTCCGTCAACGCGACTTCAATTCCGCTTTGAATGGACTCTTCCGCCTGTTCGCGCCTCATGGCTGGACCTTGAGCCAGGTTCATCGTCCCCGCGCCGACTCTCCGCCGAATCAGTAGGTCGCGCTTGAAGCGTGACGTATCGATTTCATTTGTCATGCCCATATCCACCACCACCACCCTCGCCCCGGCATGACGCGCCAGCGCATTGATCGCCGCGCCGCCCGCCAGGAAATTCAATACCATCTGCGGCGTGACCTCCTGCGGGTACGCGCTGACTCCTTCGGCGGTCACGCCATGATCGCCAGCCATCACGATCACGGCTTTGTCTTTGATTGCAGGCAAAGGCTTGCGTTGAATCCCAGCCAGTTGAATCGACAGTTCTTCCAGCCGCCCCAAACTGCCTGCTGGTTTGGTGAGTTGATTCTGCCGCCCGCGCGCGGCGCGCATGGCAGCCTGATCGAGGGGTTGGATTTGTTCGATGAGCCCGGTGATGTTCATGGATTGTCCTTTATCATGTCATGCTGGGTCCTTCGCTGCCGCTCAGGGCGAGACAACTAAAACTCGACCCCCGCCTGTGCCTGGAGACCCCGCTCATACGGATGCTTGATGAGTTTCATCTCGGTCACAAGGTCGGCTTGTGCGATCAAAGCCTCAGGGGCAGACCTGCCTGTGATAACCAGATGCAGGTCGGAGGGGCGGTGGAGGCGGAGCCAGTCCAATATTTCGGATGCGTCGAGCCATTCGTAGGCGAGGGTGTAGGTAAATTCATCCAGCACGATCAGGTCGTAGTCTCCGCTGGCGATCTTTTCCTTTGCGGTCTCCCAGCCGTGACGGGCGCGGGCGATGGTTTCATCCATATCCTTCGATGTCCACGTGAAGCCGTCGCCGGTGGTAATCCACTCGATGCCAAGTTTCTTCGCGGCTTTGACCTCGCCCCACTGCCCCGTCTCCGCCTTGACGAATTGGATGACGCAGATGCGAAATCCGCGCCCCCATGCGCGCAGCACCATGCCGAACGCGGCGGTACTTTTTCCCTTGCCTTCGCCCGTGTTGACGATCAGCAAGCCGTTTTTGACCTGTTTGTTCATTACCATAATCCTTGTGTTTTCGAACGGCGCAGAACCCACAAAAAGAACGGCGCGCCCGCCAGCGCGGTGACGATGCCCACCGGCAGTTCCTGCGGCGCAAGCACAATCCGCGCAATGACATCGGAGAACAGCAGCGCCGCCGCACCGCCCAGAATGGAGAGCGGAATCAAACGGCGGTAATCCCCGCCAAATGACAGGCGCATCACATGCGGCACGATCAGCCCGATGAAACCGATGATGCCCGCAAACGAAACGGCGGCGGCGGTTGCCATCGAGGCAGAGACCAGAATGATCCGTTTGACGCGCGCAATGTTCAAGCCGAGTTGCTGCGCCTGCTCGTCGCCGAATTGAAGCAGGTTGAGGGCGTGACCGCTGAAAACCAGAATGCCGAGACCGATGAGGAGATAGGGAAGCATCGCCAGCGTGAACGTCCACCCCAGTTGGATCGAGCCGCCCATCAGCCAGCTCATGGCGCGGCGCAGTTCGCCATCCGAGCGGAGCATGAGGAACGACATCAACGATGTGGCAAACGATGAAACCGCCACGCCCGCCAAAATCAGGTTGGTGATGGGCGTGGTCTGCCCCACCCGCGCAAGGAAGTACACAATCGCCACCGTCAACAATGCGGAGATGAAAGCCGCAAGCGGGACAGCCATCAATCCCCAAAACGAATACGTCCAGTTAACGCTCATTGCGATCACCGCGCCCAACCCCGCGCCGGAGGCAATGCCGATCAGGAACGGGTCTGCCAGCGGGTTGCGGAACAAACCCTGGTACGCTGCGCCGCTCCCGCCCAGCGCCATGCCTGTCAGCGAGATCAGGATGGTGCGCGGCAGGCGAATCTTCCACAGGATGGAATCCGCCAGTTCGGTGCCCCGCCCGGCGAGCGCGCTCAACAAATCACCCAGTGGAAGGGATACCGATCCGACCGCGAGGCTGAGGAGCAGGGCAATGGCGAGAAAAATGAAAGAGGAAAGAAATGGAAAGCGGCGCATGGGGAAGGTATACAGGTATGCGAGTAAACACGTACTTGCATACCTGTTTCCATGTGTATTCGCTTACGGAGTTGGCGCCAACTCAGGATGCAATATCTTCAACAACTCCTCCAGCCCATCCACCAAACGCGGACCGGGACGACTGGCAAGGTTGTCGTCGAAGGAAAAGACATTTCCATTCCTTACGGCGCTCAGCCCGCTCCAGCCCGCGCGTTCGCCGATGGATTCAATCGTCACGCCGTAAAGCGTATCGCCGAGGATGATAATGTCGGAGTCCTGCAAAACAATCTCCTCCGAGCTGATCTGGGCGTATGGTTCGCTCAACACGCCGCCGATGTTCACGCCGCCCGCCAGTGTAATCATTGTGTCCATGAACGTGCCGGGACCCGTCGTCCATGGCTTGGTGGGGTCGGTGCCGTCAATTTCGTAGAAGACGGTTGGTTTGTCGGAGACGCCTGCCACCGCCGCCTCCACCGCCGCCACCCGCGCGGATAACGATTCGGCAAGCGATGCCGCCTCTTCCTCGTTGCCTGTCAGCATACCCATCACCTTTACCAGTTCATACAAACCTTCAAAGTCTGCGGGGTTTGCAAAGTAATATACCGTGAGTCCCAAATCTTCCAGCGATTTAACCTGTTCGGGGGTGTTGATCTCCGCCGCCACGACCAAATCGGGTTCCAATGCGAGGATCGCCTCGGTGTTCAACGCTCCGAACGTGGAACCGATGTTTTCGACAGCCTGCGCCTCCGCCGGGTAATCGGAAAGTTCATCCCGACCGACAACCTGACTTCCAGCGCCGATTGCAAACAAGGTTTCCGTCAGCGAGGGCGCGAGCGAGACCACGCGCTGGGCGGGCGCGTCGAGCGTCACCTGACGACCAAGCCCGTCCGTAAGCGCGGCGTGGGGACCGGTCGCTTCAGGGTCGGCGGCGGGAATGTCGGTTGGCGTCGTCTCCACAGGGGAAACAGAAACAGGCT
Organism: Anaerolineales bacterium; assembly: GCA_020060625.1. GTDB lineage: Bacteria > Chloroflexota > Anaerolineae > Anaerolineales > Villigracilaceae > Villigracilis. The sequence goes on along the minus strand of JAGUZU010000066.1, from coordinate 15,717 downwards.
CCACCGTCGAGGACGAGGCGGGGGCGCATCCTGCAATGAGGAGCGCGAACAGTAAAGTCAAAATCAGGGTCTTGCGAAGCATGGTTTTCTCCTGTAATTTTTTGTACCGTAAGACTTGTCTTGCGCCGGGGGGCGACATGAACCCCCTGCGGGGACGATGTGTCGCGGTACTGTAAAAGAATCAAAATCCCCAGCATGGGCTGGGGAGGTTGGAGAGGCAATCCGTTGTGTGCCGTCCTCCACCTCCTTTCCGCGAGAAGTGGTTGAACCGACCAACAACGGGCGACCTGGCTTATTAGCGATTAGCGATTGGCGATTAGCGTTTAGCCCAAAGGCTAATTACTAACTGCCAACTGCTATCCGCTAACTCACAGTTGCGCGACAGCGCCGGAATTACACCGGCTTCGCCGCTTGCTGATCGTTTATTTACGTCATTCTACCACCAAAGGCGGCGGAAAGCCCAATACAAAAAACCGCACAGCCCAAACGGAGCGAAGTACAACGTCTGCCCGTTACTCCACTCCTCGCCAAAGGAAAATTTCCTGTGGATGAATTCCCCCGCCTTTCTATCTTTTCGATGCAGGATGAAAAAGCCTTCATGCTTGAGCGACGCATCCCGACCATCGTCCCAAACCTGTTCCACCTCCAGCGGATGCAGACGCTTCATCGCCTCGCGGACGGCTGATTCAAAATCAATAAGCCTTACCTCAGGGAAGGTTTCCCCCGCCCCGCCGTGCCGTACCACGCTGTCACTGGACAGCCCACCCGCCAGCGCATACGCGATTGGATACGGGACAGGCGTCATCCAGCCGATGCCGAACGCCATGAACCAGACTGGAATACACGGCAGTAAAAGAAACCCGCGTTTGTGACCGCGGATCTCCGCGTATTTTTGCATCAGTTCCCGGTAGGTAAAACTGCCGGGTCCGCCGATCTCGAAAGCCCCGCCTTCGCCGTTGTGGTTTTCGAGCGCGGCTAACAGATAGTCAACGACGTTTTGCGCGGCAATCGGCTGGGATTTATTTCTCATCCATGCAGGACCGGGAATGACGGGGAACAACTCGGTCATAAAACGGATCATTTCAAAAGAGATGCTCCCAGAGCCGATGATGACCCCCGCGCGAAATTCGGTGACGGGAACTTTGCCCCGCCGCAGCGTCATCCCCGTTTCGATGCGCGAACGCAGATGCGGCGCGATGTGCTGTTCGGGGTCTGCCAGCCCGCCGAGGTAGATGATGTGTTCCACGCCCGCGGCTTCCGCGGCGGATGCAAAATTGCGCGCGCCTTCGATTTCACGGGAGGCGTATCCATGCCCCGATGACATGTTGTGAATCAGATAATACGCCGTCCAGACTCCTTCCAAAGCGCGGGGTAGAGAGGATGGGTCTGTCACGTCGCCCTGCATGACCTCCACCTGCGAGTACCATTTCCTGGTCTTGAGCCGTTTGGGGTGGCGAGCCAACGCGCGGATGCGGTATCCGCGTTCGAGGAGGCGGGGGATGAGTCGGCTGGCGATGTAACCTGTCGCGCCGGTGACGAGGATAAGTTTCGATGTCATTGCGAGGAGGGCGCTCTCCCCGACGAAGCAATCTCTTGCACCGGTGGGGGTTGCTTCGTCGCGAAGACCAAGAGCGCTCCTCGCAACGACATACTATCCTTCCACCTTGAACGGCGTCACGTCCGGGTCAACGATTTCGCCGAATTCGCGCGCGGCAAGATGACCGCTGAAGACGGCTTGGGCGATAATATTCGGGGCTTCGGCGTCGCCGATGAGACGCAGGGATTTGAGCCGTCCATCTGCGAGCGCGGGCTTGAGTTCGTGATACAGGTTGTCGTTTGGAATTCTATCTGTGACCATGACCACGGCATCGCAGGCGAGAGTGGTTTCAGCGGAGGTGATGGCATGGGTTACTGTGGCAGTCGTCGGGGAGTGCGAGGCGAGAACATGGTGCGGGAGGAGAGTCACGTTCAGGTCAAGAAGACGCTTGTAAATCCGATCCTGTTCGAGGGTGTATTCCGTCCACGCTGAGATGGCGGGGGCGGGCGTCGTCAGCGTGACTTCACAGCCGTTGGTTGCAAGTAATTCGGCAAGCACGCCGCCCATGTAGTAATGGTCATCGTCGTAGATGAGGACTTTGCCGCTTGGTATTTTCCCATTCATCAGATCATCGGGGGTGAAGATGTTGCCATTGCCTTGAACGGGGCGCGAAATGCTGCGACCCACGCCGTCGCGCCGCCACGTCGCGCCTGTGGCGATGATGACGTGCGGCTCGCCGGATTCGAGAACGTCCTTTGCGGTCATCGGGCTGGATGGATAGAAATAAATATTTTCGAGTTTGTTGATTTGCGTGAGACGCCAGTCAATGACGCGCCGCCATTCGATCAGATTCGGGAGTTGCGACTCAAGCAGGACGCGCCCGCCCGCCTCACGCTTCGCGTCGGTGAGAATGACCTTGTACCCGCGCTGACCCAGCGCCCGAGCCGCTTCGAGACCAGCCGGTCCCGCGCCGACGATGAGGATGTCATCGTTTGATTTCTTTGGCGCGATGATTTCGGGATGCCAGTCGCGGCGATACTCCTCGCCCATGGTCGGATTTTGTGTGCATCTGATAGGAACGAAGCGGGTATCGCCCGTGACGCAGATATTACAACCAATGCACTCGCGGATGTCTTCGTGCCTGCCTTCTTTGATTTTATTTGGCAGGAAGGGGTCGGCAATGGACGGACGCGCCGCGCCGATGAAGTCCATGATGCCGCGCTCGATGGCGGAAACCATGCTGTCGGGCGAGGTGTATCGCCCCACGCCGACGACGGGTTTGGTGGTGATCTGCTTGACGAAGGAAATATATTTTTCTTGATGACCTTCTTTGCCAAAGCGAGATGTTATTGAATCATTTTTCCATGCGCTGATGTTCACATCCCACAAGTCAGGGAGTTCGGCAAGCATCGAAACGATCTCTTTTGCTTCGCCGTCGTGCTGGATCCCGTCCACGCCGAGGAGTTCGTCCACGGCAAAGCGGACGGCGACGGCGCAGGTGTCGCCGACGGCTTCTTTTGTATCTTCGATCAGTTCGCGGAAGAAACGCGTGCGGTTTTCAAGCGAGCCGCCGTATTCGTCGGAACGGTCATTGTCCTTTGAAAGCAGATGAAACGCCAGCGTCATATTGTGCGCGGCGTAGCAGTAGATGATGTCGAAGCCTGCCCGTTTGGCGCGGATTGCCGCATTGCGATGCCACTTGCGGACTTGCTTGAGATCGTCCTTTGTTGCCGCGCGGCATTGACCCGGCTCAAATCCGCCTCCACCGGTGATGCCCATCGAGCGCGGACCGAACGCAGCGGCGCGGGAATATAGGTTTGCCGCGTCGTGGCTGTTATATGTCAGTTCAATTCCAGTCAATGCGCCGTGTTTATGAACGGCTTCGGTCATCAACTGCCAGACGGAGATGTCGTCATCGTCCCAAATGCGACCCTCAAAATAAGGCGAAAGGTCGCTGGTGTAATGGATTTCCGTCTCTTCGGTGCAGACCACACCCCAGCCGCCTTCGGCTTTCATGCCGCGCATGGCTGCCATCCCTTGCGGCATGCGCCAGCCGAAGCCGTTGCAATGAGGAACTTGATAGAAACGGTTCGGCGCGGTGACGGGTCCGATCTTGATGGGTTGGAAGAGAATGTCGTAGCGGGAGGTCATGTTTGGTTCCTAAGAGCAGATTGAAAGTGAGGGAAAGAGGCGGGAAGCGTATTCATCCAACAAGGCTTCGGCATCCACAGGAAAGGTCATCATCATGGTGATGACGCGGGTATCGGTGTCGTTCTTCACCCAGTAGCGGATGTTGTAATCGAAACCCTCGTTGATGGATTCGATCTCGTACAAACGCAAGCCGTTGTTTGTTTTGCATTCGTCAACGATCTCGTACTCGTCGTAATTTTCGAAGATGATGTCCCAATTATCTGTATCAAAATAAGCATTGAGATCAGGCTCCTCATAACCGCACGGGAAGATCAAGGCTTCGAGATACGCCACCGCGCCAACCGGGTTGTTGAGCCAGGTCACGCCGACGCGCCCGCTCATCACCATGTAACTGCGTTCCCATTCGTCGTTTTGAAACATTTCACCCGTGAACGCGAGCGCGCGGTCGATATCGCGCTGGGTCGGTTCCTCCGAGATACAGACCGGGGTAAGCGTTGGAAGTATTTCAATTTGTCGAGTGGGAATGGGTTGTGGCGTGGGAGTGACAGGCTTAAGACCCGGCAATTGACACGCCAGCAGGAACAAAAGAATAATGAGACATGGCAGGGGTTTTAGTTTCATGTTTCATCCCGGTCAGATGTTTTGTTAAAGTAATGCAAGTTGCCGCCTGCAAAAAGGGAATAGGAAATTCGACTATTTTGAACCGCCGAGACGCAGAGGTCGCGGAGTTTCTCATCAATTTCTCTGCGTTCTCCGCAACTCTGCAAAGTATAGCACGCGCAAAGTAAAACGCCCGACCTGTGACCGAGCGTTCATCGTATTCTATGCTTCGACGATCTCCTTTATTCGCCCCACCTGTCCATCCGTCAGGCGGACTTTAATGCCGTGCGGATGCGTTGGCGATTTCGTGAGAATATCCTTGACGATGCCTTTGGTAAGCTTGCCCGTGCGCTGGTCTTGTTTGAGGACGATGAGCACGGTCATGCCGGGTTTGATGTTGGCGCGGGTTTGTCCATTCATGGATTTCAGTATAGCACAGGGTCGTCGGGATGTTCGGCGTTCCACATTGCCACCACTTCTTCAACGGTTTTGCCGATATTCCTTTTGTTTTGGATTTTTCCACTAAAGGAGCCGTTGTTCAACTGCCGCTTTAATCTCCTGTCCAGACGGTGCGCCGCATCTATTTCTCCCTGATAGTTGATATTCGGAAGGTAGGTTCCCAGCCCTTCGAGCTTGACCCCGCGCCCTTGAAGATTGAAGTACAGCACCGCATCTTGAAGACCTGTCAGTGTGGCGATGATGTCCGTTTTGCTTAATGTCGTGCGGGCTTCCAGCAATTCGGCGACTTCGCGCCACCCGGCGGTCTCGCCATATTCGATCTGCGGACGGTAGTGATTGAGCGCTTGAATTCGAGAGGCCATGCCTTTCTCCTGTCTGGTTTGAAAATCTTCGTTGCGAGAATACCAATATCCTGCAAGGATATATTTAGTTTTCTTACAGGGTATTATAGATTTACTGGCAGGATATTGTCAATTGGACGGGGGAGGTTGGGGGTTGTCTCTCTGAGCGAAGAGTCTCTGGAATGGGCGTAGAGATGCTTCGCCTTTGGCTCAGCATAACAAGCCATGCTAACCCGGTAATTCATACCATTCCAAACTTAAGTCCTTCCAAGTCGGGTTTATGGACTCGATCAATGCGATCTTCTTTGACCGCAACCAGCCCTTGATCTGCTTTTCGCGATTAAGCGCGACATTGACATCATTTGTTTCTTCAAAGTACACAAGTTGGTTGACGTTGTATTTTTTCGTAAACCCCTCAACGAGTTTGTTCTTGTGTTCATATACACGCCGTTCAAGATTGCCGGTTACACCCGTGTAAATGACCCGTGATCTGCTTGCCATGATGTAAACGTAATATGTTTTCATAAACCCTCTCTTATTGTCACCCTGAGCGGAGCGAAGGGTCTCTTAGACTGTGGTAAAGATGCTTCGCTTCGCTCAGCATGACAAGGTTGTGTCACTCTGAGCCGAAGGCGAAGAGTCTCTTGATTGGCGTAGAGATGCTTCACTATCGCTCAGCATGACAAGGTTGTGTCACTCTGAGCCGAAGGCGAAGAGTCTCTTGATTGGCGTAGAGATGCTTCGCTATCGCTCAGCATGACAAGGTGGTGTCACTCTGAGCCGAAGGCGAAGAGTCTCTTGATTGGCGTAGAGATGCTTCACTATCGCTCAGCATGACATTAACTCAACAACCCTCTTGCAAACGCCAGAAGCGATTGTACGTCATTGAAATTGGTGAAGGTCCCCACCGAGATGCGAACCGCGCCGGAGGACTTGCCGTCGATGCATTTGCGGAATTCATCTATGGACATGACGTCTTTGTGTTCGGGGCGGGTGAAGCACACGTCTAATTCCACGCGCGAGATGCCGAGGGCGACTTCGCCGGCGCCGGGGTTGCAGAAGCAGCCAGTGCGCAGGGAGATATTCACTTTGTTGGCTTCACTTTCGATGAAGCGATGATCGAACGCTTGACCGTCTTTGTCGTAGAAGTTGACTGTGACCGCTCCGCCTCTTCCTTCGGTGGAGTTTGGTCCGAACAACCGAACCAGCGGCTCGCCGTTACTGTGTTTCATGGCGGTGAGGTTTTCCAACAGCCAGCCGGTGAGTGTTTTGACACGTTCGCTGATGATGTCGTAGCCAATGGATTCGATATGCTTTAATCCAATTTCGAGAGCAGGGATATTTAAGTAGTCGAGCGTGCCATCTTCGAAGGCGGCTGCGCCATCGGCGAGATAGTATTTGTCGCCTTGTACGGATGCGACGGTGATCGTCCCACCGGCGAACCAGGGACGATGCAGCTTTGCCAATGCAGATTTTCTTGCAATGAGTGCGCCGAGTCCCGTCGGGTAGCCGAAGATTTTATAGAATGAGATCGGAACGAAATCAGGTTTGACTTTGCTGAGGTCGAGTTTATTAGTGGGGACGTAGGCAGCGGCATCCACTAATACATCCCAGCCGTGGGCGTGGGCTTTCTCGATCCATTCGAGCGGATGCTTGACGGAGGAGAAGTTCGATTGGGCGGGAAAAGCAAACAGGTTATGACCAGCCTTGGAAGGGCGGGACAGTTCCAGGTCAAGTTGGGAGGCGTCGACGCGCATGTCTGGCAGCATGACGGGGATGTAGGTCACATCCGCGCCGCGAGCGTGGGCGAATTCCCGAATCCCATTGACGGAGTTGTGGTTGTCGAAGGTCAGCAGGTAACGTCCGTTCGGGAAGGGATAGGACTCGCCGACGAGTTTGAGCGCGCCGCTGGCGTTGGGCGTGAAGATGGCGAGATATTCGTTTGGATCGGCGTTGAAGAATTTGAGGATGTATTCGCGCGTGCCTTCGACGAGATGCGTGGCGGCGATGGAGGTGGGGTTGGATGAGTGCGGGTTGCCAAAGACGTTTTCGCGCAGGAGTTGTTGATGTTTTTGAATTTGCGATTCAGCGTAGATGCCGCCGCCGGTGTAATCGAAATAGACGTGTTCGCCTGCGTCGAGGCGGGCGTAGTCGGTCTTGCGCAGTTCGTCTATTTTGGAAGTTTGTTCGTAGGTGGGGTATTTTTGAAGGAAGGTTTCGAATTCTGTAGGCATTTATACTCCTAAAGGATTTGTGTCATTGCGAGCCGTGGGCGAAGCAACCTTAAAATGGGGAGATTGCTTACCCATTCGGGTACTATGTCGGGCGGAAGAACGCCACCCTCGCAATGACATCAAACTTTTACCGGGTTGCTCAACTTGCCAAGCCCTTCGATCTCCACATCCACCACATCGCCGTTCTTTAACTCGCCCACGCCTGCAGGCGTGCCGGTGAAGATCAAGTCGCCGGGTTCGAGCGTCATGACCGATGAGATGTAAGCGATGAGAGTGCCGACGTTGAAAACCATATCCCTTGTGGATGCCATTTGGCGCATCTGTCCATTGACGCGGCAGGTGACTACGGCGTCAGACGGGTCGAAGTCGGTGTCTATCCACGGACCGAAGGGGCTGAAGGTATCGAAACCTTTGGCGCGCGTCCACTGACCGTCCGTTTTTTGCAGGTCGCGGGCAGTGACGTCGTTGCCGATGGTATAGCCGAAGATAAACTCTTTTGCCTGTTCGGCAGTGACGTTCCTGGCGCGTTTGCCGATCACCATCACCAACTCGCCTTCATGCTCCACCTGCTTCGATTGCGGCGGCAGGATAACCGTCCCGCCGTTGGGGATGATCGAGGATGGCGGTTTGAAGAAGATGAGCGGCACTTTCGGCGTTTCGTTGCCCAATTCCCTGGCGTGTTCCACGTAATTCCGCCCCACGCAGACGATCTTGCTCGGCTCGCACGGCGCAAGGACTTGTACTTCCTTGAAGGGAATCTTCGCCTCGCGGCGGCGGTATTCGCTGAATACATTCCCTTGGATCTCCCCAACCTTGTCTTCCAACATCCAGCCGTAGGTGGCTGTCCCTTCGGGTGTTTGATAACGGATAATTCGCATTTCGTATTTCCTTGATTTCTTTGTTTGAACCGCAGAGACGCCGAGAACGCGGAGATTTTCGGGCTTTTCTCTTTGAACGCCGCGCCTCTGCGGCAAGAATTACTTCCCTTTATATTCGACGATATTCAACCGGTCCACATCCAGCAGCATTTCACTGACGGGTTTCTCCAGAACGGGGTGAACCAAATCCGGGGCGATGGCATTCAACGGCACAAGCACAAACGCCCGCTGGTGCAGGCGCGGATGCGGAATCACAACCGACGGCGTTTCGATCACTTCATCGTCGTAGAAAAGGATGTCGATATCTATCAGACGAGGACCGTTCTGGAATCCCGGCTCACGCCCGAGCGCAGTTTCGAGGCGCTTCAAATGACCGAGCAAATCCTCCGGTTCGAGATACGTCTCCGCTTTTACAACCTGATTCAAGAACGGCGGCTGGTCGGCATACCCCCAGGGCGGCGTCTCATAAACGGGCGATTTTTTCTTCACCGTCATTTGCGGCGTCAGGTTGCTGATCGCGTTCTTCAAATTGGAAAGACGATTCCCCAGATTGCTCCCCAGCGCGAGATATACAACATGGTCCATCGTCAACCTCATAATGCGTGTTCGTCGAAGTGTTCCACTACATCGGCGGCAAGCCATCGTTCGATGGTCGGGTTATCGAACGCGCTTTCCGGCAGATTGCGAACGAAGTCAACCATTTCGATTCGTTTTTTCTCGAAGCGTTTTCGCAATTCCGTTTCATCCATGTCCTTGCAAGCCTCCACCAGTTCCGCGTTGAATGCGTCCGTATCCGGCTCCTTGTAAACGAACGCCGGATCGTTCATTGCACCTTGAGCGATTTTAATCCCTTCATCCCACCAGCCGATGACGTGCGCAAGAAGACCGCCGAACCTTTCGAAGCCCTGCTTCTGTAAAAACTCATCCTTGTTTTCAGACGCATCGAACTCCGCCAGATAAGACGCCCACTCGTTCTCCAACGTATCGAGCGCAAGGAACTTGCTCAAGGCAACCAGATGTTCGCGCGCATGATGAATAAAGACCGCATGGATCCATCCCCGCACTCGGCGGTGTTCGAAATCCGCTTCATTCATGGATTTGAAATCTGCCAAGGCTTTTTGGCGCGTCTTCTCGAAGTGAGCCATAAACTCCGCTTCGTCCCAATCCTTGTATTTTTCAATCGCCGCCGCGTTGAACACATCGAAATCATATTTCTTTCGTTCAACCTCGCGGTTTTCCACAACCGCCTTGATGATCGTCATCCCTTCGTCCCACCAAGCAAGGATGTGCGCCAGCATATCGCGGAATCGCTTATAACCCTGTTCGTCCATGCGCCTGGATTTTTCATCCGCAGGCAAGCGTTCGAACCGCGCCACGTAGGTTGCCCATTCGTTTTCAAGAAAATCAATCGTTCGTTTTTTGTCAATCGCCATGACATTCTCCGCTCATTCGAATAATTCCACAACATCTGCACCCCTCAATGCCCGATGCAGATCCGCTGTTTTGAGGATGACTGCCGTATCGCGCATGCCCGAACCGATGGAAATTTCCTCTTCCTTCAAGACGTCCGCCTCGATCATGACCCGAACCTGCTTCGCCAACCCAAACGGACCCACCGTCCCGATGCGGTATCCTGTCACCTCCAGCACTTCATCCTCGCTTGCCATTGTAATCCGCGAGCGCCCCAAAAGCTTCCGCAGGTTTTTCCACGAGATCTGCCCTGGTCCCGCCGCGAGGACAAGCGCGTACTCGCCCTCCGTCACGCGGAAGAGGATTGTCCGCACCACCTGCTCCGGGCGCTGACCACGGTCGCTGGCGGCTTTCTCCAGCGACGTGACCGGCGTCTCATGCCGAAACACGCGATGCGGCACGCCGAGTCTTTCCAACGCAATGCTGACAGGTGGTTGTTCCATTACTTTGTCTTATCCTTGTAACCGCATAGTTTATTGACCGGGCATTTCGGGCAGAGCGGCTTTCTCGCATTGCACACCTCCCGCCCCAAGCGGATAATGTTCAAGTGCGCGGCGTAATAGGTCTCCGGCGGGAAGACCGATTCCAAATACGGATGCGCCTGCTCCACGGTCATCTTTTCGGGGCGCAGACCAATGCGTCCCGTCACACGGTATACGTGCGTGTCCACAGGAAAGGCAGGCTTGCCAAGTGAAAAGCACAACACAATGGCAGCCGTCTTCGGACCGACGCCGTTGAACTTCGTCAGCCAGGCACGGGCTTCATTGGTCGGCAGATCAGCCAAAAAGTCGAGTTGAAGCGAGCCGCGTTCCTCTGTGATCGCCCGCAAAACCTGCTGAATGCGCGGTCCTTTTTGGTTGGCGAGTCCGGCGGGTCGAATCGCAGCGATCACTTCCTTTTCCTTCGCGTCGCGCACAGTTTCCCATGCGGGGAATTTGGCTCGCAGCGCATCGAAGGCGCGGTCGCGGTTGACGTCGTTTGTGTTTTGCGAAAGGATGGTGGAGACGAGTTCGTCGATGGCGGGCAATGGGTTGCGCCAGATGGGCTCGCCAAAGACCTCCAAAAGCTTTTTGTGAATTTGAAGCGCGCGCTTTTTTAATTCGCTCATGCCGGCATGTTCTGTTTGCAGGATGCGATGGATTGCAGCGCGGCTTCGATCACTTCCTGATGCCTGTTATTGGCGATGATCTCTCCGAAGAGATGCGCAGTTTGCTCGTATAAATCCAATGCCGCCCTTCCACGAATTTTATAAGCGGGAACGCCCGGCTCGCCGGTATCCATGCCGAAGCACAGGCGGAAGGCGCGCGTCCAGGGATGATCGTTTCCAAAATGAGCCTGCATGGTCGAGAAATACAGGTTTTCCGATTCGATCATCAAGCCCGCCTGCGCCGCCGCTGCCGCCGTCAGGTTTTTGAAGATACCCCACGACGCGTACATGACCTTCGATTCGTTTTCCTGTAAAAGCCCGCCGATGATCTTTTGCGCTTCTTCGGCGCAGCCCATCAGTTCCGTTACCGCATAGTCGTTTGCGGCGGCTTGCAATTCCTCCCACTTGAAATCGAACGCGGCTTGCTGAAGGTTTGCGATTTCTTTTTTTTCGTCCAGCAGTATCTTCATGCGGCGCAAGCCCGGAACAGCCCAGATCGCCTGTTCGGGGTCTTGGAGGGCGGCATATTCGTCCCGCAGGCGGATGTATTTGAGGCTGACCAGTTTTCCGTCCAGGATGCGAAGCGTGTACGATTCGTCGGGAAGGACGTCCACAAAAATATCCAGGTCCACGTCGCTGTGACTGCCCTGTTGATTGCGCGAGTAGCTTCCCACCAGCGCGATGCCGATAATGCCTGCCGGGTCGAATTGCGCGAGCAGGGATTGGATGAATGGGTCGTCGAGGGATTTCATGTGAAAGGATTTTATCAAAAAGGCGACCGCGCAAGGGTCGCCTTACGAACATAGAAACGCGCCCGTTGAATCAGTTCAAAGTTTGGTCGAGGCGCGGTCATTAATCCTCATAAGGCTGGGTGGTCACATGGTGGTGGCGCGAATTGTAGTGAAGCAGCCCATACCGCAGGCGCTGGGCAAATTGTTTCTGGCGCGCGGCTGGGGCTTTGAACCAGGTCAGAAGCGAGTTGACCAGTTTTTCGGTCGCGGCGGGATTCGGTTTTTTTGTCGTCATCTTGCCGAGTTTGTCGCTGACGTGTTTCAGGAGGTCGTATTGCGATTTGATGGCGCTCGTAGTGAGCGTGCCCCCGCGGCTGCTGATAAAGGTGTAGCCTTTGAAGGGCGAGTCGAGCAGCAGGTCGAGGGATTCGAGCCAGGCTTTGAGGTTCGAGCCTGCCAGGAAAGGCGGCTGGTTCTTCAACACGGTGTCGCCGATAAAGAGAATCTTCTCCTCCGGCAGTTGCACCCAGATCGAACCGTTGGAAGGACCCGGATGATGTTCGAGCAGAACCGGGGTATCGCTCCAATGCAATGTCAACTGGTCGGTAAAGGAAATTTCCGGCGGCGCCCAGCGGACGCTGCCAAGCCCGGGAATGGATTCCCAATCCGCGCCGGTTTCCTCTCCCTGCGCCTTGAAAGTGCCGGGACGGGCGCGGAAGGTGGCGGCGGTTTTTTCATGCGCAATGACGGGGCAGTCCATGGCGCGCGCGCCGAGAGTCCGGTCCGGGTGCGCGTCCATGTTGATGAGGACGCGTTCCATGCCGCCGCCGAGGTTCATCAGGGCGGCGCGCCATGAGCGGGCATCCTCCGGGGACGGGGGGGCATCGATCTGGATCAGTCCGCGCCGCGTGACGATCACGCCCAGCGTTACGCCGGGGAACTGGTCTTCGATATATATGTTTTTTACGATTTCCTGCATGATGCTCCTGAACGAATGCGGGGTTCCGACCGAATTTCGGAATTCCCGCAAGGATGGTTTGGAGGGGTTTTCCGAAAGTTGTTTCACTTTACTGCAATTATAAACAACGGGCGGAAGGGTTGTTAAGTCGGGTGCGGTTTGAATCGCAGCCTGCCGGTCTGACGTTTGAGTTCGCCGGTGGGTTGTTTTTTTGTGACGGGCAGGGTGAGCCAGAATGTGGTTCCCTTGTTCAATTCGCTCTCCACCCAGATATTCCCGCCATGCCCAAGCACGGCAAGCCTGCAAAAAGCCAGCCCCACGCCCAATCCGCTGGGTCTGCTTTTTCCTCGAATGCGGGTGAACTTCTCGAATATGCGATCCTGGTCGGAGGGCGAGATGCCGGGTCCGTTGTCGCGCACCCAGAACCGGACGAATTCACCGTCGGTGGTCTGCGCGCCAACTTCGATGGTCCCATTCGTCGGCGTAAATTTGATCGCATTTTCAAAGAGGTTGACAAACACCCGGTAGATCATGTCCACGTCCACCCAGATCATGGGAAGCACGCCATGGGTCCGGTTGATCAATTGTTGGTGGCGCGCGGCGGCTAACGGCTCCACATCCTGCAGGGATTCGCGGATCAAAGCCACCGGGTCGGCGGCGTTCTGGTCGACAACCTTCTGCCCGGATTCGAGACGATTGATATCGAGCAGCGAATTGACCAGGCGTTGGATGCGCGCCGTGGAATTTCGCAAAATGTTAAGCATGGAATTCATCGCCTCGTCTTCCTCGGCGACCAGATCATCCATCATTTCGAGACTGGAAACAATGTTGCTTAACGGCGAACGAAGGTCATGGAAGATCATGGACGTCATGTCATCGCGCAGGGCGTCCAGTTCCTTGCGCTCGGTGATGTCCTTCATTATCCACTGGATGGAATCGGTCTCTTCGAATTCCACACGCCGTCCATGCACTTCGACAGGCGTTGTGCCGCCGTTCATGCGATGCAGCACCGATTGATACTTGCAAACTTCGCCGCGTTTGAGCGCTTCGAAATTCAGCCCGGTCCTGTTCCAGTTCACTTCATGTAACTGGTCAATACTCATGCCGTGCAGTTGTTCGGCGGAATATCCGCTTAACTTCATAGTCTGCCGGTTGGTCTCCAGTAACCTGCCTTCCCAATCCGTGATCAGGATCGTATCGATGCTGTCCTCGAACAATTCCTGATAATGCTGGTGCGCCTTTTGCAAACGCTCGAACAATTGGGCATTTTGAATGGTCGTGCCGGCAAGGCTTCCCAACCCCGTCATGACCACCATCGAATCCGAATCGAACGCGCCCGAAATCGGATTGATCGCCTCCAGCACGCCAATGACCTTCCCCTGCGCCTGGATCGGCGCAATGGCGACGGCGCGCATCTCGATTCCCTCGAACTTGTCCGCCTCGCCGAAACGCGAATCCTGCTGGAGGTTCGGCGACACCAGCCCATGCCCGTCCCCGATGACAATGCCCGCCAGTCCCTGCCCGCCGGGGACGCGCCTGCCCGGAATTCCCCCGGAATTATGTCCAGCCGCCGCATGGAAGATAAGATCGCCGCTGACGTTATCCGTCAGCGCGAGCGCCACAGTTTCCACCTGCAACGCCTGCATCGTCTGGTTAAGGATGCGCCGCAGCACATCCGCCATTTCCAGCGAAGTATTGATCGCCGCGGCGCCCTCCGCCAATGCAGACATGACCCGCGCCGTCCGCTGGGTTTCCGTGTACAGGCGCGCATTCAACACCGCCACGCTCGCCTGGTCGGCGATGGCTTGCATCAACGTCAAATGCTCTTCATTGAACGTATTTGGAATGGAATGCACCAGCGTCAGCACGCCCACCAGGCGTTCGCGCGCCATAAGCGGCACGCACAGCGCCGACTTTGCCCCGCTCTTTTCCGCCGAATCATCCGCGCGCCGCAGCCAGCGCTCATCCTTGCTGGTATCCGGCACAAGGGCGGGCTTCCGGTTTTGCACCACCCAACCCGCCAGCCCGCGTTCCACGGTATCGCGCAACTGCTGGGTCGTATGCTCATGGAACTGTTTTCCATAGACGATGGTCGCATCCACCGGCTTCCCCGTATCGTCCATTACAACAATGCTGCCGCGCTCGCCGCCCACATATTGGATGGCCGCATACAGCAAACGTTGAAGAACCGTGCGAAGGTCCAGCGCGGTGGCGACCTCACGGCTGACTTTTACCAATAACTCAAGCAGGGGGCGTGTGTGTCCTTCGGAAATCATAAGTCCCAGTTCTCAATCTTATGAGTATGATACCGCATCTAGTATAGCCCCTTTGGTACAATTAATCCATGCCCTTGAATATTTCCAGCATAAAAGCCTTGTGTTTCGACGTGGACGGCACCCTCAGCGACACAGACGACCTCTACGTAAAAAAGGTCTCGAAATTCGTGCCGCGTTTCCTGTTTAGGGACCCGGACCATGCCGCCCGCCGCTTCGTAATGTGGATCGAAGCCCCCGGTAACGCCCTGCTTGGTCTTGCTGATACGCTTCATCTTGACGATGAGATGGTCGCTGTTATCAACTGGCTGAATCGCCGCCGAAAACTCTCCTCAAAGGAATTTCTCCTCATCCCCGGCGTGGATGAATTGCTCAAGCAACTGCACGGACGCTACCCCATGTCCGTAGTCAGCGCGCGGGACGAAAAAGGGACAATGGCGTTTCTGGAAAAATTCGACCTGGTCAAATATTTCGATGTCATCGTCACGGGCTTGTCCGCCAGGCACACCAAACCTTACCCCGACCCAATATTGCTTGCGGCGGAAAAGATGAACGTCCCGCCCGAAAACTGCCTGATGATCGGCGACACCACCGTGGACATCCGCGCGGGCAAATCTGCGGGCGCGCAGGCGGTGGGCGTCTTATGCGGGTTCGGGGAGGAGCCTGAATTGAGAAAGATGGGGGCGGATGAAATTATCGAAGATACAACGAAACTGCTGGAAATATTGTAAGAAAACGTCTGAAAAGTCTATTTTTCGAGCGTGGAATCCGAAAGTTCTACTTTCGGAAACCCGCACTCCGAAGTAGAACTTCGGGATTCCACGAAATCCTGGATTTTTTCTAAGCTGGACTTTATCCAAAAGATCTATGTAAAAAGGTACGAGTAGAGCGAGAAAAGTGGTAATAGGAGCGAAGATGCGGCACTTTTCGGATTTTGG
>JAGUZU010000154.1 GCA_020060625.1 Anaerolineales bacterium | reverse complement strand
CCAACCGCGATAATCCGCCCGCCATTGCGCTTTGTCTCGTTGATGGCGTCCGCTGTCTCTTGCGGGAGCTGACACCACTCGGAATGGATTTTGTGTTCTTCGGGGCTGTCTTCAGTGACAGGCGCAAACGTATCCAGCCCAACATGCAAGGTGACATAAGCGATTTTTACGCCCATCACTTGAATCTCATCCAGCAATTGAGGCGTGAAGTGCAGTCCAGCTGTGGGAGCGGCGGCGGAGCCGGATTCCCTTGCAAAGACAGTCTGATAGCGTTCGGCGTCGCTCAATGTTTCATGAATGTACGGCGGGAGTGGGACGTGTCCGATTTTCGGGAAATATGGCTCGATGGGTTCGGAGAATTTGATTACCCGCTCCGAGCCGTTCAGAATTTCCACGACCTCGGCTTCGACTTTCGATGACGTATCCTCGTTCATCCCGATAAACACCCGCTTGCCTACGCGCAGCCCTTTCCCGCCAACGAGGGCTTCCCACGTCAATTCGTCGCGGCGGCGCAGAAGGAGAAGTTCCACCTTGCCGCCCGTCTCTTTTTGGGCAAAGATGCGAGCGGGGATGACGCGCGTCTGGTTCAAAACAAGCAAATCCCCCGCCTTGAGGTAGGATTTGATATCGCGAAAGGTTTTATGTTCCAATTCGCCTGTGAGACGATGAAGCACAAGCAAACGCGAAGAATCGCGCGGCTCGACGGGCGTTTGAGCAATGGAAGATTCAGGGAGATGGTAGTCGAAGTCGGAGGTTTTCAATTTCACTTTTGCAGGAATCGGGAAATGATATTAAAGATAATTGTGAGAAGAACAGAAATCAATATCGAACTCGTGACGGGGAAATAGAAACTTCCATTCTCTCCTTCAATGCGGATATCACCGGGCAGGCGCCCCAGCGGAATGCCAAATTTGGACGCAAGATATACTCCGCCGCCAATCAGAAAGAGGGCGATTCCGCCGAGCATGAGGTAGCGGGCAATATTTTCCATGACTGCATTCCAAGTTATGGAGTTTGTGCCTCTCCATATACTTGAATTTCCTTCCACGCCACCCAGGAAGGACTGGCAATCGTCTGCACGCGGATCTGGCTCACGTTTTCGAGAGGCGCATCGGGCTCAAAAACCAGCCAGTTGTTATCGTTCGTCGAGCCGTTGAACTCATGGATGGTCTCAAAGGCGTCACTGCCTGAAACGCGGACTTGCACGCGATGAACGGTATTTCCCGCCGGATATTGCGCTACCAACAAACGAATCTCCGTGATGCGATAGATTCCCTGCAAATCCACCTGAATCCATTGGACAGGTCCATCGCCCGCGCCCCACTGCGTGCCAGCATTATCGTCCACAGCATTTGCGGGAGGTTCGCCCGGCAGACTCTTCGACGCAGTGACCGGCTTCTCGTATGCCAGATTATCGTTGGGAATTTCAATTTCCATGCAAGGGTCTGGCTGATTCACAGGCGCGAATAGATGCAACATGTAACCATCTTCATCCGTCAGCCCCCAGGTACGATCACCCGCGCGGGCATCGGAGGGATAATACGTCCAGTAAAGCCAGCCGTCGAAGCCATAGTCACAGGACTCTGCCGCCCATTTGCTGATGACGCGCGCGGCGGAATCAATCTCCGGGTAGATGTGGCGGAACGCGCCGTACTCGCCCAATACAATGGGCTTGGCGTCATAGCCAATCATGCCGAAGTGTTCGGCATGGTCTCGAAAACTGGGTCCGCCCGGGTAGGCATGAAAGTCGAAGAAATCCAAATCAGATTTCTGGAGGAGTGAGGCGGTCTCCACATACCAGCCTGGCGCGGCAATTTCAGGAACGAAAAATCCCATCGTCACCAGCGCCGTCGGGTCATGGATCAAAATCTCTTCTTTCATCTGCGCGATGTAATAGACCAGCCCATCACTGACCATTTGAGTCTTTTGGTCCGGGTTGCTCATATCGTAGGAGCCGGTTGTCGTCTCGACCACGCCGCTCGTCAGCGAAAGAGGCGGCTGGTCAATGAACATCCATTGCTCGTTGAGAAGCTGCCAGCCCAAGACCGCATCGAACGCCGCATTGCGTTCCGCGAGTCCGGTCAACAGATCGCGCCAATAACGGCGCGTGGCGGTCACCGCATTCGGTCGCAGGTAATATGAATTGCGATAGCCTGAAAAATTCCCGCCCGAACCGAAATTGGCTTCCTCCGAATACCCGCCTTGATCCGGCAGGTCATTGGACGTGAACAGGATGTACATTTCCGTCTCGCGTCCAGCGGACATCATGTCTGCGATGTTATCCAGATATTCGGGATTCAATCCGACATTATCCGCATCGCCGATGCAGCCCATTCCTTGATTGCAGTGATCGAGAAACACACGGACGGTGTTGTATCCCAACCCGGCAAGTTCAGCAAAATCAACTCGCGTCCGCGCCGGGTCGTAGATTCCCACCTTCAATACCAGATTGGTATAACCGTCTCCCAGCGGCACAAACCCATAATTCGCGCCGCGGGGAATAAATTTCTCGCCCGTCTGTTTATCGTAAAATTCTCCAACGCCCTGCGCCTGACGAACGCCGATGCGATGTTCCGCCTGCGGCTGTGATGGATCAATGGACGATTCCGTTGGAGGCTGCGTGCTTGAATCAGGCAAAGCAGATGAGTCTTCTGTCAATGGCAGATTGCAGGAAGAAAACACAAATGCTGTAAGAACAACCAACTGTGCAAGGAGATTACCGCGCTTCATCTTTACTCCCATCACAACAATCTCTGCTGACCTTCCTCCGTGTATTCAAACCCCAAATGCTCATACGCGGATTTGGTCGCCACGCGCCCCTGCGGAGTTCTATCCAGAAAACCAAGTTGAAGCAGATACGGCTCGACCACATCCATGATCGTATCCTGTTCCTCGCTGATGGATGCGGCGATGGTGTTCAAGCCCACCGGTCCGCCGCTGTATTTTTCGATGATGGTCTTGAGCACGCGGCGGTCTACGTCATCCAAACCAAGCGGGTCGACTTGCAGCAAATCCAATGCTTCTTTTGCGACTTTCTGTGTGATGACGCCATCCGCGCGGACTTGGGCAAAATCGCGGACGCGGCGCAGTAAACGCAATGCGATGCGAGGAGTTCCCCGCGCGCGCCTCGCCACCTCGCCGATGCCTGATTCGTCCGCCGGAACCTTTAGCAACCCCGACGCTCTTGTGACGATCTGCTTCATCGCTTCAATGTCGTAATAATCCAGGCGATAGACTGCGCCAAATCGCGCCCGCAAGGGCGCCGTGACGAGAGCGAGTCTGGTCGTGGCGCCAACTACCGTAAAATGAGGCAGTTTCAGGCGGATGGAACGAGCCGAAGGTCCCTTGCCAATGACGATATCCAGCGAAAAATCCTCCATCGCGGGATACAGCACTTCTTCGACGGCGCGTCCGAGGCGATGAATTTCGTCAATAAAAAGCACATCGCCCGCGCGGAGGTTGGTAAGGATGGCGGCAAGATCGCCCGCCCGCTCGATGGCGGGACCCGCCGTCACCTTGACGTTGACACCCATTTCGTTGGCGACCACATGCGCGAGCGTGGTCTTTCCCAAACCGGGCGGACCGTAAAACAGCACGTGATCCAACGCTTCACTACGGTGCTTCGCCGCATCGATCAAAATGGACAGGTTTTCCCTGACTTGATCCTGTCCGATGATGTCCGCCAGCCTTTGCGGACGCAGGGCGTTATCCACGCGGTCATCGGCTTTGGATTCGGGGTCGAGTGGACGGGTTTTTGCCATGGCGGGATTATACCCTTTAAGGGTACCTCACCCTGCGGTGGTTCTCTGTAAATTGCTGTGATTCAGCCAGATATGGAGGGGAGCAAACAAGCGGTAACCAACCGGACCCAGGTGCGTCATCTTCAAATATAAAGAAAATTTCTCTACCGTACATTTTTCATTTTTTTTAACCGCCAAGCGTCGCCATGGCGCCATGCGACAAACGCCAAGGTCGCCAAGATTCAAATCTTTTGGTTGTTTTTCTTGGCGTTCTTGGCGGCTTGGCGGTTGCCTTTCAGCATTTGTACGGTAGTGAAACGAAAATATGGATAAGGTGGAAACCGGGTGTCGTTAAGATATTTCAGATCATTGCTGCAATGAAACCCTGGCGTATTCAATGGACAATGACATTCATCTGCTTTTACAAAACGAATGCCATAATTCTACAAATCCTGCAAATCTTCCCCGATAAATCTGAATAATCTTACGAACTGCTAAAGAAAACCATCACAAAACTCTCTAGCCCCATCCGCCTTTTGATAATAAAGTTGGGATATTCATTATCAAAAGCGGTTGGTCAATGCACATTTACTGCCTCGGTCTCAATCACAACACCACACCCATTGAACTTCGTGAGCAATTCTCGCTCAGCGAAGATGCGATTCGTTCCGCGCTAGCCCGCCTGGCATGTGGGCATCTCTCCGCATCCATTGCGGAACTGGTCATCATCTCTACCTGTAATCGTACCGAACTCTACGCCGCCTCCAGTCACATGGCAATTGCCGAACTGGAGGCTTTTTTGTCGGACGCGTGCGGTGTGCCCGCGAAGCAGTTTCGCGCTCATTCCTACCGATATGAAGATCTCGATGTCGCCCGCCATCTCTTTGAAGTCGCGGCAGGACTGGACTCCCTCGTCATTGGCGAACCGCAGATTTTAGGGCAGATCGTTCGTTCATTGGAACTTTCCCGCGGACAAAATATGGCGGGACCTGTGCTCAATCGTCTCTTTCAATCCGCCATTCACGCAGGGAAGCGCGCCCGCACTGAGACGGGTATCAGCCGCAACCCCGCATCCGTTTCTTCGCTTGCGGCGTCACTGGCAGAACGAGTTGTTCATCCGATTGCCGAGGCACAAGTGGTCATCCTCGGCGCGGGCGAAATGGCGGAACTGGCAGTGGAAGCGTTGCGAAAACGCGGGGCGCAGAAAATCATCGTTGTCAACCGCACCTTGGAACGCGCTCATACGATTGCAGACCGCTGGGATGCGCAAATCACGACCTTTGAAAATCTTGATTCTGCACTGGTGTCTGCCGACATCTTGATCTCCTCCACGGGCGCGCCGCATACGATCCTGTCTGCCGAAATGGTTAAACATGCCATGCAAGCGCGTATGCAGCGTCCGTTGGTGTTGATCGATATTGCCGTGCCGCGCGACATTGACCCCGATGCGTCAAAAATTCCCCACGTCAAACTATACGACATCGATCACCTGAATGAAAAACTCGAAGGCGCGCTTGCCGAACGTATGGCGGAAGTACCGCAAGTTAAATCCATTCTCGATGAAGAGATCAAAGAATTTGAAGAATACATGAAGTCACTTGAGATGATTCCGATCATCTCCGATATCCGTCAGCAGGCGGAAAGCATCCGCAAGGAAATGCTCGAAAAAACATTACACCGCCTGCCTGACCTGACCGAAGCCGAACGTGTCCGCATCGAAGCCATGACCCAGGCGCTGGTCAAGCAAATTTTGCACGCGCCCACCAACCGTCTGCGTGCCGAAGCGTCTTGTCCTCATGCACCCGAATATGCCGCCGTCGCCCGCACGCTCTTTGGACTCGAACAAGGCGGAGGCTTATGCAGTTTTTCAGGAAAGCCATGTGGAATTGAGTTAAACGTCGAAAGTCGAAAGTCGAAAGTCAAACGTCCCCCCAATCCGACTTTTGACCTTCGATCTTTGACCGCTTCATCCGCCGACTAGCAGACCATCCGACTACCCGACCATGAGACTAACTTTTGCCACCCGTCCTTCAAAACTCGCCCGCTGGCAAACCCAATGGGTTATCAATGCTTTGCAAACGGTTCATCCAAATCTCGAGTGTGAAGAAAAAATCATCACTACGCAAGGTGACAAAATTCTCGATAAACCTTTGCCTGAAATTGGCGGTAAGGGACTCTTCACCCAAGAACTCGAATCCGAACTGCTCAACGGTGATGTCCACTGCGCGGTTCATTCCCTCAAAGATTTGCCTGTTGAAAACCCTGCTGGATTGACCGTTGGATGCATCCCCGCCCGCGCCGAAGTGCGGGATGCGCTGATTAGTAGAGCAAGTCTGAGACTTGCTCTACTGCCGCCCAACGCCTCAGTCGGGACCTCGAGCCTGCGCCGCGCTGCCCAAATCCTTTCCCTCCGCCCAGACCTTCGAATCCAGTCCCTGCGCGGCAATGTGGATACACGTTTACGAAAAGCGCTGAATGGTCAATATGATGCCATCATCCTCGCAGGCGCAGGGTTGACCCGCCTCGGCTTGGACTCACACGTCACCGAATGGCTTTCGTTGGACGTGATGCTTCCCGCGCCTGGGCAGGGCGCGCTCGCGATCCAATGCCGCGCAGACGATGAAGTCACGCTCACATTGCTTTCCAAACTCGAAGATCAAGCCACCCGCAAAGCAGTCACTGCCGAACGGGCGTTTCTGCAAGGACTGGGTGGAGGGTGTGCGGTGCCTGTGGCGGCGTTTGCCGAATTGAACAGTCATCAGCCAGCAGTAATCAGTCTGACGGGCTTGGTGATCTCGGAAGATGGAAAGAAGGTTGTGAAAGTCACAGATGAAGGAACGGAAGCGCTTGAACTTGGGATGAAACTTTCTCAACAAGCCATTGCACAAGGCGCGGACGAAATTCTCGCAACTTGTAACGTGTAACTTGCAACCTGACACCTGATACCTAAACACATGACACGTATCTTAATCACCCGCCCCCGCGCCCAAGCCGATGACTTTGCAACGAAACTGCGTTCCGCAGGCTTCAAGCCGATCTTCTTCCCTGTCATCGAAATCCAGCCGATTGAGAAAAACATCGCATTAGAACGTGCGCTTGAGAAATTGAATTGTTATGAGTGGGTGGTATTCACATCGGTCAATGCCGTGGACGTTGTGTGTTCTCCCTCACCCCTAATCCCTCTCCCGCGGGGAGAGGTGGACTCTTCGCGCGAGCGCTTCCCCTCTCCCTTTGGGAGAGGGCAGGGTGAGGGTATTCGCGTTGCCGCCATTGGACCAAAAACCGCCGAGGCATTACGCAAATACAGCATCGAACCTGATTTTGTCCCTGAAGAATATGTTGCCGAAGCCATCCTGCCTGGGCTGGGAAATTTGCAGGGAAAGTGGGTTTTGCTCCCACGCGCTGAGATCGCACGCAAAGCATTGCCTGAAGCGATTGCGGATGCTGGCGGAATCGCACATGAAATTGCTGTTTATAAAACCTTGCCCACAAAACCTGACCCCGAAGGAATCGCCACGTTGAAATCAGTTGTGGATGTTGTGACCCTGACCAGCCCATCCACTGTCCAAAATTTCGTTGCCATCTGCAAACAAAACGGACTCGATCCTTTGAACCTTCCAAACAATCCTTTATTCGCCTGCATTGGTCCCATTACCGAACAAGCTGCAAAAGAGGAAGGGTTGGTCAAACTTGTTGTTGCAAAAGAATACACAACCGAAGGCTTGATCGAAGCCATCACGCATACGGAGAAATTATGACTCTGATTGAACTTGAAAATCGTCAATCGTTAATCTTAAATCGTAAATTGGTCCGTCCGCGCAGATTACGTGCCAACCCCGCCATCCGTGCGATGATTCGCGAGACCGAACTCAACGCGCGCGATTTCATTTATCCGCTCTTCGTGCGGCATGGGACGGGGCGAACTGCCATCGGCTCGATGCCTGGCGTGTATCAACTGTCAGTGGCGGAAGCGGTTCGGGAAACAGAATCAGCCGCAAAGTCAGGGGTGAGCGCTGTCATCCTGTTTGGAATTCCAAAAGAGAAGGATCCGATTGGGCTGGAGAATTTCGCGGAAGATGGAATTGTCCAGCAGGCGATTCGCGCCATCAAGAAGGAAATCCCTGAGATGGTTGTTGTTACTGATGTGTGTTTGTGCGAGTACACCGATCATGGACACTGCGGAATTTTGAATACGGGTGAACATTTTCATGCGGGCTTGCCTGAGGGGTATGTGCTGAACGACCCGACGCTGGATGTGTTGGCGAAGGTGGCAATCTCGCACGCCGAATGCGGTGCAGATATTGTTGCGCCGAGCGGCATGATGGATGGCATGGTCGCGGCGATCCGCACAGGGTTGGATGGAGCGGGGTATGAGAACCTGCCGATCCTGTCGTATGCGGTGAAATATGCATCATCATTCTACGGACCGTTCCGCGATGCGGCGGAGGGTGCGCCAAAGTTCGGCGATAGAAAATCTCATCAGATGGACCCTGCTAATGTGCGCGAAGCCTTGCGTGAAGCCGCGCTGGATGTGGATGAAGGCGCGGACATGTTGATGGTCAAGCCCGCGCTGGCATATCTCGATGTGATCCGCGTCGTGAAGGACGCCTTCCCCGAACTGCCGATGGCGGCATACAACGTCAGCGGCGAGTATTCGATGATCAAAGCCGCCGCCGCGAACGGCTGGGTGGATGAAGCAAAGGTCACGCTCGAAACGCTCACGTCCATCAAACGCGCGGGCGCGGATGTCATCATTACCTATCACGCCGTGGACGCGGCAAATTGGATGAAAACCGTGTAGCGTAGAGCGTGTTCCGTTTTATCGAACGCAAGACGCACCACGCAACACGTAACACGAATCGAAGGAGATCCAATGACATTACAAAACCTTAGCGAGCGCGCCGCCGCCGAGCGGTCACTGCACAATGAACGCATGACCCACGCCGATTTCAATCTCGCGCCCTTCACCATCGCCTGGGAGGTGACGCGCGCCTGCGCCTTTGCCTGCGTCCATTGCCGCGCAGATGCCCAGCACGCGCGCGACCCGCGTGAACTCAACACAGATGAAGCGAAGAAATTGATTGACCGCCTCGCAGATTTTGGCTCGCCGATTCTCGTGTTCACAGGCGGCGACCCGATGATGCGCCGTGACCTGTTCGAGTTGATCGCTCACGCCACGCAAAAGGGATTGCGCTGTTCGTTGACTCCCACCGCGACGGCATTGCCAACCATCGAACGGCTCAAAAAAGCGCATAAGGCGGGCATTCGCCGCATTGCCTTGAGTCTCGATGCGCCTGACACCGCGGCGCACGATGCGTTCAGGCAGGTGGAAGGCTCATGGCAGCGCACGATGGATATTCTGCGCAACGCCCACGCCGCGGGCTTGAGCGTGCAGGTCAACACTACTGTCTCCAAGCACAACCATGAACGACTGCATGAAATGGTACCGTTCATTCAGGAAGTGGGCGCGGTGCAGTGGTCGGTGTTTTTCCTCGTCCCTACGGGACGCGCGTTAGCGGAGAAGATGATCTCGGCGGAAGAGCACGAACGCATTTTCCACTGGCTGTATGACCTCTCGAAGACCGCGCCGTTCGACATCAAAGCCACCGCCGCGCCGATGTACCGCCGCGTCGCCATTGAACGCAAACGCGCGGAGCAAGGCTCAGGGACGCCTGTCACGTTTCAAGGGGCTGGCTTTCAATACGCTGACGGTCTGAACCGCCCAACGCGCGGTGTCAATGACGGCAACGGCTTTCTGTTCATCTCGCACATCGGCGAGATTCAGCCGTCTGGATTTTTGCCGATCACGGCGGGGGATGTCCGCACGGACGATGTGGTGGAGGTGTATCGTCACTCGCAACTATTCACCGATCTGCGCGACCCCGACAAACTCAAAGGACGCTGTCACGTCTGTGAATACCGCGACGTGTGCGGCGGTCAGCGCGGGCGCGCCTATGGTGTGACGGGTGATTATCTCGAAACAGACTCCGCTTGTTTATATGTTCCACAGGGGAGAGACCCTAAAGGTTTTCAAAACCTTTAGGGTCTGTATGGAGAATAAATGACCACAGACACAACCGAACAATCCCTGCGCACGTTCAACCATTACGCTTTGTTTTCCTTCAAGGATGCTTATTGGTCCCTGGGCGCGGACGAACGTGCGGATTTTCATGAGAATTGGCTGACTGCATTACGCGCCGCCACTCAGAAAGTGGATTTGTTCCAGGGAACTGAACATGACGTGGACTTGATCGTCTGGTCTGCCTTGACCGTCAACGACAATCGAGACACCGCTGTCTTCTTTGAGAAATTCACGAAGGCATTGACTCCCTATCGTCACTTGATCGAACAAAAGGATTCGCTCTGGGGCTTCACGCGTCCGTCGCAATATTCGAAGGCGCGCTCGAAGCAGGAGATTGATCCGTTCTCCGATGAACATAGAACCTATCTCGTCATCTATCCCTTCTCCAAAACGACCGAATGGTATTTGATGAGCCGTGATGCGCGTCAGGGCATGATGAACGAACACATCCGCATTGGAAAGCAATACGAAGACATCAGCCAATTGCTTCTTTATTCTTTTGGTTTGCAGAATCAGGAATTTGTCGTAGTGTACGAAACCGATGACCTGACCCGCTTTTCTGATTTGGTCAATGAACTACGCGACACCGAAGCGCGCCGTTACACCCTGCGCGACACTCCCTTGCACACCGCCATCTATCACCCCGCCGAAGAGACACTTGCCCTATGGAAATGAACAGCCGTTTTTTACAAGCCTGCCAGCGCAAACCTGTTGACACAACTCCCGTCTGGTTCATGCGCCAGGCGGGACGTTACATGCCCGAATACCGCGCCATTCGCGAGAAGTATTCGCTGCTCGAAATCTGTTACCAGCCCGAGCTCGCCGCCGAAGTGACGCTTCAACCTGTCCGCGCGTTTGGTGTGGATGCGGCGATTCTCTTCGCCGATATTCTGCTCCCCGCCATTCCGCTTGGCGTGGGCTTGGAGTTTGCGAAAGGTGAAGGTCCCGTCTTGCAGAATCCCGTCCGCACGATGGAAGACGTCAGGGCGTTGAAACCCGTCGAAGCAGAATCAGATTTGGGCTATGTCATGGAGGCGATCCGCATCCTGCGCAAGGAATTGAGCGAGACTCCGCTTATCGGCTTTTGCGGCGCGCCGTTCACCGTCGCATCCTACATCATCGAAGGCGGGTCGTCGCGTGAGTTTCTAAAAACCAAAACGATGATGTATTCCGCGCCCGACGTTTTTCATGCTCTGATGGATAAACTCGCCGATGTGTTCAGCGATTACCTGACCGCGCAGATCCGCGCAGGCGCGCAGGCAGTGCAGGTTTTTGATTCATGGGTCGGCGCGCTCAGTCCATCGGATTACGAAACCTTTGTACTGCCATACTCGCAAAAGTTGCTCAAAGCCGCGCAGGCGATGAACGTGCCTGTCATCCATTTTGGAACGAACACGACGACGCTCCTGCCGTTGATGAAACGCGCGGGCGGCGATGTGATCGGGCTCGACTGGCGCATCCCGCTTGACGACGGATGGTCGCTGCTCGGGGACGATGTCGCTGCGCAAGGGAATCTTGACCCCATCACGCTCTTCGCGCCTCTCCCTGAACTCAAAGCGCGCGTCCACGATGTGTTGCGCCGCGCCAATGGCAGACCTGGTCACATCTTTAATCTCGGACACGGCATCCTGCAACACACGCCCGTGGACAACGTAAAAGCCGTCGTGGATATGGTGCATGAATTCTCCCTCTCCCCTCGGGAGAGGGTTGGGGTGAGGGCGCAAACATGACCATCAATCCTCTCGGTCTCATCGCCGCCGTCACTGCATTCCTCAGCATCTGGTTTGGTCATGCCGCCGTCCGCAAGATCGAATCCATCTCGCCAACAATATGGCTCCCAACGATCATCTTTGCCATTCTTGGACTGATTGCCGAATACTGCTCACTGATCACTTTCCACTTTCCACTTTCCACTTTCTTCGGCATCCTCGGAATCACCTTCCTCTGGGACGCGCTTGAATTCACGCGGCAGCAAAACCGCGTCAGGCATGGACATGCTCCCGCCAATCCAAACAACCCGCGTCATGCGCGTTTTCTGGCAGACCCCAGCCTGCACGCCACAACCCAGGACTTGCTGAAACGTGAGCCTCTCGAAACGTAGGCAGGTACATAAGTAGACAAGTACACAGGTACACAAGTACACAGGTACACAGGTACACAAGTACACAAGTACATATGTAGACAGGTAAACAACGGAACACGCAACACACACCACGTATCACTGAACACTGATTACCATGAATCTTTTCGGCATCCTCATCGGACTCGTCACCCTGCTCATCATCGGACTTGGCTTCCCGCTCGTCATCCGCGGCGAAAGATACTTGGGCTACCTGTGGTGGCCCTACATGATGGGTCTGGGTTTCCTCATCGTGTTTGCCTCCCTCTTCATTTCATCGGATTGGTTGTCTGTTGTCGTTGGCGTACTGGGTGCAACCTTCGTCTGGGGCTCGACTGAACTTAAGGAGCAGGCTGTCCGTGCGGAGTTGGGCTGGTTTCCATTCAACCCCGCTTCGCGCAAGATCAAACCGCCCTTTGAAGAAATCATCAGGAAATGGAAGGCTCCCCATCTATGATCGGATTATTGGTAATGGCATACGGCGGACCGAACAATTTGGATGAGGTCGAGCCATACCTCTTGGATGTGCGCGGCTATCGTCCCACTTCGCAGGAAATCATCCGTGAAGTGCGTGAACGCTACCGCGAGATCGGTGGGCGTTCCCCCATTTTGGAACAAACTCAGGCGCAGGCGGATGCGCTCGAATCCGCCTTGAACGTCAACGGCAATCAATTCAAAGCCTTCGTGGGGATGCGTCACTGGCATCCCTTCATCAAGGATGCGCTGGCAGAGATGCAGGCGGAAGGAATTGAGAAGATGGTGGGCGTGGTGATGGCGCCGCATTATTCACGCATGAGCATTGAGGCATACATCAAGAAAATCGAAGAAGCCAATTCGCCAATTGCGTTTTCATGTATTGAGAATTGGCATTTGGAAACAGGGTATGTCAACGCGCTTGCTAGTCGCGTACATGATGCGCTTCAACGCTTCCCTGAAGAAATCCGCGCGGACGTTCCCGTCATCTTCACCGCGCACAGCCTGCCTGAGAAGATTCTGGAATGGGATGATCCATATCCCGCGCAGTTGCGTGAAACCGTTTCGGCGGTGATGGAAAAACTCGGCTCCCAACCACATGAATTTGCCTATCAATCTGCCGCCATTTCCACCATCCCCTGGCTCGGACCCGACGCGGGCGAAGTGATCGAACGCCTTGTGGCGGAAGGCAAAAAACATATCCTGCTCTGCCCGATCGGGTTCGTCTTCGAGCATGTTGAAATTCTGTATGACATTGACATCGTTTATCAAAAGCTTGCCAAGTCACTCGGCATTCATCTCGAACGCATCGAAATGCTCAACACCGCGCCATGGATGATCGCAGGGCTGGCAAACTTGATCCGCGAAAAGGCAAAGGAGGCAGGCTGGTTATGAATCGTCTTGTCATCATCGGCGGCGGCATCGCGGGATTATCAGCCGCCTATTACGCAATACGCAACACGAAATACGATCAAATCACCCTCCTCGAATCCGAATCTCGCTGGGGCGGCAAGATCACCACACACCGCGTCCCCTTCGACGGCGGTCACTTCATTATCGAAGGCGGACCCGACACCTTTCTTGCATCCAAACCCTGGGGTGTGGCGTTGTGCAAGGAACTCGGTCTTGACAAGCGCTTGCACGGCACGAACCAAAACAAGAAGAACACCTACGTTCTCAACAAAGGGCGATTGCTTCCATTGCCCGATGGTCTCGCCATGATGATTCCCTCGGATGTTCCGTCCATTCTGCGTTCGCGTCTCATTTCATGGTTTGGCAAAACACGCATGGGGCTCGACTTCCTCCTTCCACCGCATCGCATCAACCCCGAAAAAACTGGGGCAGGCGGTGATGAATCTCTCGGCTCGTTTGTCAGTCGTCGGCTTGGGCGTGAGGCGTATGAAAATCTCATCGAGCCGCTCATGTCTGGCATCTACGCGGGCGATGGCGATCAACTCAGTCTCGCATCCACATTCCCCTATCTGCGCGACCTCGAACTAAAGCATGGAAGTCTCGCGCGCAGCGCGCTAAAAATGCGCAAACAATCCAATGGCAAAGTTCAAGGTTCGCGCTCCGCGTTTCTCACACCCACTACGGGGCTTGCCGAAATTGTTGAAGCATTGGTTGAAAGTTTAAGGTTGAAGGGTGCAAGTTTGCGACTTAACACCCGCGTCACTTCCATAACCCGAAACTTGAAACGTGGAGCCTGGAACGTGACACTTGACACTGAAACACTTGAAACCGATTCACTGATTCTCGCCACGCCTGCCTATGTGAGCGGGACTCTGCTCGCCTCTTTCGCCCCCGAGCTTGGTTCCACCCTTCAGAGCATTCCCTACGCCTCAACCGCCACCGTCTCCCTCGCCTACCGCCTGAGCGACATCCCCCACGAGTTGGACGGCTACGGTTACGTCATCCCGCGCCGCGAAGGACGCAAAGCCCTCGCTTGCACGTGGACTTCCACCAAATTTCCGCACCGCGCACCCGAAGGCTATGCGTTGATTCGTGTGTTCGTTGGGCGAGCTGGGCAGGAACTCCCCTCGCCCAATGGGAGAGGGGCTGGGGGTGAGGGCGAATTGCTTGAAGTTGCAAAGAAAGAATTGGAGTTGACTCTTGGCATCACCGCCGAGCCGCTCGTCTCACGTGTCTTCCTGTGGGACAAAGCCATGCCGCAATACAACCTCGGTCATCCCGAAATTCTCGAACAAATCGACGCGGGTTTAGAAAAATATCCAACCCTTGCGCTGGCTGGCAACGGTTATCGCGGCATTGGCATCCCTGACTGCATTCATTCGGGGGAATTGGCGATTGAAAAGATTCTAAACTCAATGTCATTGCGAGCGACTGCAAGGAGCGAAGCAATCTCCTGATAACTGGGGATTGCTTCGTCGCAAAGAGCGCTCCTCGCAATGACAATAAAGGAACTTATGAACATCACCAAATCCATTTCTCTCTTTCAAGAAGCACAAACCTTATTTCCTGGTGGGGTGAACTCGCCTGTGCGCGCCTTTCGCGCCGTGGGCGAACAGCCACTCTTCATCGAACGCGGCGAAGGTCCCTATCTCTTCGATGTGGACGGCAACCGCTACATTGACTATGTCCTTTCGTGGGGACCCCTTATCACAGGTCATGCACACCCCGATGTGGTGAAAGCAATTCAGGAAGCCGCGTTGATGGGAACATCCTATGGTGCGCCGAGTCCGTTGGAAATTGAACTGGCAAAGAGCATCATGGAGTTCATGCCGAACATCGAGATGATCCGTTTTGTCAATTCGGGCACGGAAGCGACCATGTCGGCGCTGAGGCTTGCCCGTGCCTATACCAAACGTGAAAAGATCATCAAGTTCGACGGCTGTTATCACGGTCACGCGGATATGTTGTTGGTGCAGGCGGGTTCGGGCGTGGCGACGTTAGGCTTGCCCGATTCGCCTGGCGTGCCGAGCGCGGTCGCTTCGGATACATTGGTGGCGCAGTTCAATGATCTTGAATCTGTCGAAGCCTTATTCAAAAAGTATCCTGACCAAATTGCGGGGCTGATCGTCGAACCTGTGGCAGGGAACATGGGAGTCGTCCCGCCGTTGCCTGGGTTTTTGGAAGGCTTGAGAAAGTTGGCAACGGAACACGCAACACTCCTGATCTTCGATGAAGTGATGACGGGGTTCCGCGTTCATAAAGGCGGGGCGCAGACTCTCTACAATATCAAGCCTGACCTCACCACACTGGGCAAGGTCATCGGCGGCGGTCTGCCCGTCGGCGCGTATGGCGGCAAGAAGGAGATCATGCAAATGGTCGCGCCGCTTGGACCGATGTACCAGGCGGGGACGCTTTCGGGAAATCCGTTGGCGATGAGCGCGGGCATTGCGGCGTTGAGTCTGATTCGGGGAGAGGAAGTTTGGAGAAAACTGGAACAGGCTG
This sequence comes from Anaerolineales bacterium, assembly GCA_020060625.1. Classification (GTDB taxonomy): domain Bacteria; phylum Chloroflexota; class Anaerolineae; order Anaerolineales; family Villigracilaceae; genus Villigracilis. The sequence goes on along the minus strand of JAGUZU010000154.1, from coordinate 28,107 downwards.
TGGTTAAGTTGGAAGCGGGAGTTGCATCGGCGTCAAAGCAGGCAGGGATTCCCATCCAGCAAACGCGGGTCGGCACGATGTTCACAACCTTCTTTAGCGAGACCAAGCCCGTTGGCTGGAATACGGTCAAGGTGGCGGATAAGGTTCAGTTCGGGAAGTTCTTCCAAAAGATGTTGGAGAATGGTGTTTATCTTGCGCCGTCGCAATTTGAGGCAGGGTTTATTTCGACCCTGCATACAGATGAGATCATTGATAAGACAATTGAAGCAGTAACGGAGTCGTTTCGCACATGGTAACTGATGAGAAAATTTACAACGCCGCATGGATGCGTTATCGTTTGGGAAGTGTGTTTATCTGGCTGGGCGTGTTGGTGTGGGTGCCATTCATCATTTTGCGCATTACGGGTGAACAACCTTCAATGAGCTTATACCTGCTGCTTCACCTTTTAGGCGTGATGGGCGGTTCGCGCCTGCGCACTTTTGCCCGAAAGGAATTGGGGATGCCCGCTCCCAAAAAGACCCGCCTACAGTTGCTTGGGCATGGGGTGATCTGGGCAGGAATCTTGGTCTGGGCACCATATTATTATTTGAAGGTAGTCCTTGGTCAGCCTGTGGATGTGATGGATTATCTACCGCTTCATTTGGTCGGTGTATTTGGCGGGGTTGGGATTTTGGCGGTTAATTCGTATTTATCCAAAAAGCAGGATGATGGTATAGAAAACTCAAGATAGTATTTCATTTATTACAGCCTTACATTGATAGTTCTGGTGGAGTACATATCTGGTATATGGGTATAAGTTCCGTCCTCAAAATTTAGTGCCCCAGCAGTAGTACCTCCGCTTTCGACATCTTTCCCTAGAATATCGAGAAGGTTCAGCCGAATTTGTATAAAAACCTCATGTTACTCCTCAGGTGTCTGGGGAGCAACAATTTTTAGCTCCTAAACGCCGGCTCTCAGGTCGGCTAGGGATTCAGCCAAATTTTTCTCCCAATCATTCAATGCTTTTATGTTTATGGTCTTTCCAAGAGTTGCCAATTCCTCTCTTGCTATTCATCAAACAAAAATATGTTCAATTGTGCATAGTCTTAAGAGAGCGTTTCTTAAGTGCTTTTTGGTACACGGATCACGCTGATTTCACGGATTCTCACGGAAAAAATCTTTTTAAAAATCCGTGCTTGTCCGTGTAATCCGTCAGGGGTATACAATCGGACAGATTGTTCGCTCTCAGGAACACCTCGCAGGTTAGTTCTTGAAGGCTTATTCCAATATTGTCTCCACCAACTCTTCCAACGTTTGAATGGACATTTTCTTACGAGAAACGCCAATCTGTTCAACACCAGAGCGCTTTTCCACCTCCGAAAGTAACTGACGGGCGCGATCTTTTGTCTCTCGTGTCGCGGCAGGGTGGGAAAGGACGAGGGTCAGCCAGCCAGCTGCGAGGTCGGGAGAGAGGCGGGATTCGAGTTGGGCAAGTCCTGCAAGGTTCATCAACATCAGCGGGGCGGAGTTGATTTGTCGCGCGTGCCGCATTGAATCCAAATAAATCGCTTTCGCTTCGACGCCATCACCTGAAAGTAGAGTCGCGTTGGCGAGGTAGGCGAGAGTGATGGAAATGTCCCAGCCTTCGAAATATTCGCCGAAGACTTCGAGACTCTTTTGGAAGCAGTCGCGGGCGTCGTCGTATTGACCGTCTGCAAGCATGGCAAGACCGAGATACCGCTGAGCCGTGCCCATGCCCCAGCGGTTTTGAGTCTACTCGCACAAGGCAATACTCTCGCGCATGGAGGCTTTGGCTTCTTCATATCGTTTGAGCGCGATCTGTGTGTCCACGAGGAAATTCAAGCCGAGTGAAATGGAATGCGGATCGCCGACCTTGCGCCAGAGCGCGAGACCTTCGCGCATTTGCTCGTAGCCTTTTTGATAGTCGCCCATCAGGCTATCCACGTGACCGAGGTTGTAAATTCCGTAGGCGATGAACCAATCATCCTTCATTGCGCGGGCGTATGTGAGTCCTTCTTCGATGAGCGCCTTGGCTTCGAGATAATCGCCGCTCAGGTGTTTGAGCGTGCCGCTAAAAATAAGCGCGTCGGCGAGAAGGGATTGCGCATCTACCGAACGAAGAATAAAAATGCTCTGGTCGTATAACTCCTGCGCGCGGGCGAATTGTCCGCTGCGGAAAAATAATAAGCCCTGTTGCACAAGGCATGTGCCAAGAGTCTTGTTGGATTGCTTATCGCGCACTTGTTTGTTCAAAGCGCTCACAAGCAGCCCGAGTTGTTCGATGCCGTCGCGAATCATGCCTGAGACTTCGTAATACCAGCCAAAGGCGCGGACAGATCCGGCGAGCAAATCGAATTTTTTATTTTTGATTCCCCAATCCCACGCGGCGCGGAGGTTATCCAACTCGGCGGTCATTTCGTGCATGGCAATCTGTTGCGGCGCGCTCTTCAATTTCGATTCATACTCGGCGGCAAAGTTGAGATAGTAAGCGCTATGACGGTCACAGGCTTGACGGCAACAGGCTTCGTTCTCTTCGAGATGGGAATAGGCGTATTGACGTATCACTTCGTGCAGACTGTAGTGTCCCGACTCGTCCCGCCTCACCAGTGACTTTGAAACGAGCGACGACAACCGCGGCAGATTCGCCCCTGCGACTTTTTCCGCTGCGCTTCGGTCAAATCCGCCGTGAAAAATCGAGAGGCGGCTCAACGTATCGCGCTCCACGTCGGAGATTAGCCGCCAAGAATGGTCGAAAGAGCCGCCCGGCGCGCGCTTCCGCGTGGGACATGCCGCGTTGACGATGGCGGAATATTTCCGCGACGAAGCACGGCAGGACGTCCTGCTTTTGATTGACAACATCTTCCGCTTCATTCAGGCGGGCATGGAAGTTTCGGGATTGCTCGGGAACATCCCCTCCCGCGTCGGCTATCAACCCACCCTCGCAACCGAACTAGCGGAATTGCAGGAACGCATCGCCAACACCCGTTTGGGCGCGATCACATCTGTGCAGGCGGTCTACGTCCCTGCGGATGATTTTACCGACCCCGCGGCGGTGCATGTCTTTGCGTATCTCTCCACGTCCATTGTGCTTTCGCGCAAACGCGCCAGCGAAGGCTTGTATCCTGCCGTGATGCGGGATGAATCCCGCGCTGCAACTACCTCGATTTTACACCGGATGACCGGGACGGCAATCAACGCGTTCTGGTCGTGGATGAAGAAGCGTTGCAAGCCACGCTGAGTCATCGTCCCGACATCATCAGCCTTGACCTCGGCTTGCCAGACATTAAGTGAAGATATCCAATCCGCGCATCTGGCGGAGGCGCTGCAATATTGCCCCAAGTTGATGATGTAAGTTTCTTAACCTTTTCTTGACATCTTTGCCATTCCCCTTAACCCCAATTTGACGCACAACTGAATACACTGCCTCCATTGGAGGCTTACATGAACGATCTGCTATTTATCGGCATTACGGTTCTGTTCTTTTCACTTTCCATTGGGCTGATCAGCGCCCTGGATGGATTACGGGAGGATAAGCCATGAATCCGCTTTATCTCGTTACTGCAATTGCGGCTTTAGGGTTGTTGCTCTATCTCGTGCTGGCGCTCGTTAAACCGGAGTGGTTCGGATGAATCTTTACACCTGGCTTCAACTGATTATCTATTTCGGGATTTTACTCCTCTTGGTGAAGCCGCTCGGCGCGTACATGGCGAAGGTGTACCAGAACGAACGCCTCGCTCTTGACCCGATACTTGGTCCCGTTGAGAGATTCATTTATCGTCTCTCCGGCATTGACTCGCGCACCGAAATGACGTGGAAAACATACGCCGTTGCCATGCTGGTATTCAACATCATCGGCTTGATCTTCGTTTATGCCTTACAGCGCCTGCAAGGATTCCTGCTCCTCAACCCGCAGGGACTTGGCGCAGTCCCGCCCGATTCCGCGTGGAATACGGCGGTGAGTTTTGCCAGCAACACCAACTGGCAGGGCTACGGCGGCGAGACGACGATGAGTTATCTCACGCAGATGCTCGGCATGGCCGTGCAGAACTTTGTCTCTGCGGCGACGGGGATGGCGGTGTTGGCTGCGTTGATTCGTGGCATTACACGTCACACCACCAAAGAGATCGGTAATTTCTGGGTGGACATGACTCGTTCGGTTCTCTATATTCTGTTTCCGCTTTCGCTTGTGTTGGCATTAGTGCTGGTTTCGCAGGGCGTCGTGCAAACTCTCAGCGAATATAAATCAGTCACTTCACTTCAATCAGGCGAGACACAACTCATCGCGGTGGGACCTGCCGCTTCGCAAGTCGCCATCAAGCAACTTGGCACCAACGGCGGCGGATTCTTCAATGTCAACTCGTCGCATCCGTTGGAAAACCCAACTCCGTTTTCGAACTTTTTGGAGATGCTGTCCATCTTATTGATTCCCGCCGCGCTATGTTACACGTTTGGGAAAATGGTTGGCGATACGCGTCAGGGATGGGCGTTACTGACGGTGATGACGATCATCTTCGCGGCGTTGCTGAGCGTGGCGGTGTGGTCGGAGCAGGGCGGCAACCCGATGTTTGCGAAACTCGGCGTTGACCAAATGCAATCCGCGATGAACCCAGGCGGGAATATGGAAGGCAAGGAAGTCCGCTTCGGCATTGTCAACTCCGCGCTGTGGGCGACGGCGACGACTGCCGCTTCCAATGGCTCGGTCAACTCCATGCATGACTCCTTCATGCCGCTGGGCGGACTCGTCCCGATGTGGCTGATGCAACTCGGCGAGATCATCTACGGCGGCGTTGGGTCGGGCTTATACGGCATGTTGGCGTTCGTCATCATCGCGGTCTTCGTCTCTGGTTTGATGGTGGGACGCACGCCCGAATATCTCGGCAAGAAGATCGAAGCCTATGAGATGAAGATGGCGTCCATCGTCATTCTCATCCCTGTGATGCTGGTGCTGATCGGCACGGCTGTGGCGTTGACCACCGAAGCGGGGCGGGCGACGATTCACAACCCGTCGGCGCATGGGTTCAGTGAAGTGTTGTATGCGTTCTCGTCCGCTGGAAATAACAACGGCTCCGCGTTTGCAGGGCTGGGCGCAAACACGCCTTTCTACAATATCGCGCTCGGCATTGCCATGCTCATTGCGCGTTACTGGCTGGCAATTCCCGTTCTGGCAATTGCGGGCTCACTGGCGAACAAGAAGAAGGTCCCAGCCAGTGCAGGGACATTGCCCACGCATACTCCGCTCTTCATTGTATGGGTCATCGGCGTCATCATCATCGTCGGCGCGCTAAGTTTCCTGCCCGCATTGGCGCTCGGACCGATTGTGGAACATTTAATGATCTTTGGATAAAAAATCCCTCACCCTAACCCTCTCCCGCAGGGAGAGGGGACTCCCTTCCCCTTTCGGGGGAAGGGCTGGGGATGAGGGCGAGAGGAATTATGACTACCAAAAACAAAACCCAAGCCCGCCGTGAAATGTACCAACGCGCCGTGCTGGAATCCTTTATCAAACTCAACCCGCGCTGGATGGTGCGCAATCCTGTCATGTTCGTGGTGGAAGTGGGCAGCGTGCTCGCCACCCTGTTGTGGATTCAATCCCTGCTTGGCAAAGGCGAAGCGCCAGCGGGTTTCATCGGCGCAATTGCTTTATGGCTGTGGTTCACTGTCTTATTCGCAAACTTCTCCGAAGCCATAGCGGAAGGACGCGGCAAGGCGCAAGCCGAGTCGCTGCGGAAAGCGAGACAAGATACGCCCGCGAAGAAGGTCAGTTCGAACGTTAAAACGTTTGAACGTGAAAACGTTGAAACCGAAATAGTTTCTTCAACGTCCCTCCGCAAAGATGATTTGTATCTCGTCGAAGCAGGCGACATTCTCCCCGCTGACGGCGAGATCGTGGTTGGAATCGCTTCGGTGGATGAAAGCGCCGTGACGGGTGAATCAGCCCCAGTCGTGCGCGAGGCGGGCGGTGACCGTTCCGCGGTCACGGGCGGGACGCGGCTTCTTTCCGACTGGCTCATCATTCACGTCAGCGCCGACCCTGGGCAGGGATTTCTCGACCGCATGATCAGCATGGTCGAAGGCGCGAAGCGTCAGAAGACGCCGAACGAAATCGCGCTCAATATTTTGCTCGCAGGCTTCACCATCATCTTTCTCGTTGTAGTCACCACGCTGCTGCCCTATTCCATTTACAGTGTCGAAGCCAGCGGAAGCGGCACTCCCATCACCATTACTGTGCTGATTGCGCTGCTCGTCTGTCTCATTCCCACCACCATTGGCGGTTTGCTTTCTGCCATCGGCATCGCGGGCATGGACAGGATGATTCAACGCAACGTCATCGCCATGTCGGGTCGCGCGGTGGAAGCGGCGGGGGATGTGGATGTGCTGCTGCTCGACAAAACAGGAACCATCACGCTCGGCAATCGTCAGGCAGTCGAGTTCATCCCCGTCAACGGCGTCAATGCGAACGAACTCGCCGAAGCCGCGCAACTCGCGTCGCTTGCGGATGAAACACCCGAAGGTCGTTCCATTGTGGTGCTTGCCAAAGAAAAATTTGATCTACGCGGTCACACCGTAGATGGTATGCACTTCATCCCATTCACCGCGCAAACGCGTATGAGCGGCGTGGATTTCAACGGGACGCAAATTCGCAAAGGCGCTCCAGACACGATGACTGGATTGATTCAATCCAACGGAAACGGCGTCGCCTCAGACCTCAAGCCGACAGTTGATTCCATTGCCCGAGCCGGGGGGACTCCGCTGGTAGTGACTCGCAACAACAAGGCGCTGGGCGTCATCCACTTGAAGGACATCGTCAAAGGCGGTATGAAGGAACGCTTCGCGCAACTCCGCAAGATGGGCATCAAGACCGTGATGATCACGGGTGATAATCCCCTCACCGCCGCCGCCATCGCCGCCGAAGCCGGCGTGGACGATTTCCTGGCGCAAGCCACGCCCGAAGCCAAACTCAAACTTATCCGTGAATATCAAACGGGCGGACGGTTGGTTGCCATGACAGGCGATGGCACCAACGACGCGCCCGCCCTTGCTCAAGCCGACGTGGCTGTTGCCATGAACACAGGCACACAACCTGCCCGCGAAGCCGCCAACATGGTGGACCTGGACAGCAACCCCACGAAACTCATCGAGATCGTGGAGATCGGCAAGCAATTGCTGATGACCCGCGGCGCATTGACCACCTTCAGCCTTGCCAACGATGTAAGCAAATACTTCGCCATCATCCCCGCCGCGTTTGCCAGCACGTATCCGCAATTGAACGCGCTCAACATCATGCGCCTCGCCACACCTGAGAGCGCGATCATGTCGGCGGTCATTTTCAACGCGCTCATCATCGTTGCGCTGATCCCGCTGGCATTGCGCGGCGTGCCGTATCGAGCCGTCGGCGCGGCGCAATTGTTACGGGATAACCTGTTGATCTATGGACTTGGCGGTCTGCTCGTGCCGTTCATTGGCATCAAGGCAATTGATATGTTGCTGGTTGCGCTCGGATTGGTTTAGTACCGCAACATGAATGTTGCGGAGATGCAAGATAAATCTTGCGGTACAGCAGATGGAGATTATTATGAAAACAAAACTCTCTCTATCAAAATTGGCTGGCGTGCTTTCCACCGCCGCGCTCATCACTGCCAGCGTTGCGCCGAATATTTTACACATCCCCGCGCCCATGCGCCCATGGATATTCATCTTCACCATCGCATGGACACTTCTCATCGTCTCTGGAGTATTTTCGTCATGAAAGAACATCTTCGCCCAGCCATTACTTTGCTGGCATTACTCACTATTATCACAGGCGTCATCTATCCGTTGACCGCGACGGGACTCGCCCAAGTTCTTTTCCCACATCGAGTCAACGGCAGTCTCATCGTCATTGACGGAAAGACCTACGGCTCGGAATTCATCGGTCAGCAGTTCGACGACCCGAAGTATTTTTGGGGACGTCCTTCTGCCGCGGGGTACGATGCCTCCGCTTCATCAGGCTCTAACTTCGGACCGATGAATCCGTCTCTTGAAGAAGTCGCGCAAGCGCGGATTGATGCGCTCCAAGCCGCTGACCCGAACAACCCGCTTCCGATTCCCGTTGACCTGGTCACTGCTTCTGCAAGCGGACTCGACCCGCACATCAGCGTGGCGTCGGCGTTGTATCAAGTTGGAAGGGTGGCATCAGCCCGCGGGTTGAGTGAAGCGGAAGTCACATCCCTTGTGGAAAAATATACCGAAGGGCGTCAGTTCGGAATCTTCGGCGAACCGCGCGTCAATGTCCTGTTGTTAAATCTCGCATTGGATGGACTACAATAGATTCGATGGAAAATCGCCCAGACCCCGATGAACTTCTGAAAAATATCCAAGCCGAAGAGACCAAACGCGGGCGGCTGAAGATTTTTCTCGGCTATGTGGCGGGCGTGGGGAAGACCTACGCCATGCTCGAAGCCGCGCACCAGCGTAAGGCGCAAGGCGTGGATGTGGTGGTGGGCTACATCGAAACACACAAACGCGCCGAGACCGAAGAACTGGTGGAGGAATTGGAAGTCCTGCCGCGCAAACTGGTGGAATATCACAATGTAACCCTGCCCGAAATGGACGTGGACGGCGTGATCAATCGCCGCCCGCAATTGGTATTGGTGGACGAGTTCGCGCATACCAATGCGCCTGGTTCGCGCCACCCAAAACGCTATCAGGATGTGCAGGAGATTTTGGCGGCGGGCATTGACGTGTACACCACGCTCAACATCCAGCATCTCGAAAGTTTGAACGATGTGGTGGCGCAGGTGACAGGGGTGACTGTCCGCGAGACGATTCCCGACCGCGTCATTGATGAAGCCTCCGAGATCGAAGTCATTGACCTGCCGCCCGATGAACTGCTGGTGCGCCTGCAGGAGGGGAAGGTGTATGTGCCCGATCAGGCGGCGCGCGCGATTCAAAAATTCTTTCGCAAGGGGAATCTGACCGCCTTGCGCGAAATGTCCCTGCGGCGGGCGGCGGAACGGGTGGATGACCAGATGCGCGCCTACATGCAGACTCGCGCCATTCAAGGGATTTGGGCGGCGGGCGAATGCCTGCTGGTGTGCATCAGCCCCAGCCCGCTGAGTGAGAGACTCGTCCGCACGACAAGGCGTTTGGCAGATGAACTCAACGCCGAATGGATCGCGCTATATGTCGAAACGCCGCAGTTCGCTTCGATGTCGCCAGATAAGCGCGACCGTGTGGCAAACATCCTGCAACTGGCGGAAGACTTGGGCGCGCGTTCATACATCCTGTCTGCGGGCAGCGCAATGGATTCGGTGGCGCAAACCATCATCGAGTTTGCTCACAAGAACAATATCACCAAAATTGTGACGGGCAAACCGCTGCGCCCGCGCTGGCAGGAGTTTCTGCGCGGCTCGCTCGTGGATAAGTTAATTCACAAAAGCGGGGATATTGACGTTTACGTCGTCACCAGTTCGGATAAGCCATCCCTGCCTGCGGATGAAAGTCCGCTCAAACTCCACAGTCCCATTCATCGCTATGTCCTGAGCCTGTTGTTGGTGGCGCTTGCCACTGTCATTGGCTTTTTGATCGGCGGACGCGTCGAGCAGACCAATCTCGTCATGCTCTACCTGCTGACCGTGGTCGTCTCCGCCATCTATCTTGGGCGCGGACCTGCCATCCTTGCGTCGCTGGCGGGGGTGCTGACCTTCGATGTGCTGTTCGTCACGCCGTATTACACCTTCGCCGTTTCGGACACGCAGTACATTATTGTTTTCATAGCCCTGTTTTTGGTGGGCATGGTCATCAGCCAGTTGACGGCTCGGGCGAGCGAACAGGCGCAGGCGGCGCGTCAGCGTGAGGCGGAGACAGCGGAGTTGTACGACCTCAGCCGCGACCTGGCATCGTCGGCGAATCTCGAATCCATTTTGCATGTCCTCAAAAAACATTTGGAGCAAACCTTCAACCGCACCATCGTGGTGCTGCTGCCCGAAGAAAACCGAATGGTCGCGTATGTCGTCAGCGAGAATTTGAAATTGAACGATGAAGAAATGGCGGTCGCCGATTGGGTGTATCGTCACGCCGAACCTGCGGGGCGGCATACCAACACACTGCCTGCGGCGCAGTTGAGATACCTGCCGCTCAAAACATCGAAGGGCGTTGTGGGCGTGCTTGGCGTTGGCAAACCGAATACCTCCGATGCAGACCTTACGCCAGCCGAACGCCGCCTGATGGAATCGTTTGCCAACCAGGGAGCGCAAGCCATCGAACGCGCCCTGCTGGAGGAACAGAACCGACAGATGGTGTTGCTGCAATCGGCGGAAAAATTGCAGAATGCGCTGCTCAACTCCATTTCACATGATTTGCGAACGCCGCTGGTCGCCATCACAGGCGCGCTCTCCGCGCTGGATGAAAATTATGAAATGGATGAACCCGCCCGCAATGCGCTCATCGAAAACGCCCGCGGCGAAGCGGAGCGCCTCAATCGTCTCGTGGGCAACCTGCTCAATATGACGCGCATCGAGAGCGGCGCGATCAAACTGCATCTCGAACCCGGCGACGTGCAGGATTTGGTCGGCACCGCCATTGAACAGCTTGGCAAACGCATCGAACATCATCAAATCAAAGTGGATGTGACCGCAAACTTCCCGCTGATTTCAATGGATTTTACCTTGATGGTCCAGGTGATTGTCAATTTATTGGAGAACGCCGTCAAGTATTCGCCAGAAGATTCCATAATCGAAGTCGCCGCTTCATTACGGGACTCAAAAGCCCGCCTCCAAATTCTGGACCGTGGGGCTGGGATTCCACACGACGACCTTTCCCGCATCTTCGACAAGTTCTACCGAACTGAACATCCAGAAAGCGTCAGCGGCACGGGGCTGGGACTCTCCATCAGCAAGGGCATTGTCGAAGCGCACGGCGGGCAGATCCATGCAATGAACCGTGAAGGCGGCGGCACGATTATCGAAGTTGAATTACCATTGAAGATATGACACTTGGCAACCAGCGCGTTCTGGTCGTGGATGATGAAGCGCCCATTCGACGTTACCTGCGTGCGGCGCTCGGTGCGCAGGGACTGATGGTGTACGAATCCGCTACAGGGCTGGAAGCGATCAACGCAGTCTTGAGCCATCGCCCGGATGTCATCATCCTTGATCTCGGTTTACCTGACATTGACGGTATCGAAGTCACACGCCGCCTGCGCGAATGGTCGCAGACGCCCATCATCATCCTCTCCGTCCGCGAAGCCGAGCAGGATAAAATAGCCGCCCTCGACGCCGGCGCGGACGATTACCTCACCAAGCCGTTCGGCACGGGCGAACTTCTGGCGCGGATGAGAGTCGCGCTACGAAAACAACCATCGGCGACGAATGAGCCGATCTTTCAATCGGGCGGCTTGACCGTGGACTTCTCGCGTCGTTTGGTAGTGGTCAACGAAAAGGAAGTTCAACTTACTCCCACCGAATATGACCTGTTGAAAATATTGGTCACCCATGCGGGGAAAGTGATCACCCATCGTCAATTGCTGAAACAAGTCTGGGGCGAGGGCTACGACGATATGCATATTCTTCGAGTCAATATCAGCAACCTGCGGGGAAAACTGGAGCCTGATCCTTCACGACCGACGTATATCCACACCGAGCCGGGGGTGGGGTATCGGTTGAAAGTATAGGTGTTATTTTCAGATGTGATCCATCATTCTCCGCCCATCAATTCCCGATACAAGTTGATTGTGGTTTGCATCGGTTTTGCGTTCAGTTCGTCCTGCAAAAGTTTCTGCAATTCGGAATAGACACGAACCACGCGGGAACGGTCTCCCAACTCCGCATATCCCCGCATGGACAGGCGGTACAGGTCTTCATTGAGTATATCCAACGGAATGGCTTTTTCAATATATTCGATAGCTTTGCGCGGCGATGAAACGAGATGATGTACGGAAAGTTCCTGCAAAGCGTTCAGATATGATTGCGCCAACCTGCGTCGTTCAGGGAAAACCCATTCGTAATACAAGTTTTGTAGATATTCACCTTTGGATATCGCGGCTGCGCGCTCGTACCATTCCGCCGCGACCTCGTCATTGGTCGCGGAACGCGCTTTTGCCATCGCCGCGTTGAACTCGTCCACGTCAATGCTGAAGCGGGCGGAATCCAACCAGTATTCGCCGGCTTCGACGAGGATCAATCTTGGGCTGTTCGCTCCAGCTTTGAGCGCGTTGCGGAGGCGGGACAGGGCGGTGTGAAATGCCGTGCGGCTGGTGCGTTCCCTTTCGCCCCAGATCGCATCGAAGACTTTGTCGGCTGGCATCTTTTCGCCGCGCATCGTGACGAAATACGCCAGCAGGTCGCGCGCTTTGACAGAGACCCAGCGATCTTGTGCAACCTCCTCCCCATTTAACAAAACACGGAAATTTCCAAAACACTGCACTTGAATCGAATAACGATCCTGGATCGAAACCTCGATGGGCTGCTCTGGCAAATTTTCCAAAACGCGTTCAAGGAAGGGACTCTTCTCACCCGCGCGGATCAACGCCTCGCTCACCACCTGCGAGCGGATGCCCTGATCGAGAAAGAGTTGAAACGTGCGCGAGGCTTCGATCAATTGCAATGCCTTACGCGCATAATCCATGCCAATTTCAGGGCGCTTCGTTTCCAAATGGATAAATGCCAATCCGAAATAGACCATCGCCAACGGAATGCGGAACTGACGACGTTCGCCCGTTTCGACTAACTCGGCATATAACCGTTCCGCCTTATCGAGTTGACGGTTTTCCAGCGCAACATCCGCCAGCACGCTGCGACAGACATACGCCTCATAGGTATCGGGATTGCCTGTGTACGACCACAACGCGCCTTCCGCCAGTTGACGGGCTTCCTCCACGCGCCCCTGTCCGCACAGGTTGTAGGCGAGATAACCCGTCGCCATCAACTGCTCATACGACGCCAATCCCAACTGCTGACCGATCTCCATACCCTGACGCAGACTTGCCTCGGCTCGCGCAGTTTCGCCCAAGCGAGTCAGCACGTTGCCCAAAGCAGTGTATGCGCTGGGAAGCAATTCCTTCAAATGCAGCGTCTGCGCGATTTGCAATCCGCGCTCGGCGTATTGCAGGGACTTATCCAATTCGCGCCAATACAAATATGGCGTGACCAATGAAATATACGCCTGCGCCCCAATGGGGGAAAATTCTTCCGGCGCGATCTGCAAGGCTTCCTGACAGTAGCGCACCGTCGCCTGTGGGTCGCCGTGCCACCAGCAGATCTGACCGAGCGATTGCAAGAAATTCGCGCGCGCCAATGCGCTGATTTTTTCCTCCGCGAGCCGCGCTTCCTCCACGGCTTCTTCGGCTAATTGACGTCCCTTGTCCATGCCTGTGAGAAAACCGACGCTTTTTGCCAGCGCCATCAAGGCTTCAGCGCGGGCGGCATGATCTTCATTTGCGAAAGATAATGCCTCAGTGGACAATGTCTCTGCCTGGCGGTAATTCCCCTGCGCGCGGTTGACTTCGGCAAGACGTGTGAGCGCGCGGCAGACTCCGCCCGTATTATCCTGCGCCGCAAACGACGAACGCGCATCTTCAAACGCTGCAATCGCCGCGCCCGTCTGCCCGAGCCGCCAGTGGGCGTTGCCATGCTGTAACAGCAATTCGGGATTGGCTTTCATCACCTCGGTGGGCAAGGCGCTGAGAGAACGATGCAACACTTCCACACGTCCGCGCTCGACGTAATCGGCGGCGAAGATGGAAACGACCCGCGCAGCGGATTCAAAATCCTGCGCGTTGAGATAATGCGACAGCGCCGCTTCCAATTCACCCTGCGACTCGTAATGTCTGCCCGCGCTTCTTTCCAACCCTTCGACACGGCTCAGGGCAAGCCCGACAATTGATTCCGTTTCGACACGTTGGAGTCGGCTGAGAAGGAATTCGCGGAACAGATAATGATAGCGATACCAGCGTCTCTGCGAATCCAAACTTGAGACAAATAGATTCTGCTTCTCCAATTCCTCCAAAATGGACTGGGCATTTTGCACGCTCGCCACCGCATTGCACGCGGACGCGTCCATTTGTTGCAGGATGGACGTGCGCAGCAAAAATTCCTGCGTATCTTCAGGCAGGCGTTTGAAAACCTCTTCCGCCAGATAATCGAAGACGAATTGCTGGGAACCGCTCAAGCCTGAGAGCATGGCATCCACGTCCTGCGCGTCGCGTCCGCTGAGGGATGAGCGAATGATCTGCAATGCCGCCACCCAGCCTTCGGTCTTTTCGCTGAGCAGGCTTAGGCTTTCGGTGGAAATATCGGGCAGGTTGGATTGGATCCAATGCGCCACCTCGTCATCACGGAAGCGCAGGGACGAAGCCCGCAACTCCGCCAGTTGACCACGCGCCCGCAGACGCGCCAACGCCAGCGGCGGGTCTACACGAGTAGAGATGACCAGCCTCAGATCATTGGGAGCGTTTTCCAGCAGAAAATCCACAAGTTGATGGACGACAGGACTGGTGACGAAATGATAATCCTCCAGCACGATCAGCCAGGGCGTTTCGATCACCTCCGCCAGTTCGTTGACCAGCACGGTCAGCACGCGTTGGGACGAGATGGAGGCTTCCGCGCTATCCAGAAGGGACTGCGCAGTCTGCCCGATGGCGCGGGTCAATGACTCAGGCGCGCGCTTCATGCTCCGCAGGGATTCGATTAAATAGGTGAGGAAAACGGTCGGGTCGGAATCCTGGGCGTCTAGGGTGTACCAGGCAAAAGGCTTGCCCTGCGAAGTCCTCGAAGAGGGAGGCGTGCCGAAGGGGCTGGAAGAGGCGTTGATAAAGTCGGCAAGCAGGGTCGTTTTGCCGTATCCAGCCGGGGCGGAAAGCAGTGTCAGGCGTTTATCCGCATTTGAATCGAGCCATTCGAGCAGGCGCGGACGGGGCAGTAATTCCGGGCGCGGGCGTGGGACGAGAAATTTTGTACGGAGAAGGATGGAAGGCTTCATATTTGGCGACGGGCGATCAGGTTCGATAATTATAGCCGTAAGTCAGAAACGCCCCCAATTTGCAAACTTTTTGCAAATTGCCCATGTTAAGATTACAAAATCACCCATGCCTAAAAGAGGAGATACTATGAAACGCTTTACCCTGTTCGTGTCCTTGCTGGTTGCGCTTTCGCTGGTTTTGAGCGCCTGTGGCGGAGGAGCCGTACCCGAAGCGCCCGTCGAGCCTGCTGAAGTGACAGAAGCGCCTGCCACAGATGCGCCCGTCGAAGAAGCGCCTGCCGCGCCTTCGGTCTTGAAGATCGCCAACACCGCCAACATCACCACTTGGGATCCCATCGCTTCGTTCTCGACCGAAGCGGCATATATGGCGAATGTGTATGAGCAATTGCTCCGCATCAATCCGCCCGGTTCTGCCGAGCAATTCACTCCCCTGCTTGCCGAGAGTTGGGAATCCAATGAAGACGGCACCGTGTGGACGTTCAACCTGCGCGAAGGCGTCACCTTCCACGACGGCGAGCCGATGAACGCCGATGCCGTGATCAAATCTCTGGATGCCGCCCGCACCTCCGGCGGCGCCTCCTTCATTTGGTGGATGGTGGAAAGCATCGAAGCCGTGGATGACCTGACCGTTCAATTTAATCTGAACGCTTCCGCTCCGATTGACCTGATCGCCTCTTCCCTCTACGGAGCCTGGATCGTCAGCCCCAAGGCTTTAGACACCGCTGCGGCAGATGAAAACTACTGGGCGAACGGCGTGGAAGCGGGAACCGGTCCGTATGTGATCGAATCCTACGTGCCCGATCAGGAAATCGTCTTCCAGAAATACGAAAACTACTGGGGCGGCTGGGAAGATGACCAGTTCGACACCGTCCTTGTGCAGATCATCCCCGAAGCATTGACCCAGCAACAGTTGATCGAGTCGGGCAGCGTTGACCTCGTCACCAGCATCCCGCGTGAGAACTACGGAAGTTTCAAAGACAACCCCGATTACACCTATTTCGAAGAACCCTCCTTCTTCAACTACGTCGGTTTCTTCAATACAACCCGCGCACCATTGGACAATGCAAAAGTTCGTCAGGCGCTTTCCTATGCCATCCCCTACGAAGACATCATCCAAATCGGCGTCAAAGGACTCGGCACGCAAAGCCGCGGACCCGTCCCTGCCGGCGTGTGGCCCTGGTCGCCTGATGTAAATCAATACACCTACGACCTCGACAAAGCCAAGGAACTGCTCGCCGAAGCGGGCTACGAAGGCGGCGGATTCAGCCTGCGCCTGACCTATGCCGCGGAGAATGCCACCCACGAAGCCTACGCCCCGCTCATCAAGGATGCCTATGCCGAACTCGGCGTGGACGTGACCATCGAAGCCATTGCCTTTGGAACGCAATGGGCGGAAGCCAAGAACGATCCCGCCAACGCGCAGGACATGTTCCTCCTGCTCTACTGGCCCACCTACTCCGACGCCGGCTCCGACAACCTGTGGTCCATGTTCTACTACACCGAAAAGCCCTTCTTCAACCTGTCCTACTGGAACAACCCCGAATTCAACGCGCTGGTTGACGAAGCCATCGAGTTGACCGTGAGTGACCCCGCCACGTCACAGGCGAAGTACGTCGAAGCCATGAACCTGCTCGTGGAAGAAGCCGCTGGTCTGTTCTTCTTCGATACCAAAGCCGTCTTCATCATCCCGAACAGCATCGAAGGCTTCCAGTACAATCTGAACTACCCGTTCGTGCAGTACTTCTTCTACGATTTGCGCCCTGCGAAATAAGACTTTCCCTCATCCCCAGCCCTTCCCCCAATGGGGGAAGGGAGTCCCCCTCTCCCTTCGGGACGCGTGCCACGAAGTGGTAGAGGGGTTAGGGGTGAGGGCAATCCATCATGCGCCAACTCGAATTCATCCTCCGCCGCCTGCTGACATCCCTGTTCGTTTTACTGGGTGTCTCCATCATCACCTTCTTCATCGCAAGGGTGGTGCCGACTGATGCCGCATCGTTGTATGCAGGTCCCAAAGCGCGCCCAGAGGAGCTGGCGCGCATCCGTGAAAAATTAGGGTTGGACAAACCGCTCCCCACTCAATATGCGATCTACATGGGCGAACTCTTGCAGGGCGACCTCGGCAATTCCATTTCCACCAAGCGCCCGATCACGCAGGAAATTTCAGACCGCCTGCCCGCCACGCTCGAATTGCTTTTTGCGGGCATGTTCATTGCGATGCTCATCGGCGTTCCGTTGGGCGTGCTCAGCGCGCGCTGGCAGGGACGCCCCCCCGATCTATTCGTCCGCTTCATCTCCATCGTGGGTGTTTCAATGCCCGCTTTTTTCCTTGGACTTATTCTGCAAATTATCTTCTTCCGCAATCTGGAATGGCTACCATTGATAGGAAGACTGGATGCGGATATGCGCTTCGTCAGCCCTGTGACGGAGATCACTCGCTTCATCGTGCTCGATTCACTCTTAACCCGAAACTGGGTTGCCCTTAAGAATGCTCTTCTACACCTGATCCTTCCCGCCTTTACGCTTGCCGCCTATCCCATCGGGCTGATTGCCCGCATGACGCGCGCCACCATGCTCGAAGTGCTGGAGCAGGATTACATCCGCACCGCCCGCGCCTACGGGATTCGGGACAGTGTCATCACCTATCTCTACGCGTTGAAAAACGCCATCTCCCCCACGCTGACCGTCATCGGCTTGACCTTTGCCTTTGCCTTAACTGGCACATTCTTCGTTGAAATCATTTTCACCTGGCCCGGGCTGGGGCTTTTCACCACCCGTTCCTTATTAAATCTTGACTATCCCGCCATCATGGGCATGACCCTGCTCGGCGCATCTGGATACGTTCTCATCAATTTGATCGTGGATGTTGTCCAATCCTGGGTTGACCCGCGTGTGAGTTTGAATTGACCACTATTCCTCTCATCCCCGCCCCTGAAAACGAACGCACACGGACATTCCGTCACGTGTTGTCTGTCATCGTGCGTGATCCGCTGGCATTGATAAGCACAGTCATTATTATTCTTTTCATTTTGATGGCAATTTTTGCAAACCAGATCGCGCCAAATCCACTCGAAGGTGCAGGCAAGACGAATGCTTCCAACTCCCTGCTGGCGCCCTCCGCTGAACATCCGCTCGGCACGGACAAACTAGGGCGCGACATGCTCAGCCGCATCATCGTCGGCGCGCGCGCAGCATTGATGGTGCCGATGGGTGTGGTCTTCTTTGCCGTGTTAATCGGTACGCCACTCGGCGCATTGGCAGGCTACAAAGGCGGCTGGATCGACGAAGTCATCATGCGCATCACAGACCTGTTCCTTGCCTTCCCTTCATTACTACTGGCAATGGCGATCACCTCCGCGTTGGGGCGCGGGTTGGATAAAGCCGCCATCGCGCTGGTCATTTCGTGGTGGCCCTGGTACACGCGCATCGCGCGCGGAGTGGCGATCAGTTTGAGGGAGAGATATTTCGTAGAGGCTGCTCAGGCTGTCGGTGTGAAAGATGCGGTCATCATCTTCAGGCATATCCTGCCGAATACGATTTCCCCAATCCTCGTGCAGGCAACTGTCGATCTCGGTACCGTCATCCTTGCAATGGGCGGACTGGCGTTTTTGGGGCTTGGCACGCAGCCGCCTTCACCTGATTGGGGTTTGATGGTCAGCGAAGGGCGCGAGTTGATTTTAAACCAATGGTGGGTTGCGACGTATCCTGGCATTGCAATCTTCGTCGTTGTGCTGGCGTTCAATTTATTGGGCGATACATTGCGCGACATCTTCGACCCGAGGCAGTACAAATGAGCATGTCATTGCGAGCGGAGCGCCTGTCCCGAGCGAAGCGTGGGGAAAGCAATCTCCTGACTGTTTCCAACCTGAACTTGGAATTCAAAACGTCGCGCGGAATTCTCAAAGCGTTGAACGGAATTTCCTTCGACGTAAAACGCGGCGAAGTGTTTGGTTTGGTCGGTGAGACAGGCTGTGGGAAAACGATTACGGGACTTTCCGTTTTACGTTTGCTTCCGCGTTCGGCACGCATTACGAACGGAATGATCCATTTCGATTCAACCAACCTGCTTGACCTGCCCGCCTCTGACATGGAACAAGTGCGTGGCGGAAAGGTCGCGATGATCTTTCAAGACCCGTCATCCTCGCTCAACCCTGTCTTCACCATCGGCTCGCAGATGATGCGCGTCATTCGTCAGCATACGAATTTGAACGCGAAGCAAGCCAGCGAACGGGCGGGCGAAACGCTCGATGCAGTTGGGCTGCCCGATGTGACCCGTGTGATGAATTCGTATCCGCATCAACTTTCGGGCGGACAGCAGCAGCGTGTGATGATCGCGATGGCGCTCTCGTGCCGCCCGCAATTGCTGATCGCTGACGAACCGACCACCGCGCTGGATGTCACTATTCAAGCGCAAATCCTCAAATTACTGCGTGACTTGCAGAAACAGTTCGATATTTCCGTCATTCTCATTACGCACAACCTCGGCGTCGTCGCACAGACTTGCGACCGCCTCGCCGTTCTTTACGCGGGTCGTGTGGCGGAGATCGGCTCCACGAAAGATATCTTCAACAATCCGCAGCATCCCTACACGCGCGGATTGATGAACGCCATCCCCAAGCCTGGCTCGCGTGGAAAAAAGATGGCGGCAATTTCTGGCACCGTCCCATCGAACCCTGGCGCGATGCAAGGCTGTCCCTTTGCGCCGCGCTGTGAGTTTGCGTTTGACCGCTGTCAAACCGAAACGCCTTCCCTCTTCACTGTGAGCGAAGGACATCACTCTGCTTGTTTTCTTGCCAATCAATGACCAATCTTATCGAAGTCCACTCCCTCAAAAAACATTTTCGATTGCCAGGCGGCTTCGCCTGGCTTTCGGGTGACATCAAACACGTCTACGCCGTGGATGGGGTGGATCTATCCATCGCCTCTGGCGAGACGTTCGGCTTGGTCGGTGAATCTGGATGCGGGAAGACTACGCTGGGGCGGATGATCCTGCGGCTGATCGAGCCGACATCAGGTAGTGTGTTGTTCGATGGAAAAGACATTACGGCGATAGACAAACGCAATATGAAACCCGTCCGCCGCGAGATGCAGATCGTGTTTCAAAACCCGCTCTCGTCGTTGAGCCCGCGTTTGAAAGTGGTGCAGATCATTGCCGAACCGTTGGTCACGCACAATGTTCTGACAAAGGATGAAATTCGTCCGCGCGTGATCGAACTGCTGGAACAGGTCGGGTTGGGCGCACAGCACCTTGACCGCTTCCCGCACGAAATGTCTGGCGGACAGTGTCAGCGGGTGGCGGTGGCGCGGGCGCTGGCGTTGAATCCAAAATTGATCGTGCTGGACGAGCCCACGTCCGCATTGGATGTGTCGGTGCAGGCGCAGATCATCAACCTGCTGGATGATCTTAAGCAATCGTTTGGATTGACATATCTCTTTATCTCTCATGACTTGAACGTGGTTCAACACATCAGCGACCGCATTGGTGTGATGTATCTGGGTAAGTTGGTGGAAGTCGGCTCGGCAGAAGAGGTATATAACGAGCCTCTGCACCCGTATACGCAGGCGCTGTTCGGCGCGATCCCGATGCCTGTTGTTGAAGAAAAACGCGAGCTGAAGATATTGGAAGGCAATGTGCCGAGTCCTGTCAACCCGCCTTCGGGGTGCCGCTTCCATACACGCTGCCCCATCGCGCAGAAAATGTGTCAGGAAACAGAACCAGATTTACGTCAGGTAAGAGGCGGGGATTTCCGTCAGGTTGCCTGTCATTTTGTTTAATGTCACTCTGAGGGAGTGGCGCCTTGCGCCACGACCGAAGAGTCTCTCAAATCCATCAGAGATTCTTCGCTTCGCTCAGAATGACATCCCTTAATTATTGGAGAAACTATGAGTCGCTTATTTGGAATTGCCGGTGTGCAAATGTCCGTCGAAGCGTGGGACATGAACGGGACAATCGAAAAGATGTCCGACGTGGCGATGAACATCCGCAAGCAAATGCCGTGGGTCAATATGGTGGTGTATCACGAGTTGGTGGTGCCTGGGCTGGTGCAATTCAAAACACCTGTGGATGCAAATTGGTATAAGAAAAATAGCGGACCGATCCCTGGACCGATGACGGATCGTTTGTGTGAACTGGCGCGCAAGACTCGACAATGGTTGATCCCTGGCTCGATGTGGGAAATCGAAGACGACAAAATGTATAACACGTCGGTTGTGATCTCGCCCGATGGCGAACTTGTGGCGAAGTATCGCAAGATGTTTCCGTGGCTGCCATACGAAGCGGGGACGGCGGCAGGCGACCAGTTTTGTGTGTTTGATATTCCGAATGTGGGGCGGTTTGGTTTGTGCATTTGCTACGATATGTGGTTCCCTGAAGTCTCGCGCACGCTGGCATGGATGGGTGCGGAAGTCATCATTCAACCAACGCTGACTCCAACGTCTGATAGAGAGTTGGAACTGGTGATGGCGCGCGCGAACGCGTTGTTCAATCAATGCTACTTTGTCAGCATCAACGGCATCGGCGCATGGGGCGGCGGACGCTCGACAATCATTGATCCCGACGGGCGCATCTTGCAGCAGGCAGGCACAAATCAAACCTTTATGACCGAGATTCTCGATCTCGATCACACCACGCGCACACGCGAATTTGGCACACTGGGTCTCGCGCAGACGTTGAAGCAATTGCGCGATTCGGGGAAGAAGTTCCCGATCTATGGGAACAATGGCGTGGCAAAAGGAGGGTTCGAGAATTTGGGGAAACTCGCCTTCCAGCACATCGAAGGGGTCAAAGCCGTTGAATAGACGACCGAAAGGAGGTTCCCAGGGGACCGCATTTTCATTTCTCCCGTCCATCCCACACTTTGCCAAAGGAGAATAAGAAATGAAGAAGTCCGTATTGTGGGCATGTCTTGCCATGCTCCTTGTCGTGTCCCTGCTTTTACCGTCTCAACCTGCGGTTCTTGCGCAATCCGCCACGATCTATACCACCGATTTCAATAGCGGATATTCGAGCTGGACCGCAGCCGGCAATGTCTCCAGCGTTGCCTCACCGTCCATACAGCCTAACTCGGTCAGGATGGTCGGCGCAGGCGCTTCCATCACGAGAACCATTTCCACGGTCGATTACACCAACATCAGTGTGACGTGGAACATGGCGGCAAGTTCGCTCGAAAATAATGAATACTGCTACGTGGAGTACAACACCGGTTCAGGCTGGGTGGTCATTGGAACGGTCGCCAACGGGCAGGACAACTCCACGTTCTACAATGGAACGACCAGTAATATTTCAGGAGCGGATAACAACGCCAACTTCCAGGTTCGATACCGCATCCAAACCGCGAACTCAGGCGGCGACTACTGTTACGCCGAAGATATCACCGTCACTGGGACCTCGGGCGCTTCGCCGACAAACACCCCGACTGCCACTGCAACCCAACCGGGCCCAACCCCGACGAATACTCCTCCCGGACCGACCCCCACACCTCCTCCGGGCGGATCCATGCCCGGCGACCCGCTGACGGGGGATGGAAACGTCTCCCGTTCGCTTCTCACCTACAACGACCTGATGAGCGGCTCCAGCACAGCGCCCGTGGATGACAGCGCCTTTGCCCTGCCTGCCAATGCCGCCATGCCCGACCACATCTTTGAAGGCAGGCTTGAATTGTTCAACGAAGCCGCCAGCGGCGGTTTCTCCGAGATCAAGGATACCTACAACTACACCGGCGGCGCGGATTCGCCGCGCAAGCACCTGCCGGAGTTCGATTTCGAGTTCGTGCAGAACGGCAGTCATTTGATTCCCGTCACACAGGGCTTGATCTACACCGGGCATCCCTTCTGGAACTACAACATCGGTCCCGGACGGGTATGGAAAGAGAACAGCGATAACGGCTACTCTCGCGCTGCGTTCCCATTTGCGCTTGTCCAGCGCAATGCCAATTGCACACACAACGGCGTGATGACCTTCCTGTTCAACAACAGCGGCGTCTCAAAGGTGCGTTACCAGATCACGCAGGAGACCTGTTTCTATTACAAGATCAATATGTGGGGGCAGTTGGATGCGGCGTATTCGTCGTATGCCGTTTCCAACGCCGCGGCTCTGAAATCCAACCATGCTGCGGAAGTGGCGAACCGCCTCCCGACCAAGCCCATTGCTGATCTTGCTTCCGATTATCCGGGTTCCGGCGTGGACGTTAACGTCTTCGGCAGCGGGATTACACCCGAACACATGACGTTCTACGGAATCATCATAAATGGTACGAACTACATATCAGGCTGTACGACACGCTACGGGAATTACGCTTTCTGTGAGAACTTGCGCGCGCCGTCCTATTCCACCGCCAAGTCCGCGTTCGCGAGTGTTGCCCTGATGCGCCTCGGACAGAAATACGGCACGGGCGTGTACAACCTGCTCATCAAGGACTACGTTCCTGAATACAGCGTCGGCAACTGGAACAGTGTGACGTTCAATCACACCATTGACATGGCAACGGGCAACTACCGCCTCGCGGGATATATGTCCGATGAGGGCGGCTCGTACATGGAGGCCTTTTTCCTCGCCGAACCGTACACCGACAAGATCAATGCGGCGTTCAACTTCCCCAACAAGAAAGCGCCCGGCACAACCTGGGTGTACCACTCTTCGGATACGTTCATCGTCACACGCGCGATGAACAACTACCTGCAAACACAGGAAGGCTCCGGCGCGGACATCTTCAATATGGTCAACAATGAAGTGTTCGCCCCCATCAACCTGAGCGCAGGCGTCAGCACCATCCGCACGGACAATGCGTCCTACGGCGCGCCGTTCGGCGGATACGGTTTATTCTGGACGCAGGACGACATCGCCAAAGTCGTCAAGTTCCTCAACAACGACGGCGGCTATGCGAACGGGTCGCAAATCCTCCATGCCGGTATGTTGCAGGATTCGATGCAAAAGAATGCCAATGACCGCGGCATGACCACGTCCGGAACCACAGCCTTCAAGTACAACAACGGCTTTTGGGCAAAGGATTTCAAGCCCGCCGACGGGTATTCCTGCACCTTCTGGACTCCGTTCATGTCCGGTTACGGCGGCATTACCGTGGTGATGATGCCCAACGGCGTGACCTATTACTACTTCAGCGACAACGACGAATTCAACTGGTATAACGCGGTGCATGAGGCGAACAAGTTAAGTCCGCATTGCCCATAGGAATGAATCCCTCAAACGAGTGGTGGAATTCCGCGCGTTTTCCTGAAAGATTGAAGCCGCTCCGTGTGCGCGCTCTCAAATTCAGCATAGAATTGTTCGAACTCAACCAGGCTCATTCCGACCAAGCTTTTCGCAACCTGCGGCTTTTTAAGAAGTTTCGCATATGTGATCATGCCTAAAGTTTACCCGCACCGTGTCAATTGCACCACATATCTACTACTAAAAATGGCACCTCGAAGGTGTCATTTTTATATTAATATGAAAGCGCTTGTGCGCAGTTGCAAGTTATTCTTGGTTTTCATCATCGTATAATGATGCCAGCCCCTCGCGCAGGGCGTAGAGCGCGGCCTGGGTGCGGCTGGCAAGATGCAGCTTTTCCAGTATTTTGGAGACGTGGGTGTATACCGTGGCGATGCTGACCACGAGCGTATCGGCGATTTCTTGGTTGGACAGGCCGCGGGCGATCAGTTTCAACACATCTACTTCGCGCTCGGTAAGCAGATCGGGCGAGGGCGGCTGCTCGGATGTCAGCGTGAGTTCCTTGAGCAGTTTCTGGGCGATGCTGGGGTGCAGGGTCAACTGCCCTTGGTGTACCTGCCAGATAGCACGCACCAACTCGTCCGGGCCGGTGTCTTTGATCAGGTAGCCGAGCGCACCGGCCTTGATGGCCGGGAAGACCTTGTCGTCAGTGGCGAAGCTGGTCAGCACCAAAATCTGGATTTCCGGATGCCCGGCCTTGATCTGGCGGATGGTTTCGATACCGTCCATGACAGGCATGACTAGGTCCATGAGCACGAGATCGGGCTTGAGATTGTCCATGTCAGTGATAGCCTGGAGTCCGTTGGTGGCCTCACCAATCACGTCGATTCCGGGTTCGGTGCTCAAAAGCTGCTTGATACCGCGCCGCACGATGGGATGGTCGTCCGTGATATAGACCCGGATGGTCTCACTCATAAGGCACCTCCACGCTGACCTGCGTGCCGTTTTCGCCGCTTGTCACCTGTAAATTGCCGCCAATCTGCTCAGCGCGTTCCCGCATGCCTTTCAGCCCCAGCCCGCCGCGATTTTCTTCGGGCTCAAGACCGAAGCCAATGCCGTTGTCGCTGATTTGCAGGATGATCTTACCCGACTGCTTTTCAAGCGAGACTGTTATCTCACTGGCGTGGGAATGTTTCAGGACATTGTTCAGCACCTCGTTCGAGATGCCGTACAGCCCGAACTCGATCCCGCTTGGAAGCCGGCCCACATCCTTGAGCTTGATCTGGGTCTTCAGCCCGCTGCGGCTCTCCACGGACTCGAGCCTGGCGCGCAGTGCCGCAGCCAGCCCCTCTTGATCGAGGATCGGCGGACGCAGTTCGAAGATCAGCAGGCGGGTTTCCTTCAGGGTTTGTTGGGCGCTGTCACGGATCTCAGCGAGGTAACCGGCGACTTCGTTGGTTTGTCCCATTGCCAGTTTGCGGGATGCGGCCTCGGCTTGCAGGGTTAAACCGTAGAGCGTCTGGGCGACCGAATCGTGCAGTTCACGCGCCAGGCGATTGCGTTCTTTGGCGGTGGCGAGTTCCTCCGCCTGCCCGGCATATTCTTGCAACTGGCGGTTGGCTTGCTGGAGTTCGTCCAAAAGCCTGTCGCTTTGACGACGCGCATCGTCGGCACGCAGCATCAGGGTCGAGAAAGAAGCGACGAAGGCTAACCCGGCGAGATATAGAAACGTAAATGACAATCCGCCCGGCCAACCGAATTGTATCGTCTGTCCCACAACAATTGAAATTCCAAAAATGGCAATCCAACCAAGGGCAGGTTTGCGATGAAGCAGAAGCATGGCCTGTCCGCCGATGGGGAGAAAGAGCAAGGCGAAGAAGTCCAATTCATAGTAAAGCAGCATAGCGCCGAGGATAAGTGCGGTTTGCACGACGAAATAGATGTGCGCCTTGAGTGGGGAACTTTTGGTTAGAAGTATCTGGAGCCCAAGCAAGAAGCCGTAAGCAGCCAGGATAGTGCTGAGCAGCCACAGGTAAGGGTGCGATTGCTCGATGAATTCGAGAATCCAACGAAGGGAGACGGCGATCCAGATGGCGAAGCTGACCACGATGAAGGATGATGTGGAGGAAAAGCGGAGTTTTTTCATCAAAATCATTATAGTGGACGGGGTGGCCCCCATCAATACAGAAAATTATTGATATTTTGGCAGAAAAGTGGATGTTTTTATGTAGGCCCGGTTCAATGGTTCTCGGGATGACTTTTGCGCGGGCGGCAGGCATACTGATGGCATCAACTCGAGTTCAGTTTTGGAGGTCCAAATGAAAAGCATAAGATGGTTCATCAGTTTGTTGATATTGGCAGCGTCGCTACTGGCTCCGGTTCGCTCGGCTATTGCGCTGGCTCCGCAAGTGCCGCCGCAGGCTGCCAGTGCGGTCACGCCCGAAGCGGTTGAAGCCTTCGTGGACGGCTTCGCTTCCGTTTATTTGCCGGAGCTGGATGTCCCCGGTCTGGCTTTCGTGATGGTCAAGGATGGTGAAGTCTTTTTCAGCAAGGGCTACGGCTATGCTGACATAGAAAACCGGGTTCCCTTCAACCCGCAGCAAACCATCGTGCGCGGCGGCTCGATCGTCAAAACCGTGACGGCGCTGGCGCTGGTGCAGCTTGCCGGGCAGGGCAAGATCGATCTGGATGCGGACGTCAACCAGTACCTGACCCATTTTCAACTAGCGGACACGTTCGACGCCCCGATCACCGCCCGTCAACTATTGCACTACACAGCCGGATTGGATAACCGTTTCATTGGCATCCGCGTCGAAAGCGCTGACGAGATCCTGCCTCTGTCCGAGTACCTGGCGCGGCGTCTGCCAGTTCGCACCCGCCCGCCGGGAGAATTCCGCGCTTACAACGATCACGAAATCGCCCTGGCCGGGTTGCTGGTGGAAGAAGTTTCGGGTATGCCCTACAACCAGTATGTGCAGGAACAAATCTTCAAGCCCCTGGGTATGGACAGTACCTCCATCTACTTGCCGGAGCAGGATTCCGGACATGTGGCTGTGGGCTATAGCTCGAATGGCCTTTATCCACTCAACTACTACAACCTCAACGATGCCGCTGGAGCCGGGTTCAACACCACCCCAGCTGACCTTGCCCGCTACATGATCATGCACCTCGAAAATGGCAAACTGGATGGCGAGCAGGTGTTCAGCGAGAGCCTGATCGAAGAATTGCACACCACGCGTTTCACGCATCATCCCAAATTGCCGGGCATTGCCTATGCCTTCGACGAAACCTTCTGGGGTGGACGGCGCATACTGGCTAAAAGTGGTGGCGCGCCTGGTTTTCAAAATCGTATGTTGCTGTTGCCAGATGAAGGTGTGGGTATCTACTTCGTTTACAACCGGGATTCAAGCGTCCGACTGGCAGGGAAGTTGGAACAGGCCTTCCTCGAGCGTTTCTACCCTGGGAACAATCTACCAGTTGGGGAGGAAGTTCTCGCCACGGATCCGAATGAGATGGCGCGTTATACAGGGTATTACATCAGCCTGAACGATTACTCGGCACATAGCATCGAAAAAGTACAGGCGTTGATGGAACAGGAACAGGTCACACTCAATGAACAGGATAGGCTGAAATACGCTGGTGGTACGTTGCTGCGCATGGACAGGAACCTATTCCAGTGGAGCGATGGCGGCGACTACGTGGCTTTTGGTGAGGACAAAAATGGGAATGTAGATTATATGTTCGTCCAACGGACCGCGCTCCTGCGGGTGCCGTGGATCGAGACTTTCCCGGTGCAAATGGGCTTACTCGGTTTCTCTCTGGTCACTTTCGTCGCAGCCTTGCTAGGTTGGCTTGCCGCAGCCATCAAGCGCCAGGGAAAATCGTACGCGCTCTCAGCTGGACTTTATCCAAAAGATCTATGTAAAAAGGTACGAGTAGAGCGAGAAAAGTGGTAATAGGAGCGAAGATGCGGCACTTTTCGGATTTTG
>JAGUZU010000141.1 GCA_020060625.1 Anaerolineales bacterium | reverse complement strand
TCTGGCTGACACGGCTAGGAAATTGGGCATCAGTTTTTATGCCTATATCCGTGATCGTGTTTCCGGAACAAACCAGATTCCGCCAATGTCCCTTTTGGTAACTAATCGCGCTCGTGAACTTAACCTCGGCTGGTCGTGGAGTTGAGTGACGCCCCCCAATTTTTGAGAAGATACGATTTTTTCGGGTATAATTTCGCCCGCTTCAAAAATTGGAGAGGTGCCAGAGTGGTTGAATGGGACGGTCTCGAAAACCGTTGTGGGCTCCGGTCCACCGAGGGTTCGAATCCCTCCCTCTCCGCAATCAGGGACCAAAGGCTTTCAAAGCTTTTGGTCCCTTTGTTTGGTGGTAAGATTCCCGCGATGAAACTTAACCTCGCCCTCGCGCAGATCAATACCAGACTCGGCGACGTCGAAGCCAACCTCGCCAAACATCTTGATACCATCAAACAAGCCAAAGCCGAAAAAACGGATTTATTGGTTTTCCCTGAACTTTCATTAACTGGATACGTCTTGCAGGATTTGGTCGCCTCGGTTGCCCACAAGCCGACGGAAGACGACCCCGCCTTCAAGCATCTCCTCGCCGCCTCGCGTGACCTGGACCTGGTCATCGGCTTCGTGGATGAGGACTCCCGCCACCGCTTTTACATCGCCTCCGCCTACCTTTCCGGAGGAAAGCTGGTTCACGTCCATCACAAAATTTATTTGCCAACGTACGGCTTGTTCGACGAAGGACGTTTCTTCGCCTGGGGCGACTCGATCCGCGCCTTTGACACGCGCTTCGGACGCATTGGCATGTTGATCTGCGAAGATTTCTGGCACGCCTCGCCTCCCTATTTGCTCTGGCTTGATGGCGCAGACATTATGCTTTTCTCCTCCGCCTCGCCCGGTCGCGGGCTGAACGACCACGAGAAACTCGAATCCGCGCGCTGGGTGGAGCGGGTCAACAAAGCCTACGCCAGCATGTTCACGTCCTTTGTGGCTCATGCCAACCGGGTCGGTTATGAAGACGGACTTCATTTTTGGGGAGGCGCAACGGTCTTCGACCCGAACGGCGAAGAACTCGCACATGGACCGTACAACGAGGAAGCCGTCACCTTTGCCCAATTGGATTTGAATCAACTCAGGCGCGCGCGCGCGCCTGCCCCTCCTGCGCGATGAGCGGACAAACCTGACCCTGTCCGAGTTGCGGCGCATATTGCAGAAATAAAAAACGGTTCTACCGTTTTTAACGGGAAAACCCTTTTCAACCACGAAGGACACAAAGGTCACGAAGGGAAAATGCCCGTAAAGTTGACGCCTTTTCCCCCTTTGTGTACTTCGTGTCTGTCGCCACGGCGCTACGGCGACGCTTCGTGGTTAGGCTCTTTCCCGTTCATTACGGAAGAGCCTAAAAAAACTATCCCCCCAGAAGACTCCTTGTGATCAGCGCATCATATTCCGCATGACAGGATGCAAACAGGTCGAGCGCCTGCCGCAGGTATTTTCGTCTTGCCTCGCCCTTGCAGCGTTTCCCGATCTCGCGCAGGGCATTTGCTTCGTCCCACGGCATGGAAAATTCCCTTGCAGATTGCGCGCTTGCCTCCCAATCCTTGATGGCGGCGTCCCGTTTGCCGCCCATCATTTTTTGCATGCCGTGGAAATAAAGAAATGCCGGTTTAGCCATGAGGAAGGCTGGTTTGAATTTTTTCATTAATTTCAGCAGCTTGGAAACCGTATTTTGTATTTCCGACTTTGAATGCCAGCCGTGAACGTTGAAAGTTTTTCCCTGCTCCCAGATTTCGAACGTCACCTGCGCCAGGATGCGGTAGGCGACCAGCAGCGAATAAACCTGCGGTGGCAGGGACTCGGCGTAGGGCAGCGCCATGAACAGTCGCCGGACCGCCTCTTCCTCCCTGCCCAGCCGCCAGTTTGCCATTGCCAGGATGCTGTTCAAATGGAGAATGTTGAGAGGCGTGTCGTCGAAGGTATCTTCTTCCCTGAGTTTTTCCAGCGCCTGCTCGAACTCGCCGCGCGTGATATGCAGCAAGCAGTCCCCGTAGATTGCCCAAGTCAGGTGCAGGAGATTGCCCGACTTTTTCGCCTGCGCTGTCAGGTTATCGTAGGCTTTCTGGCAGACAGTGAAATCGCCGCCGCGGTAATATTCCAAACCTGCCAGTACAATTTCGGCATCGCCTTCCAACCGGCTGTCCGACGCGCTCAGCGCGAGCCGCTTCATCTTCAAAATCGCGCTGCGCGATTCCTCCCATTCCGCTACACCGAGTTTGTAAACGCCGACTGCCACGTAGGTCCACATTTGCGAGCGGGGATTATCGACCTGTTCGGAGGCGCGCAGGGCTTTCCCGGCGTAATGTTTTGCAAGGGAATGGTTTGGGACGAAGCCGAGAATTGCGCTGGCGGAACCGAGCGCCCACACCCGCGCAGGCGACATGCTTCCGCCGTCCTCGGAGATGTTCAGGCTTGCCAGGGTGTGATACAGCATTGGCAGGCTTTCGAGCTTCAGGTAATTGATATTTCCCAGGTGGGTGTATAACTGCGCCACTTCCTGAAGTTCCGCGTCCTTTTCGCGCAGCCGCCCGATAAACAGGGATGGGAAACGTCGGTGCAGGTTTTGCACAAACCATTGATAGACCAGCCCAAAGAGAATGCCTGCGGGGGTTTTCGGACTGGGATATTTCAAGGCGGAAGCCGCCTTGCGGAAGGAGTCGCTTGCCGCGTCCAGATTGCCCAAGCCCATTTGCGCTTCGCCGACCCGCCGCAGCCAGTATGCCAGTTTGAGGGGCGACGCATCCGCCTCTTTTTTTTCGGCTTGCGCCTTTTCCAGCGCCTGTGAAAAGAACTGGATGGCTTCATGATATGCGCCGTTGTGGAACGCCATTTCGCCGGATTTTTCGAGATAATCGACCGCCTTGTGCGGCACATCCGCGTGTTTCCAATGATGGGCAAGGACGGGATAATAGGCAATGATGTCGTTTAGAAACGCCTGTTCATACCATTCGGCGATTGCGCGGTGCAGGGAGCGTCTCTGGGAATAGAGCAGGAGGTTGTACGCCACTTCCTGGGTGATGATGTGCTTGAACAGATAGGCGATCTCCGGTTCGGGAGAATCCAGAACGGTTAATTCCTGGTCTTCGAGATGGGTCAAGTATTCGGGCAGGGCGGAGATTTCGGATTTGATCGGGTAGATGGCGGATAGTTCCCGGAGTGCGAAAACGCGTCCGATGACGGAGGCAACTTTCAGCGTGAGTTGATGCGACGGCGGCATTTTGTCGATGCGGCTGGTGATGACTCCTTCCAGCGAGCCGGGCAGGTTGAGTTCATCCAAATTCCCGCTGTTGGATGTGATGCGGCAGCGCCGGTCTTTCATTTCGATAAAGCCGCTGTCTCGCAGGGCATAGGCAAGTTCTTCGCTGTAGAACGGATGCCCTTCGGCTTTGTTCCGAATGAATGCGACGAGTTCGTCGGGAAGTTCATCCACATCGAGGCGTTGTTTGAGCAGGGTTTCGATGTCCGCGTTGCCGAGCGGCGTGAGCGGCAAATACCGCGCGGATGGCATTTTGCGCAATTGTTGCAGTTCCGCCGGGACGGCGATTCCCATGGGGCGCATGGTGACGACGATCAGCAAAGGATTGATGCGCCGCGCCGCAAGACTCAGTAACGCCCAGGAACCGGAATCGAGCCAGTGTACGTCTTCGATGACGAGGGCGGTAGGGGCTTGCTTCACCTTTTGTTCGAGTCGTTCAATGATCAATTGGTGCATTGCGTTCGCGCGGGCATCCCCAACGATGTTTTTTGTGTTTTCGTTGTCGGGAATTGAAAAAGGCAGGACTGCGTTCAACAAAGACGCGCGTTCCTTCAAATCCTCGCTTCCAGCGGCGATCTTTTCGAAGGCGATCTTTTTTTCCGATGCGCTTTCCTGCATGTCGAGATCGAAGATTTTTCTTGCGACATCCTTCCACACATGGTAGGGCGTATTCTGTTCGATCGCTTCCGCCAGTCCGAGCAGGATGTTGACGTTCATCGCATCCGCCTGGCGGAGCAATTCCTCCACCAGCCGCGATTTGCCGAACCCCGCCTCGCCCTCGACGACAACCACCCTGCTTTCATTTGTGATCAATGCCCGCAGCGCTTCGGCGATTGCAAAGCGTTCGTTCTCGCGCCCGATCATGTCCGTCAACGCCACCCGTCCCATTCCTTTTGCGTGACGCGCCTGCGGGACGTAAATGGAAACAGGCTGCGCCTTGCCGCGAACTTGAATGGGAGGGAGGGGAGTGAAATCCATGCGGAGTTTGGCGGATTCGTATGTCTCGGCATCGCACACGATGTCAGCCGCGCTTCCATCCAGTGACGTGACGCCGCCCGCCGAAACAGCCTGCATCAGCCGCGCCGCAAGATTGACAGCGTTCCCGTTGATGGTATATTCGCGGCGGGTTTCGTTTCCGATCACGCCGCAAAAAACGCGCCCTGTGGCGACGCCGATGTAACAATGCAGTCCAAGCTCCGTGATCGCGGCGTGAATATCCTGCGCCGCCAAAACTCCCCGCAAGGGATCGTCTTCGTGCGAAAACGGCGGCAGTCCGAACGCGGCTAACAGCGATACCCCCTTTTCATCCACGGCGATCTTGTTCATGCTGCCTTCGTAACGATAAATGGCGCTTTGAAGCAGTTGCGCCATTTTTTGCGCAAAATCCGGGTCGGTTCCCTGCGTCATTTCGGGGATGCTGATAAACAGGCTGGTGACGCGCCTCAATTCAGCCAGCCAATCCGACTGTCCCGCATCGAGACGTTTTGCGATTGCTCCCGGAATGTATGACTTCAAGGCTGGGATGCTGTTTTCTTCCAGTTGATTGACGCGCTCCGCCTCTGCCTCGACCTTTGACTTGATTCCGGTTAATGAAACATACCCACCCTGAATCGGATTCCCCGAAGCCTGTGACTTTATGAATCCCCAAGCCGCCGGAGACGCTACGATCAGACCCGGCAGGAGAATGTCCTGCGCCATGCTTATCTGGTCAATGGCATCGCCCGTAATCACGATCTCCCAACGATTGAACACACCGCCCAAGCCTGCCAGTTCGATCTGACCCGCGGCTAGCGCAATCCGCGTGGAAAGCGAGCGGTCGTGGGCGCGGAAATTTTTCAGTTTCCTGCTTGCTTCCACGGCAGTTTGAGCCGCGAGCAGGGCGGCTTTTTCAAGATCGTCATACTGCCAGATGATAAGAAGACCGTCCCCTGCAAATTTAACAATATCCCCGCCGTACTTTTTTATGATCTCGATCCATTGACTGTAAAAATCGTTGAGGACCGCGGAAATATCCTCCGCCCCGGAAGGTCCCCTGGCGGCAAACTCCTCGGTCAAAGCCGTAAAACCGGAGATGTCCACGAAC
Source organism: Anaerolineales bacterium (assembly GCA_020060625.1). Taxonomy (GTDB): domain Bacteria; phylum Chloroflexota; class Anaerolineae; order Anaerolineales; family Villigracilaceae; genus Villigracilis. The sequence continues at coordinate 3,353 of JAGUZU010000141.1, read as the reverse complement.
AAAACAGCCGCGCGGTGTTGTTCCACGAATGGTTTGTTCGGCGGCGCGGGATCATCCAGAATCCGGCTTTGCAGTATATTGGGAACGTAACCTTTAAGTGTATTTATCAGGGAATTTGAAGCCATTCGGCGGCACCTTGTTTGAATTATATCGCAGTATGTCTGTTCGCCTTTTCGGCTCCCGTAATTAACGGGAAAGAGCCCTCGAAAAACTGCCCTTTTCCACTAATTGCCTTACACTCTTAAAATCAGGACGCGGACGAGCGCGGAAAACGGATATGAAGCCTTTTTTCGGGCTCTTCTTCAAAAAATCCGCATCCCAACCTCGCTACCGTACAAACGCACAAAATCGAACCGCCAAGTGCGCCAAAGCCGCCAAGAAAACCTTGAAAACTTGACGTACTTGGCATCTTGGCGGTAAAAAATCTAAAATGTACGGTAGAGAAGTCCCAACTTAAAATGTAAGGTAATCAACCTTTTCCGTCTGATCCGTGAAATCCGTGTACAAAAAAGAAAGCGACAATATTTAAGAAACGCTCTCTAAACACGAAGGGCGCGAAGTACACAAAGGGGGAAGAAGGGCAATTTTACGAGCGTTTTTCCTTCGTGACCCTTGTGTCTTGATATGAAAATAAAAAGGAATCCGCAAGTTCTACTTGCGAGCCATCCAGAAGTAGAACTTCTGGATTCCAAATTTTCATCCTTCGTGGTGAAATTCTTTCATGGATACTTTGTGTTTGAAAAGGTTGTCCCGTTAAAAACGGTGGAACCGCCTTTTCCTGCTCGAATAAACGGGGGGTAAACTCGCGCACCAAGCCGCGTATTCGGAAAATCACGCTCTTTCGAACAAGAAAATCCCCGGAGAATTTTCTCCGGGGATTTTCCAACCGCTAATCGCCAACCACTACGCATTCTCCAAATAACGCTCGATTTCGTAATCCGAAACGCGCAGGCGGTATTCGTCCCATTCTTCCCATTTTGCGCGGATGTACGCTTCGTAGGTGGTGGGTTCCAGCGCGGCTTTCAACGCCTCATCCTTTTCCAGTTCCAGCAGTGCCTCTCTCAGCGAGCCGGGCAGTTCGGTCACGCCCAACTTGGCGCGTTCCTTCCTGTTGAGATCATACAGGTTGACGTTGTTGAGCGGCTTGGGAGCGGCAAGGTTGCGGTCAATACCATCCAGGGCGGCGGCGAGCATTGCCGTAAATGCCAGATACGGGTTGGACGATGGATCCGGGAAGCGCAGTTCTGCGCGGACGGATTTATCGCGCCCTTCAGTGTAGCGCGGAATGCGAATCAACGCGGAACGGTTCTGCTGCGCCCAGGCGATGTACACGGGCGCTTCATAACCGGGGACGAGGCGCTTGTACGAATTGGCAGTCGGCGCAACCACGGCTGCAAGCGCGCGCGCGTGTTCCAACTGACCCGCAATGAAGGAATATGCCAGTTTGGAAAGTTTGGCTTCATCCTTTGCGTCGAAGAACAGGTTGTCGCCCGTCTTAATATCGAAGAGGGACTGGTGACAGTGCATCCCCGAACCGTTGATTCCGTACACAGGCTTCGGCATGAAAGAAGCGACAAGCCCGTGCTGGGCGGCGATTGCCTTCACCGTGTATTTCAAGGTCAGCACGTTATCCGCCGCTTTGAGGGCGTCGGCGAAGCGGAAATCAATTTCATGCTGACCAAGCGCGACTTCGTGATGACCGACTTCCACATCCAGCCCCATGCTGTCGAGCGCGTCCATCAATGCCGTGCGGACGACGACGGCTTCGTCAAAGGATGAGAAATCGAAATAGCCGCCCGTATCGTGGGGGACAGGATGGATGCCGTGCCCGTTCGACCCCTTGAACAGGAAGAATTCGGGTTCGGGACCGATGTTGTACTTCCAGCCGCGGTCTGCGATCTTTTTCAACATGCGCTTCAACGTGCCGCGCGGATCGCCCTCGAAAGGCGAACCATCGGGCATGTAAATATCGCAGAACACGCGCGCGCGGCGCGACTCGGGCGATGACCACGGCAACACGGCATACGTATCCGTATCGATCTTCAAGCGCATGTCGCTTTCCTGAATGCGCGCAAACCCTTCCACCGACGAACCATCGAACCACGCGCCGTCTTCCAGCACGCCTTCAAGGTGACGGATCGGCATATCCACACTTTTGACCGCGCCCATCACATCGGTGAACTGAAGCGACAGGAACTTTACATTATCTTCTTTAACTCGTTTGATCAGGTCTTTACCGTCCATTGTTTATCTCCTTTTTTGAAAAATTGTGACTACGATTTTCACGGCATGAAAGAATGATTCACTGTTGACTCTCCATGGCAACCTCCTTCGCCTCTGTTTTGACCTTTGACCTGTTCCTGCTATTGATGAACATGACCGACCCGATGATGATCACTGTCGCCAGCCAGATGCGCGGCTCCAGCGGTTCATTGCCAATCCAATTGCCGAGCAGTACCGCCACGATTGGGTTGACGTAGGCATACGTCGCCACGAGAGAAATGGGCGCGTTCTGTAACAGCCAGCCATAAGATACAAACCCGATCAATGAACCGATGAAGATCAGATACAGCAGCCCATAGATCGAGCGGCTCGAAATGGCAGATATGTCCCAGTTGTTGAATTCGCCCGTCAGCCCCGCGACGATGAACAAGCCAATGCTGCCCATCAGCATTTGCGCGCCGGTGGACATCAACGTGGACTTGGGCAGGTCGGCGCTTTTGCTGTAAATGGAGCCGCTCGCCCAAAGCAGACACGCCGTAAGCAGCGCCGCCACACCGAAGGGATCGAGTTTCATTTCGCTTCCCGAAACCTCCGCGGGACCGACAAGGATGAAAATCCCTGCAAACCCAATAATCAAACCGACAATTGCCTGCCATGTCGGCTTGATGCCGCCGGGGCGGATGGCTTCCAGCACGACCAGGAACATCGGCACAGAACCAATAATGAGAGCCGCGATTCCCGAAGGGATGAACTGTTCCGCCCAGGAGACCAATCCATTACCGCCGAGCAGGAGTAAGTTGCCGATTATGGCGGTGGCAATCCACTGCTTGCGCGTAGGCATCGCCTGCCCTACGGAGCGTTGCCAAACGACGAGGATTATTCCTGAAGCGAGAAACCGTATTCCTGCGTGAAGGAAGGGCGGGATGGTCTCGATTGCCACTTTGATTCCGAGGTACGTTGAACCCCAGACGATGTACAACGCTAATAATGCGATCCAGGTTTTTGTTTTCATTTTTTCCTTTTTTGTTATAGGCTCTTCAGGATTAAGTGGGGTAATACCCTATTTACCACAGAGCGCACAGAGGGCACGGAGATTTTTAAAGGTTTTTCTCTGTGGACTCCGTGATCTC